>JANMDV010000285.1:0-3470 GCA_031376485.1 Actinomycetota bacterium
GCGAGGGCGCTGTCTCGGAGTCGCCCGCGGCGGGAACCCCGCGCGAGCTTCGCGAGATCCTCTGCGCCCGCGTCCTCGTCACCGCCCAGGATCGCCTGCTCGGCGTCCTGCAGTCGCTTCTCGAGGGTCGCTGCCCGTCCCTCGCTGATCGCGCCGGCCGAAGTCGCCGCAACGATCAGTTCAGCGACACGACTGGCCGCGGGCGATCGCCCGGCCGTTTGCCCGGTCCTGGCCGTCGTCGTCCGTGTCTGTACAGGCGGCTCGACTTGTGGGTTGGTCCCATCGACTGGAACAGCGTCCGTTTTGCTTTGGGTCGGCGTCGCGGCTGGCGAACCGAGATCCTGGTTGTTGTCGCCACGGGTTGCCATGCCCACGCCAAGCGCCGCAATTGCAAGGGCGGTTCCGGTGGCAACGGCGAAGTACGCGCGTTTCGGTGTTGCCCGGTGCCTTCGCGGGACACCGGCGGCGACCGGGGCTCCGGCGACCGTCACCGCCTCGTCGGAACCAGACGACGCGATCGCGTGGGTGACGTCCCCTGGCCCGGTCATCTCCAGCAGGCCGACCTCCAGCTCGTCGGCCGTCGGCCGTTTCGCGGGGTCCTTGCTCATGCACAGCGTGACGAGCCGTTCCATCGCGTGAGGCACAGCGAGCCCAGCGGACATCGGCGGCGGAACCTCCCGGTCGTGCGCAAGGGCGACGGCCATCGCGTTGCCGCCCGTAAACGGCGGAGCCCCGGTCAGGAGCTCGTAGAGGACCACGCCAAGCGCGTATACGTCGCTCGCGGGCGTTGCGGGGTTTCCCCGAATGATCTCCGGGGCCATGTAGGCCGGTGTGCCTGCGATGAGCCCGGCCGCGGTCAGGGTGCCGTCGTCGGCGAGCCTGGCCAAGCCGAAGTCGACCAGACGCACGGCACCCGACCCGTCGATGATGACGTTGCCCGGCTTGACATCCCGGTGGACCACAGGGATGCGGTGGGCGTGGCCGAGCGCAGCGGCGATCTGGGCCCCGATCCGCGCTGCTTCGCCGGCAGCAAGCGGGCCGCTCCCCTGAAGATGCTCGGCCAGTGACTGGCCTTCGGCGAACTCCATTGCGATCCAAGGACCCTCGTCGTCGATGCCGACGTCGAAGATCTGCACCACGTTCTGATGGGAGAGCCGCGCCGCGTTCCGTGCTTCGCGCAGGAACCGTGCACGGGTCTCCTCGTCATCGACAAGGTGGGGGTGCGGCCGCTTGATCGCGACCGGCCGGTTGAGCTCCAGGTCCCGCCCGCGCCACAGAACCGCGGTCGCCCCGACGGCGACCCGCTCGTCTGCCCGATACCGCCGGCTCTCGCGTCTCATCTCCTCATTGTTCCCGCTGGGTCCCGCCTGAACCAATCAGCCGGTCGCCTTGGATGCCGACAAGGAGATCGTGCCGTCGTCGAGGCTCGGGAGCTCGGGGTTGTGCGCGACCTCCCAGGGTGGCCGTCCAGGTCGATGAACACGCCGGAGTACCCGCCGGAGAACGTGAGCCCGGGCTCCCGACCGATCGCGGCACCGGCGTCCCGCGCCTGATCGATGATCAGTTGCCAGGCTGTCTCGAGATTCAGCGCCGTCCGTCTTTGGCGGATCGCTCTGCGCGCAGGGAGCCCGCGTGTGCGCGGGCTTCCGGGTCGCGCCGTGACTTGATGAGGCTCGCGATCGTGGTCAGGGTCAGCACGACAACGATGACAATGAGAGACAGCGACGTCTGGATCTCGGGGATCGCGTCATTCAGGCCATGGGCCCAGTGGAGCACCAGCTTGACGCCGATGAAGGCAAGGATCAGCGAAAGCCCGGTGGAGAGGTAGACCAGCCGGTCGAGCAGGCCTTTGACCAGGAAAAACAGCGCGCGGAGGCCGAGCAGGGCGAACGCGTTGGCGGCAAAGACGATGTAGGCCTCCTCGGTGATCCCGAACACCGCCGGGATCGAATCGAGCGCGAACAGGATGTCGGCGCTGCCGATCGCGACGATGGCGACGAACAGGGGCGTGAACACGCGGCGGCCCTTGGGGCCGGCCACCAGTTTGCCGCCGACGTATTCATCGCTGACCGGAAGCACCCGCCGGGTCAGGCGAACCAGCAGGTTGTCCTCGATGACGGGGTCGACATCGCGGTGCCGGTAGAGCTGGATGGCTGTGACGATCAGCATCAGGCCGAACAGCAGGAACATGAACGAAAACAATTCGAGCAGCGTTGCCCCAAGGGCGATGAAGATGGCACGAAGGACCAGCGCGGTGACAATCCCGATCGTCAGCACCTTGTGCTGGTGTTTTTCGGGCACGGCGAACGTCTGCATGATGATGACGAAGACGAACACGTTGTCGACAGACAAGCTCTTCTCGACGAGGTAGCCGGCGAAGTACTCCGCGCCGTACTCCGTGCCAACCTGACCTTGGAAGACGACCCCGAACCCGATCGCCACCGCAACGTAGAAGAGCGACCAGGCAGCCGCTTCTCGGAACCCAACCGTGTGCGGTCGCAACGTCGCCATCACCAGGTCAACGACGACAAGTACGACGACAAGGCCGATCATGACCGTCCAGCCGACGGTTCCGATCTCGAGCATACGGACCTCTGATTTCGGCGCGACCGCCCGACTCTCCGGTCCAGCTTTCGGTCAGCCGGTTCTCGGCTGTGTCTGCGGAAAGTTCTTGGACTTCCTCGCCGGACGGCGGGGTCGGCTCAGTGTAGGTGACTCGTTCAGTCAGTGACGAGGAGGAATGATTCGGCGTCCTCGCGGCGGCTTGGGACGGCGTTCTCGTCACCGATATGCGGCAGATCGACGATGCCTGACGGCGCGCGGCGCGAGCTACACTGATGACGATATGAAGGCCGATCCGCACACCGCACGACATTCGATCGAGACGATCTTCGACCGGACCGTCTGCAGTGTCGATACAAGCGAGGCGGGTATCGAGGCAGCGCAGTATGCGGCGCGCATCACTGCTCCAGAGGGCAGCCTGACGCTCGTGACCGTCAGCGACACGTCGATTGCCGTGCACGCGGGCTTTCTGATGAGTTCGGTCTTGGAGACCCTCGCCGAGGAAGCGCGCCTTGCCAGCGGTCGTGGTCGCGAGGTTGCGGAAGCCATCCGCTCGGTCGATACGCGGTCGATCAAGGGCGACCCGCGCCAGTGCCTTCTGGCTGAGATCGCGCGCCAGGACGCGACGCTGGTCGTGGTCGGCAGCCACGGTAAGAGTCGGGCGGATGGAATCGCGTTCGGCTTGGTCGCGACCCAACTGCTGCACGAGGCGCCGTGCTCGGTGCTGATCGCCCGCCCGACGGAGGAGCGGGAGCGCTGGCCCAGTTCAATCGTGGTCGGCACAGACGGGTCGCCCGCCGCCATCGCAGCCATGGCGGTCGCCGATACCCTGGCGAAGCGCTTCGGTGCCCGCGTTCGGACCGTGGTCGCGACAGGCGGGAAGCCGCTCGACCACGAAAAACTCCGCT
>JANMDV010000291.1:0-6856 GCA_031376485.1 Actinomycetota bacterium
ATCACGCTGGCCGAAGCCGGCTACGACATTGCGATCGGTTACCTGCGTGACGCCGAGGGTGCCGCGCGGACGGCCGCGGCTGTGGAGGCCGCGGGTCGGCGCGCGCTCGTCTGTCAGGTCGACGTGGCAGACGAGGCCTCGGCCGCCGCATTCGTGGCCGCGACGGAAGGCGGTCTGGGCGACCTCGAGGCCGTTGTCCTGAACGCCGGCATCACGCGTGACGGCCTGGCGATGCGCATGAGCGCAGACGACTGGAGCGCAGTGCTCCGCACCAACCTGGACGGCGCGTTCTTTACGGCACGGGCAGCCATGCGCGGCCTGCTCAAGCGGCGGGCGGGATCGATCGTGGCCGTCTCGTCCGTGGTGGGAATCGGCGGCAACGCGGGGCAGGTCAACTACGCCGCGGCCAAGGCCGGCATGATCGGCATGGTCAAGTCGCTGGCGCGTGAGTGCGGCGGACGCGGGGTGCGGGTCAACGCGGTGGCGCCCGGCTTCATCGAGACCGACATGACGGCAGAGCTGGGCGACGACCTGCGCGCAAAGCTTCTCGAGTCCACCCCGCTGCCGCGCCTGGGGACGCCGCAGGACGTTGCCGGGGCCGTCGCGTTTCTTTGTTCGCCCGCCGCGGCGTACGTCACGGGTGTGGTGCTGCCGGTCGACGGCGGCATGTCCATGTAGCGGTAACGAGGAGACGCGTGGCAGACAGAAAACGTCGAGTGGTCATCACGGGCATCGGCCTGGTCACGGCGATCGGCATCGGCCGCGAAGCCGTGTGGGCGGCCGCGGTCGCCGGCCGGTCGGGTGCGCGGTCGATCACCCTGTTCGACCCCTCCGAGCACATCACCAAATTTGCCTGCGAGGCCACGGGCTTCGATCCCGTCGCCTACATGGACCACAAGTCCGCGCGACGGATGGACCGGTTCGCCCAACTGGCCGTTGCCGCCGGCAAGATGGCCGTCGAGGACGCCGGGCTGCCGCTCGGCGCGCATGGTGACGATCGGATCGGCGCGATCATCGCGAGCGGTGTCGGCGGTCTTCAGACGTTCGAGGACCAGGTCGCGGTCCTGATCAAGCGTGGTCCCACGCGCGTGTCACCACTGTTCATCCCGATGATGATCGCCAACATGGGGGCCGCACAGGTCTCGATGGCACTCGGCCTGCGGGGGCCGCTGTCATGTCCCGTCACGGCGTGTGCGTCGGGCAACCACGCGATCGGCGACGCCCTCGAGGCGATACGGCGCGGTCACGCCGACGCCATGCTGGCCGGCGGGGCGGAGGCGGCGATCACCCCCATCTCGATCGCCGCATTCAACTCGATGAAGGCGCTCTCCACCCGCAACGACGATCCAGCCACCGCCAGCCGTCCGTTCGACACCGGTCGCGACGGCTTCGTCATGGGCGAGGCCGGCGCGGTGCTCGTACTCGAGGAACTGGGCTACGCCCAGGCGCGCGGCGCCGACATTTGGTGCGAGGTCGTGGGATACGGCATGAGCGGCGACGCCCATCATCTGACCGAGCCCGATCCGACCGGCCACGCCCCTGCACTTGCCATGCGCATGGCGATGGACGACGGCGGCATCGCGCCCGAGCAGGTCGACTACATCAACGTTCACGGCACCTCAACGCCGGTGGGCGACCCATCCGAGATCCGTGTCATCCAGAAGGCGCTGGGGCCGGACGTGGCGGCCACTGTCGCGGTCAGCTCCACCAAATCGATGCATGGACACTGCCTGGGTGCGACCGGCGGGGTCGAGGCGGCGCTCGGTGCCATGGCGATTCGCGAGAACATGATCCCGGCCACGATCAACTTGGCAGATCTGGACCCGACGTGTGCGGGGGTCGATCACGTTGCGAACACCGGGCGCGCAGCTCAGGTCGACGTGGTGCTGTCCAACGGCTTCGGGTTCGGCGGCCACAATGCCACGATCGCCTTGGCGCGTCTGGCAGGGTGAGCACCGCGCACCTTCCCCGCGGCTGGCGTGCCGCACGCTTTCGCCTGGCCGACCGTGTCTACGGTCCCGGTACCCGCACCGCCCCGTGGACGTGGATCGGCGACGAGCGCATCGCCATCGGCAGCCTGCCCACGCCCGAGTCCCTCCCACAACTTGCCAACGAGCAAGGAATCACCCATGTCGTCAACTGCCGCGCCCTTGCCCAGACCAGGTTCAGCGGCGACATGGACATGCAGCGGGCGATGTTCGGAGCCGACCGGGTCGCGCACGCGCCGATGTGGGATCACGGTCGCCCCCAATCGCCTGACGCCTGGGCCGCCGCCGCCGAGTTCGCGGCCGAAGCCCTGCAGGACCCCGCCGCCAAGGTCTTGATCCACTGCCAGCGCGGTCGCCGCCGCAGCGTCTTCGTCGCGTACGCCACCCTGCGCCTGCGTGGCCACAGCCCCGAGGACGCCGCCCGCCTGATCCTGTCCAACCGCAAGGAAGCCCACCTGGTCCCCGCCTACCGCGCCAGCGTCGAGCAGTGGCTGGCGGGACGGGATGCGACCACCGCGTAGCGGCAACGGTGCCGAGCCTTTCTTACGATCTCGCGACGGGCGCAGGAGTGTTGCAGGGAGGGCCCCACAGCCCGCGGCGGCCGGTACGTGCCCGGGACTCGGCGGCGAGGAACGCGGTGGTGTGCCGAAACGGCCGGCTCGGTCGGTACACGTAGACCTTCGCGAAGCCTTCCTCGACGAGCTGAGCGTTGACACTCCGCGTCGCCCCATCCACGTACACGTATGCGAGCAGGCGAGCGAAGCGATCCCTGGTGTCCTGCGTGGGGTCCCCGAGCAGCCGAACCCGCTTGCCCGACAGGAGGGCCTGGGCGCGTCGGGATGCCTCCGGCCCGAAGCATTGGACCGGCGCGCCGGGCTTGCGGGTCTCGGGCGTATCGATCCCGATCAGCCTGACCGTCGTCTCGAACCCACGGCTCTCCACCCGGACGGTGTCGCCGTCGATCACGCGGGTGACGCGGCCGGTCAGATCGACCGCCCCGGTCGATGCGTCGCCGCTCGCGTTACCGGACGAATCCAGGTCGTCGGTGGTCGTCGACGACCTGGTTGTCGGAGGCGGACTCCCGGCCTCCCGATCGCCCAGCTGCGATCCGACGATCACGATTGCCGCAAGCGCGACCCCGACGGCCCAGAGCCACCTGATGCCGCTGCTTGGCCGTCTCACCCGATCATGCCGATCTGAGATCTTCTCCCGACTGATGAATGGCCCGGAGCGTAGTCCATGCACCGAAGGGTCGGCCCTGACGCAATTTGTCAGTCGGCGACGATCGTGACGGATGTGCCGGGCCCCACCAGCTTCCAGAGACGCTGGAGCGCCTGATCCGAGACGATGAGGCAGCCGAAGCTCGACCGCGCCCCGATCCGGCGCGAGGAGCCGCCGCCATGGAAGGCGATCCGTCCCTCCCCGCCGTTGAAGCGCTTCAGCACATCGGAGTGCGCGGTGAGGGCGAATACGAAGCGGCCGTAGATGCGGCGTGTCGTCGCGTCGGTCTCCCACATGTCATCGATCGCAAACCGGCCGGTCGGCGTGGGCGTCTGGGACCGTCCGATGCCGACGGGCACGCTGAGCGCCCGTTGACTTCCACGCCACACCTCCAGTCGGCGGCTGGTCATGAGGACGACGACCCTGACCTCTGTCCGGCGCAGGAGCACAGCATCGGCGGGGACCCATCCAGTGGTCTCGTTGGGCCGGCGGTTGAGCTGGACGCGCACCCAGTCGCGGCCGGTCCGGTCGCGATATCCGCGGGTCGCGAGCAGCGTGGTGGGGAGCGGTCCCACACCGTACGGGTGCAGCTTCATGAGTGCGGTCGACTCGGCGTCCGGTGCCGTCCGAGCCGAAATCGGACGAACGACCTCGGCGGTCCACGCCACGCCGACCTCGGTACGCGCGAGCCCGGTTTCGTTACTGCCTGCCAGGACAGCGGCGTCGACTGCCGCGAGCGGGATCTCTTGCGCGTACCCCAACGTCGGGGACATGCACCCCGCGAGGGTGAGGATCGCGAGCCATTTGGCGCCACGGGTGGCGAGCGATTTCCGTGTGTTTGCCACTTGTGCTCCTCTCCTTCTGAATGCGTTGTTGGATGGGCCGTGCGCGCAAATCGCGGCACAGTGGGGACAATCAGATGACCGCAGGCCCGCGCCGGCTCCGCAGGTCTTGTCAGTTCGTGGCACGGACGCACCTGCCGGCAGGGTCAGACCGCCAGGGGCCACCTCTTCGCAGGGCCGAACTGAGCGGGCCGGTGATGGCCCGCTCAGAACGACACGCTCGTCCTTTAGCGGAGACCCGCTCCTGCTCCCGCCACACACGTGACGGGTTCGGTTGACGGTGAGGACATCGGCGTGGGGAGAGACACACGGTCGCAGGCGATGTCGAGGAGCGCCGCCACGACCTTTGGACAGAGTTGCCAGCCTGCCTCGGCCTCAAACTGTTCGACGATCTCGGTGGTGCAGGTACGGCCCTTCAGCTCGGACACCATCTCGATCCATGCGTCGGCGGCAGCGATGATTCGGGCGCCCTCGGGGATTCGGCTGCCGCTGATCCCTGCGGGATAGCCGGCACCGTCGAACCGCTCGTGGTGGTGGTGGATCCATGCGACCTGTTGATCGGTGAGGACCTGGCTGACAAGCTGGGCGCCGAGTTCGGCGTGCGTCTGGAACTGCTTGCGCTCTGGGGCGCTCAGACCATGGGGCTTCGACCGGATCTGCTCGGGGATGCCGAGCATGCCGATGTCACGCACAAGCGTGGCCTCGTGCAGGAGCTGCGCGTCGGCGGCGGTCCAGCCCATTCGCCGCGCCGTCCGCTCCGAAAGGTCGGCGACGCCCGCCGAGGACCGGGCGCTCTGGCCGCCGGTCGTATCCATTGCGCGTGCCACCAGCCGCAAGCTGGCCAGGGTCTGGCGCCGTCCGTCGGCACCGTACCCGGACACCGACACCTGTGGACGGCTCGAGCCGAACCGGGCGATTCCGTTGCGGCCCGCCGCGCGTGCTTGGCGGAGTGCCAGCTCGGCATGACCGAAGATCTCTCCGGGATCGTGGTCGGCCTCGCGTGCATCGGCGATACCGCACGAGACCGTCACCAAGTTGCCGGCCGGCATGCTGATCTTTCCGATCAGCGCCTGGGCGCGTTCAGCGGCGAGGATCGCGCCGCGGGAGTCGGTCTCGGGGAGAAGCCAGGCAAACCCGCCCGTCCGGATTCTGGCGACAACGTCACCCGCACGGATCAGTCGGCGCAAGATGCCGGCGGTGGCCGCAAGCACACGATCGCGAACAGCATCTCCCGGGTCGTGCGCACTCTCATGTATGTCGTCCATTTCGACGACGACAAGGCTGAGATCCCGTCCATACCGCCGAGCCCTTCCGAGTTCGGAGAGCAGACGTTCGTCGAACGCGGCGCGGTCATCAAGCCCTGTCAGAGGATCACCTGGTGCGCGTCTGTCGGACGGACGGCGTGCGTCGATCGCGATGAGCGCGAGGGTGGCGGTCGCGACGAAGCGAGCCACCATGGCCGAGGCATCGGCCGGAAGCGGACCGTTGACGTTGGCGCGAGCGACGTACACGGCCCCCCAAGGGTGCCCTCCCAACCGGATCGGGCAGCCGATCACCGAGGCAAAAGCCCCTTCGGAGGTGCCTTCGGTCCGCAAACCGCCCTCGGCGAAGACCTGGCTGACGGAACTGGGTGCGATGACGTCCGCGAGGTCTTCACCCCCTGCGGCCGTCCACCGTCCGACTCTGGTCGCGTCGCCATCCGCAATTCGGACGATCACGGCCGCGTCGCCGGTCACGGCGTGGGCGGCGTGCTCGGCGATGCGGGCGAACGCGGCGTCGACCGATGGCTCCTCGATTGCCGCGGCCAGCTCCGCGATGAGCCCTGCTTGATCGGGCTCGACGGATGTCGGGCCCACTGGATCATGCGCCTGGGGGTCGATCTCGCGGAGGGTGCCGACGTACCCGATGCGCTCATCACTCCGGCCACGCAAAGGCGCGATCGAGGCGGACACACGAAAACGCTCTCCCCACTTGCGTACCAAGACCAACTCCACCTCCGTCGCTCCGAACGCGGTCGTGCGAAGCAGCTCGGCGATCGCGGCGGAGTTTGCCGCACTGTCGATGCGCGACCAGAACGGATACTTCCGCTTGCCGATCATCTGGTGGCGTCCGAATCCGGTCATCGTGCAGAACCCACCGTTGACGTCGGTGATGGCCCCACGCTCATCGACGATGATCAGTGCGTCGCGCATCGTGCTCAGCACGGCTGATGCGTGCTTCGCGGCCTTACGGGCGGCGAAGTGCTCCAACGCCACTCGTTCCGTTCCGTTGGTCGATGGGGCGTCCATGCCCCGTCGCCGGTCCTCCCTGGGGTGGCCCGTGGTGTGGTGCATTGTGTCGTCCTTCCGGGATGCATTCCGTTGCATACCCATCTGATCGACCTTACGAAGCCTTGACCGGATGACCTCGGCGTAGGAACGAGGTATGAAACCGGTGTGGAGCGCCTCGACTGACGGTTAGGAAGTGTCAATGAGTAACTACTACGGCGGAAGGCGAGCGAAAACCGAGCCAGGCGGTGTCCGCGAGCCTCGCCGCTATCGGGAATAACGGCGATCTCGCGGACGCCGCATGGCGACGGTTTGCAGCCGCCATACGTCGTAGTAGTTCATTGACGCTGACTTAGGGCCTGTGTCATGAGAACTCCCTTGCCGGACGGCGAGCGAAAACCGAGCACTGCGGTGGTGGCGAGCCTCGCCCCTACTGGTGGTAACGGCGATCTCGCCAGTGCCGGAGTGCGACGGTTTGCAGCCGCCGAACGGTGAGGGAGTCATGACACAGGCCCTGAGAGGGTTCGTAGAAGAATAG
>JANMDV010000019.1:0-2959 GCA_031376485.1 Actinomycetota bacterium
CCCACAGCGCGACGTGGCGCGTCGCCGTCACAGCGCCCGAGCGCTCGGGCCGTCCCAGCGTCGCCCCGCCTGCCAGCCCGAACGCGACGGCCCCTCCGGCCGCGTACTTGAGGACGTCGCGCCGTGTCGTGCCGTGGCGCGAGCCGTTTCCAACCGGCTCACCGGCGCCGTAATCAGTGCGCGTGGGGGGATGCATCGAGCTCCTTCAAGATTGGGATGGCCGCGGATTGCCCAAGCTCGACGATGGCCGGACGCGCCATGGTCCGATCCGAGAACTCGATCTTTCGTGGCATGACTTCGTCCAAATTTATGGGTCCCATGAAACCTGATCCACGGCTATGAGTGCCTATACCTTGGAACAGCTTTATCCCTGTACGTTTGGATAGTTGATCAAGAAGGCTGGCGCGAAAGGTTTCGCTTGCCGGAACGGGATCGCTGCGTACGCAACCGCACCGCTTGGGACCGGACCCGCGGTCGTCGTCGAGGCCCTCCCCGCGCCGGACGGACGCAGGGACTGCATGTTCGGCTCGACCGGACGGTTGCGCTAGGCGGTAAACGTGATCGTGGTGCGAGCCGTGCCGCGCCGACGATCGGCGTGGGGTTGACCGGCGTCCTCCAGTGACAACCAGTCGAAGGTGTCGATCGTGACGGGGTACACGTCGGGAATGGGCGCGGTCACGATGCAGTCGTAGCGTTCCGCCGGGCCCATCCTGAGCGTCTGCCGGGCGAAGCGCGGATGGAAGGTGCCGCCCGCCGCGTTCGTCGCCACGAACGGCCTGCCGTCGGCCGCCACCACTTGTACGTCGAGTCGCTTTCCGTGGGTACGTCCGGGGTGGAACGTCCACTCCTTCTGCATGTACCCGGCGCTCAGCAGACGAAGGAGGACTGTCTGGCCGACCTTCGCGCGCACTGCGACGTCTGGGTGGGTGATCTCGGCAGTCGGCCCGAGTGGCTGGGGCATACCGTTGATCAAGTCGTACTTGGGATTGAAGATGTTGAGTCCGGCGTCAGAGCCGTCAAGGCCTGCGGCGTGGTTCAGTCGCCGCCAATTCGGATCGATGCTGAAGGCCACCCACAGCCGCTCGACGTCGTACGCCGGACCGCCAGTGAACGCCAGGCGCCGGCCGGCTGCGTTGTGGGTCGGGTATGGGTCCACGATGAGCGCCCCGAACATTCCCATCTGCACGTGCAGGACCGTGTTGACGTGACAGTGGTAGAAGTAGGTGCCCGCGGTGGCCGGACGGAACTGGTAGGTGTACTGGCCGCTGATCTCGAACGAGGTGTGGCCCACGCCGTCGTTCCATGGCTCCGGCTCGATGCCGTGCAGATGGATTGTGTGGACGCGCTTCGACGCGTGCAGCGTCACGTGGACGATCTCGCCCTCGGTGGCGCGGATCAAGGGCGACGGCAGACGCCGTCCCGAGGTCGTGTCCTCGAAACCCCAGAAGCGCACCGTCTTGCCGTCGGGCATCAGAAGCTTGCCGCTGCCAAAGAACTTGCGCGTGTAGACGCGGTCCGGCGTCAGCCTGAACGGCGTTCGCGGGCTGCCCTGCTTCGGCTGCTTGCTCGAGAAGGCGATCGCCTGCGCGCGGATGTCGGCGTCGACGACGGTGGGTGCCGTGCCCCCGCCGGAGCCTCCCGAGCCGCCGGAACCGCTCCCGCCCGCTCCGTTTCCACTGCTCGTAGCCTGCGCGCGGATGTCGGCGTCAACGACGGCGGGTGCCGTGCCCCCGCCGGGGCCTCTCGAGCCGCTTACGCTGGAACCGCTCCCGGTCGCTCCGTTTCCAGTGTTCATATCTCAAGCTCCCAGTCGGTCAGCATGCCGTTCGGATAGAGCCCGCCGGCCGCGGTCTGCGACATCTCGGCGTGGCTGTGCATCGGATAGTCAAAGGCGGTGCCGCGCACGAGCGAGCGGGCGGGCGTGGCGATGTCCCGTGGTTGTTCGAACGGCAGGATCACGTCCTTGTGGTTGAGCGGCTCCATCAGCACCATGTCGCGTTCCATGACGTGGTCGATGAACGGCTCGTTGCCGGGAATCTGGATGTCCTCGCCCCGGGTGTTGAGCACCCGTGCCCCGGCCGCCACGACACGCACGTGGTTGCCGTGGAAGTGCGCCCCATGGACGTTGAGGCCGACGTTGGCCAGCCGGATGAGCTGGCCCGGCTCGTCTGGCTCGCGCATGTGCCCGTGCGGCTTGGTGTCCTCTTTCGCCCCGTCGGAGGCGAACGCCATAAAGCCGCTGCGGTTGTTGATCAAGAAGTACCGTCCCACGAACGGGGGGAAGTCGGCAACGCGGAAGAACCCGGCGCTCGCCAACTCGTGCCACACGGGATCGACGCCGTGCAACTCCCACACCCACTGGCGCTCGAACAACACCGGGTCGCCGGTGCTGTACGCCCTCATCGGCGTCCCCAGGACGGAGACGACCGGCTGGGCCGGCATCACGACGAACATGCCGTGCAGGCCCATCACGCGGTTCAGGGGTCGCTGCAGCGTGTCCTGGTAGATGTAGGTGCCGGCGGGGGGCGCGGCGAACGTTCCCGTCCACGTCTGGCCCGGCTCGATAGGTCCGCTGTTGACGATGTCGCTGTTGGCGACGCGGTCCTCGATCACGAAGCTGTGATCCTCGTCGAGGAGGTTCGTCACCTCGATGTGGATCTCCTCGCCCTCCACCGCGCGCAACGTCGCAGCGGGGAAGAAACTGACGTGGTCGGGAAACGGGTCCTCCGGCAGCACCTTCCCACGGCGCGTGCCGAAGCCGGTCGGGGTGTCGCTGAACGCCCAGGCGTAGATCTGTGTCCCGTCGATCAAGGTCTGAAAACCCTCGTTTATCCAGAGCGCGATATGGCGGGTCGCCGTCACAGCGCCTGAGCGCTCGGGCCGTCCCAGCGTCGCCCCGCCTGCCAGTCCGAACGCGACGGCCCCTCCGGCCGCGTACTTGAGGACGTCGCGCCGTGTC
>JANMDV010000024.1:0-6156 GCA_031376485.1 Actinomycetota bacterium
CCGCAGCGTGTACCCGACGCCACGGACCGTCTGGATGAGCGGTGGACCCAGTGCATCGAGCTTCTTGCGCAGATAGCTGATGTAGGTCTCGACGACGTTGGCGTCGCCGCCGAAGTCGTAGTGCCACACGTGGTCCAGGATTTGCGGCTTGCTCAGCACCCGCCCGGCGTTCGCCAACAGGTAGCGCAGCAGGTTGAACTCGGTCGGCGTCAGCTCGACGAGCGTGTCGGCGCGGCGGACCTCGTAGGTCTCCTCGTCCAGCTCAACGTCGGCGTAGACGATGCGCCTGGTGTCGGTGTCATCACCGCGCGTCCGCCGCAGCACGGCCCGGACACGGGCGATGAGCTCCTCCAGGCTGAACGGCTTGGTGACGTAGTCGTCGGCGCCGATCGTCAGCCCCCGCACGCGGTCTTCGGTGTCGCGCCGGGCCGTCAGGAACACCACCGGCGTCCGAGTCGATCCCCCCGGTAGGCGCCGCTGCACCTCGAAGCCGTCCAGGTCGGGAAGCATCACGTCGAGCAGGACCAGATCGGGCCGAAACGACTCGGCCTCGCTCAACGCGTCGCGTCCGGTCGCAGCCGTCTGGACCTCGAACCCCTCATATCGCAGCGCCGTCGACAACAGCTGCGTGATGCTCTCCTCGTCGTCCACCACCAGGATCCGTGCCGCCTGGGCCGCCTGTACCCGTCCGTTTCGGTCCATGCCACCCTCCCATGATTACGGAGAGGCCAATGTACCGGCGAATCCTGAGCGTGTGCTGTGAGTTACCTGTGCGTCGCTTTTTCAGCGAGGTGACGCCGGGTCGGGAGAAGGACACCACGCAACAGCCCACTGTCACATCGCGAACGTCGAAAACCAACCGGACTCTGTCGAATAGTGGGCGGTACTGGGCTCGAACCAGTGACCCCTAGCTTGTCGAGCTAGTGCTCTCCCAACTGAGCTAACCGCCCGGGTCGCGGCAGTTTAGCAGCCGCTGCGCGATGGGTCCGCGTGGGGTTCGGGCGGGCTTGGTAGCGTCCCGCCGTGACTTCCGCCGCCACTGTGACCGCATCAAAGGGCGCCATCCCGGGTCGGCGGAGGTATGACGTCGGGATCGTCGGCGCGGGTCAGCTCGCGCGGATGACCTGCCTGGCGGCATGGCCGCTTGGGATTTCGGTGGCGGTGCTTGGCCAGGCCGGTGAGCCCGCCGCGGGCGTCGCGACCGGACTTGTCGAGGGTGATTGGCACGATGCCGGCGCCGTCGCCCGGCTCGGCGTCGAATGCGGGGTCGTGACGCTCGAGAACGAGTTCGTGGAGGCATCCGCCCTCGCCGCCGTCGAGGCCGCCGGAACTCCCGTGCGCCCGACCGCCGCCGCTGTTGCGACGGTGCAGGACAAGGCTCTGCAGAAGGAGATGCTTCGCACCGAAGGCATCCCGGTGCCGTCCTTCGCGGTAGCGGACCGCGCGTCGGACATGGAGGCGTTGGGACGGGATTTCGGCTGGCCGCTGATGTTGAAGTCGCGCAAGTTGGGCTACGACGGGTACGGCAACGCGACGTGTCAGACACCGGCCGAGGCGGTTGCGGCATTCGAGCGGCTCGATCGCGGCGAAGGCGTCTTGGTCGAGGCCTTCGTCGCGTTCACCCGCGAACTCGCCGTGATGGTCGCTCGCCGACCGGGCGGGGAGGCCGTGCCGTACCCCGTTGCCGAAACCCGCCAGCGCGATCACGTCTGCCATGAGGTGCTCGTTCCGGCACCGATCGACCCGAGTACCGCAGGGCGGGCCGAGGAGATCGCGCTACAGGCCGCCGCGACCGCCCATGCGATCGGGGTGATGGGGGTCGAGCTGTTCGTGCTGGCCCACGGCCGAGTCCTGGTCAACGAGCTCGCGCCGCGTCCCCACAACTCCGGCCACTACACGATCGAGGCGTGTGAGACGTCGCAATTCGAGAACCATCTTCGCGGTGTGCTCGACCTGCCGCTCGGCAGCGTGGAGATGCGTACCCAGCGGGCGGTCATGGTCAACCTGCTTGGGACGCGCTCGGGCTCGGCAGAGATCTCAATCGCGGCCGCGTCGGCGGTGCCGGGCGCCCATCTGCACCTGTACGGAAAATCGGAGGTTCGCGTGGGACGTAAAATGGGTCACGTCACCGCCTTGGGGAGCACCCTCGAGGACTCCCTCAAGCGGGCACGCCAAGCCGCATCGCAGGTCCGGCTGTGAGCATAAGCTTGTGAGATCACTTCTCCTCAGCCCCCGGAGGCGATTGAGCCGACCCGAAGGGGGCGAATAGATGCCCACGCCGTTGGTCGGGATCGTAATGGGCAGCGACAGCGACCACCCCGTGATGAGCCCGGCGTCAGACGTGCTGACCGAACTGGGCGTCGCTCATGAGGTGCGGGTCGTTTCGGCTCATCGCACGCCCAACGAGATGATCGCGTACGGCACGACCGCCGCCGAGCGCGGCTTGAAGGTCATCATCGCGGGCGCAGGCGGCGCCGCGCACCTGCCGGGCATGCTGGCGTCGGTGACGGTGTTGCCGGTCATCGGCGTGCCGGTCCGCACCGCCGCACTCGACGGCATGGATTCGCTGCTGTCGATCCTGCAGATGCCGCGCGGCGTTCCCGTCGCGACGGTCGCGATCGACAACGGACAGAATGCCGGGCTTCTGGCCGCCCAGATACTCGCGACCTCGGATCCCACGCTCACCGCGCTCCTTGGTGAGATGCGGCAGCGCATGAAGAAGATGGTCGCCCAAGCCGACGCTGCCGTGGCCGAAAAGTACAAGAACTGACATACCCTTCGCCACGTGGCGAAAGCCGTTCGACCCGCTTTCGCCATGTGGCGAAACGCCGAGTGGCAGCCGCTCCTGTAGAAAACGGGGCGAAACTCCCGACCCACCACCACTGACCCACCGCGAGCCGCGACCGGCGTGCATCCCGGACGGGCAAGGAGGACGACACAAACGATGGTGAGAACCCGTCAGGCCAATGTCCACGCCGCTCGATGGAGCCCCAACGGCACGTCACTCGGTACCCCAGACCTGACAGCGCCCGGCGCCGCCATCTTTGGCGAGGACGTCTTCGGGCAGGCCGCCCAGCGCACGCACCTGCCGAAGGACGTTTTTCGGCAGCTGCAGCGCACGATCGAGCGTGGCGACCAGCTCGACTCGTCCATCGCGAACGTCGTCGCCCAAGCCATGAAGGAATGGGCGATGGAGAAGGGCGCGACGCACTACACCCACTGGTTCCAGCCGCTGACCGGGTCGACGGCCGAGAAGCACGATTCGTTCTTCAACCCCGACGGCGACGGCAGCGCGATCGCAGAGTTCTCGGGCGGCGAGCTGATCCGTGGCGAGCCTGATGCGTCGAGCTTCCCGACCGGCGGCATCCGCGCGACGTTCGAGGCGCGTGGCTACACCGGCTGGGACCCCACCAGCCCCGCCTTCATACTGCGGAACCCGAACGGTTCGTTCCTGTGTATCCCCACCGCGTTCGCGTCGTGGACGGGCGAGGCGCTTGACCACAAGATTCCGCTCCTGCGTTCGATGGATGCGCTCTCGCGGGCGGCCATGCGGGCGCTCCGCCTGTTCGACGACCACGAGACCCAGCGGGTGTTCACCACGATCGGGCCGGAGCAGGAGTACTTCCTGATCGACGAACAGTATTTTTACGAGCGGCCCGACCTGATCACCACGGGGCGGACGTTGTTCGGGGCCAAACCGCCCAAGGGCCACGAGCTGGACGACCACTACTTCGGATCGATCCCCGAACGCGTCCTGGCGTACATGCTCGAAGTCGAGGATGAGCTGGCCCGGCTCGGTGTGCCGATCAAGACCCGCCACAACGAGGTCGCCCCGAACCAGTACGAGCTCGCCCCGATGTTCGAGAACTCGAATGTCGGCTCCGACCACCAGCAACTGTCGATGCAGATCATGCAATCCGTTGCCCGGCGGTATGGCCTGGTGTGTCTGCTCCACGAGAAGCCCTTCGCGGGCGTCAACGGGTCCGGCAAGCACAACAACTGGTCGATGGCGACCGACACCGGCCGAAACCTTTTGGAGCCGGGTGACAACCCGCACGACAACGAGCAGTTTCTGTTCTTCGCGACTGCCGTGATCCAGGCGGTCAACGTCCACCAGGGCCTGCTGCGGGCATCGGTCGCAACCGCCGGGCAGGACCACCGCCTGGGCGCCAACGAGGCGCCACCCGCGATCATCTCGATCTTCCTTGGCGGCGACCTGGAGCGGGTGTTCGACGCCCTGGCGAAAGGCAAAGGCGGTGAGACCACGCCGGAGTCGGTGCTGGGTCTCGGCACCCCGGTACTGCCGCCGCTTCCGATGCACGGCGGCGACCGCAACCGCACCAGCCCGTTTGCGTTCACGGGAAACAAGTTCGAGTTCCGGGCGCTCGGTTCGAGCATGTCCCCGAGCTTCGCCAACACCGTGCTCAACACGATCGCAGCCGAGGCGATCGACGACTTGTCCGACAAGGTTGAGGCGGCGATGAAGGGTGGACAGAGCGTCGACCAGGTGCTGGCCGGCGTGCTCGGCAAGGCATATAAGGCGAACAGCAAGATCGTGTTCGGTGGCGACAACTACGACGAGGCCTGGCACGTTGAGGCCGAGACCAAGCGCGGCCTCAAGAACCTGCGCACAACGCCGGACGCCCTCCCCGAGGTCATCTCCAAGAGCACCATCGGGGTCTTCTCGAAGTACGGGGTGCTGAACTCACGTGAGATCGAGTCGCGGTACGAGGTATGGGTCGAGCAGTACGTGACCAAACTCAACATCGAGGCCGAAACCGCGGCGTCGATCGCCCGCACAATGATCCTGCCGGCGGCGCTTCGCCACCTTGCACAGCTCAAGGCTGCGGGGGTGCTCGAGCTCGTGCGCGAGACCGACGCACTGGTCAAGAAACTCGTGACGACCCTCAAAGCGCTCGAGAAGGTCAACGTCGCCCACCCCGACGTCGATGCGCTGAAGCACGCAGTGTTCATGCGCGACAAGGTGTTGCCCGCCATGGCCGCCGTGCGCGACGTCGCCGACCAGCTCGAGCGGATCGTCGCCGACGACCTGTGGCCGCTCCCGAAGTACTCGGAGATTTTGTTCATCAAGTAGCGCGGCCAAGCGACGGCTCCATCGGCTCCGGCCGCACCCCATGTGCTGCCGGAGCCGATCACGTGAGGCTTCGCGCATGATCGCGTAGAGTCGTCGGGCACGTCATCGATCAAGGAGGACCCGTTGGGACGAGGCGCACGCAAGGCCATTCGCTGGAACAAAGATCGTCAGCGCAAGAAGAAGGCGCGCGACAAGCGCCAGATCGAAGAAGGCCGCGCCGCGGCCGCGCCGGCAGCGCACAAGTAGCACCTGGATCCTCGGCCCAAGGACGGGGCGCACGGAAGGAGTAGCCTCGACTCGTGCTTGGTCGACTCACTCTCGCTCTGGTGGCGACGCTGCTCGTCGCAGCCGGCGCAGCGGCCGCGCCGAAACTGACCCCGGCCAACTCGATCTCGATCAACGGCGCTGTGAGCAGCACCGAGGCGTTCATGGGGATCGACTGCAACGCCACGGCGACCGTGACGAAGACCCTGCCCGCCGGAGCTACCGGAATCACGGTCATCGAGCCGAAGGTCGGCGATCGCGACAAGCCCCGCGCCGGCGGCTTGGCGGGCGGTACGCAGGTCACCGCTGTCAGTGTGGCGGGCACGGTCGTCACGATCACCGTCCTGGCCGACGGTCCGGCGATCTGCGACCCCGCCCTCACGGGCTACGCCCCGGGTCAGCCGGTGAACTGGAGCGCGATTTACGACGTTCGCGTCGACTACAGCCGGCGTGTGCAATCGACGATCCGCGTCTATTACGAGAGTTACCTCTTCGGCGCGGCGTGGCAGATGCGCCCGACGATCATTTCTGACTCTCGTCGGAGCGCCCCTCGCAGCGCACGGGCTCGGGCGACCGGCATCCGGTGGACGCAGTTCGGCGGACAGAAGGCCATCGGCTTCGGCACATGGCGACTCGACTACTGCCCTCGCGGCGGCAACTGTCCCGGCAACGGCAAGCGCATTCGATTGGTCGCGAGCAAGCCCGCCTACTGCAGGGATTCGGACAAGATCGAGTACCTCCAGTTGAACTGGTACCTCGGCAAACGCCTCCAGGTCGGTCAGACCATCACCTGCGTC
>JANMDV010000040.1:0-34211 GCA_031376485.1 Actinomycetota bacterium
ACCAAAGAAATCAGCCAGCAAGCCAATGCTCTGGACTTGGCTTTGCCCTCTCATTTGATGGTTGGCACCAGCTATCCCGCACGCCCCAGCCGATCAACGTCTCCGCACGACGGGTGCTCTGACCACTGCTCGTGCCCGCGCCGGGCTGATAGGCGCGATAACCCACCGAATGCGTGACCGGCGACCTGAACAGCCCCTGGGGGGGGGCCGGCCACGCCGCCCCTCCGCCCACCGTGATCGGCGAAGCTGACGGCCTTCCCATTCGCCGCAGACCGCGATGCACGGTTGTCGGCGTACGGCAGGCACGTTTCAGTCCAAGACTCGTCACGTTGTCACGACTTCCGTCCCCCAGGTAGCGCTACGCCGTCAGAGCCTCCGGGTGCACGAAGATCCGCCGGCCCTTGCGACCGTTCGTGAACTCGACCCGGCCGCTGACCGTCGCGAAGATCGTGTGGTCCTTACCGATACCGGTGCCGTTGGCCGGATGAAACCGCGTGCCGCGCTGGCGCACGATGATCGACCCGGCGGGCACGACCTGACCGGCAAACACCTTTACGCCGAGCCGCTGTGCATTGGAGTCACGTCCGTTGCGGCTGGAGCCGCCACCTTTTTTGTGTGCCACGTCTTATACCCCGGCGATAGATTCGATCTGGATTCGCGACAGACGCGAGCGGTGCCCGCGCTTCTTCTTGGAGTCCTTCTTTGCACGGTAGGTGAACACCACGATCTTCTTGCCGAGCAGGTGCTCCTCGACCCGGGCTGTGACCGAACCGCCGTCGTTGATCGCGTTGTCTCCCCCAACCGCGAGGACGTCGGGACTGAACGTCTGACCTGGCTCGATAGCGAGGCGGTCGACGAGCAGGCGCTCGCCCTCTCGGACACGGTATTGCTTACCGCCTAGGGCGATCACAGCGTAGTCAGGCATTCATGCTCCCGGTTGCTCCTGCGCCACGGGCACGGCGCGGCCCGGAATTGTACCCGATCCTTCGGCGACGCGACGTGACGCCGTCAGGAAACGCTGCTGGTGCTGTTCTCCGTGCGGACTCGGCGGTCGACGACCTCGTCGGTTGCGTCGCGGTCGTCGGCGACGACGACCATGTTCCGGCCACTCTCCTTGGCCCGATAGAGCGCCTTGTCGGCCCGGCGGATCAGCTCTTCGAGCGTTTCGGCGGCACTCGCGACGCCTATGCTGACGGTGACGCGGAGTTGCTTGCCCTCGGTCTCGATGACGAGTTCCTCAATGGCATACCGCACACGTTCGGCGACCGTCGCCGCCGCATCGATCGAGGTGGCGGGCATGAGCAGCGAGAACTCCTCTCCACCGAAGCGTGCAGCCATGTCGGTGGCCCTGGCACCCGCGCCGATGACATGTGCGATCGCGGTGATGACCGCGTCACCTGCCAGGTGCCCGTGCGTGTTGTTGATGTCGCGCAGGAAGTCCAGGTCGAGCATCGCGAGAGAAGTCAGGCCCCGTCCACGCGAGACGATCTCCTCACCCCGCTCGGCGAAGAACCGCGCGTTGTAGAGCCCCGTCTTGGGGTCGGTCCAGCTCTCCTGCTCAAGCCGCGGGATCTGCAGCGCCCGGGCGATGAGGATCAGCGGCAGCATCGCGAAGAGGCTGGTGACCGAGCTGACTTCCCAGGCCAGGGCCATCGCAGCGCCAGAACACAACACGAGGGTGTCAAGTGACAGGTGCGCCCCCGAGAAGAGACGGGTCTGCCGCACCGATTCGCCCCGAGCGAGCTTGAGAATGCCGGCCAATACGGCGTGGTTGACGAGGGTGAATGCGATCGTTGCCACGGCGACGTAGCCGGCCCACTCGAGACCCGGCGTCTGAGGGCCGTTCGCGACGATGAGCTTGCCAAGAAGCGCCGGCAGCGCATAGTTGGCCATGTTGAAGACCGGCATGTACCACGGGTAGCGCTCGCGATACCAGATGGGCAAGAACATCAGGGTGGCGACGAGCACGACCGAAGGCGCAGGCAGCACGATGACCGCCGCAAACACGAACGCCAGCGAGATGTCATAGCCCAGGCGCGGGGACGCTTGAACCAGGAATAACTGGGCGAGGGCGGCGCCGAGTGCGAAGACCGCAAGCGCCCAGACGTCTCCCACCCGCGGCTCGACTGCAACCGCAACGGCGGTGGCAGCGATCATCGCCGTGATGCACAGCAGGACGTATGTGTACGCCCCGCGCGATAGTCCTGTTCCCCTCATGATCCGGAAGTAGTATCGGCACCGACACCCGATTTCGCGAGGGTGCAAGTGAACGATGCCCGCTATTTTCGCGTTTTTCGGCGCAACGCCTTCAAGGTTTCTTGAGTTATGCGTTGCGGGAACGCGAGGATGTCCTAGATCGGTGCAACACGAACGTCATGAACGCCCAACGACCCATCCGGCTCGAGACGGATGCGCTTTGCAGTCTCGGCCTCGATGTCTGCAATCCCGGCGTCGTCATCGCCTGCGACGATCTCTGCGATGACCGGGTTGAGCGAGACCGCAAACGCTTTCTCGCTGCGTTCGAGCAGAATGCGACGGATCTCGCGGTCCGCACGCACGGCGTGGGTCTCGTCGCTCGGCACGACCCCGACCCCGTCGCAGGTCGGACACGCGACGGTCATCACCTCGCGCGGACCGTCGCTGATGTTCTGACGCGTCATCTCCACGAGCCCAAGTGGCGAGATGTCGACCACGTACGCCTTGGCGCGGTCGCGTGAGAGCGCCGCCTCCAGGGCTTCACGCACCGCCTTGCGGTTGCGCTGGTCGTTCATATCGATGAAATCGATGATGATCATTCCGCCGATGTCGCGCAGGCGAAGCTGCCGGACCACCTCGCCGGCGGCCTCAAGGTTGGTCTGGGTGATCGTCTCCTCGAGCGTCGTCTTGCCGCGGCCCACGTGCCGGCCGCTGTTGACATCGATCACCGTCATCGCCTCGGTATCGTCGATGATCAGGTACCCGCCGGATTCGAGGTCGGCGCGACGCTGCAAGGTGGAGCGAAGTGCCTTGTCAACGCCGTAGCGCTCCATCAGTGGGACCGGCTCGGAGTAGTAGTGGATGCGCTCCGCCAAATCCGGTGACGTGCGACGCAAGAAGTCGAGGATGCGCTGATACTGCACCTCGTCGTCGATCAGCACCTCGTCGATATGTTCGCCGAACAAATCGCGGATGACCTTGAGCGACCGATCTGCCTCGCTGTAGAGCAGACTCGGCCCTTTGACCTGGTCGCCGCGGGCTTGCAGGGCCTCCCACAGACGTTTGAGTGCGACGAGATCCCGCTGCAGGTCCCGTGCCATGACCCCGGCGGCCTGGGTTCGCACGATCAGCCCGCCCTGACCGATCTCGAGCGATTTGCAGATCTTGCGCAGACGATCGCGTTCCTCGTCGTCGAGGCGCTTGCTGACGCCGATGCCCTCGCCATAGGGGACGTACACCAAAAACCGCCCGGCCAGCGACAACTGCATCGTCAGGCGAGAACCCTTGGTGCCCATGGGGTCCTTGATGGCCTGCACCATGATCTCGTCCCCCTTCTTGAGGAGGTTCGCGATCATCCGCTTGCTCTTGGGGACCCCGATCGCCACGATCTCGTCGACGTGCAGGAACCCGGCCTTCTCGATGCCGACGTCGACGAACGCGGCCTCCATGCCGGCCAGCACGTTCTCAACCCGCCCTTTCCAGACGTGACCCACGACCGACCGTCGTCCGCGGCGCTCGATATGGCATTCGGAGACCCGATCGCCCTCGGTAATCGCGACCCGCGTTTCGAAACGGTCGACCGAGACCAAGATGCGGGTCGTCACCCGCGGCCCCGACTGGGCAGCGCACGCTTGAGCGTGGCTTGCAGGCCGTCGAGCGGTTGGTCGGCCTTCGCGCCGGCCGCGCAGAAGTACGTGCGCGCGGCCTCGCCGACCGCACGGGTCGCAGAGTAGGCGACTCCCCCGCGCACGACGAACCGCGATACCGGCGCGACGAGTGCCGCGCGGCGGGCAATCGCGCGCCAGCCGAACGCGCCTGCGATGACGCCGACGACCTCAAAGCCGCGACGGACATCGAGCGGTCGGCCGTGCAGCGCTGCGAGCTGGGCGACCAGACGCACCTGGATGAGCGTCATCGCAGGCATGTCGGCACCCGGAATCGGCGCCGCGACACCGATCGTCCCCGCCTGTCGGGCCGCCCGGCTGATCACGAACTCCGCGACGGCGTCGCGAAGCGCCGGATGGCGCCGGCCGGCTGCAATGGCCTCGTTGCCCAGACTCCGCGCGACTGCCGCCAGCACAGGTGCCGGATCGTCGAGGCTTGTGACGAACACCAGGTCAGACGGCTCGAGCGGCCGGGCGTCCAGGACCGCGCGTTCGGTCAACTGGCGCGCCTGGTCGGACCCGACGATGATTGCAAGGACGCGTCGGCCGTCGCGCTTGGCCCCGGCGAGCACTGCGGCCGCGAGCGCCGGATCATGCCCCTCGACCGTCGCGTGTACCACGATGCTGTTGCCGTCGTTGAGTGGCTGCTCCGCATCCACACCGAGGATCGCACGAAGTCGCGCGGTTGCCTGCGGGTCGCCGTCGAGCACGACGATGACCCCACCGTCCTGCGTGTCCAGGTCGGCGCCGCGAACGGCGTTGATGTACGGGCGTAACGCCCCCGCGCCCTTGGCGATCGCTCTCATCGAGCCCATATCAGTGGCCCCTGTCCGATGGACGCACGCTAGAGCGGCCCAGTGCCGCGGCGGCGGTGGATGCGCAGCAGGATTCCCACTGCGATCAGGTTCGTCAGCGTGTGGCTTCCGCCGTAGCTCATGAACGGCAGAGGGATTCCTGTGATGGGCATGATCGTCACGTTCATCCCAATGTTAACGAATACCTGGAACGCAAACATCGTCGCGATGCCTCCGGCGACGATTTGGTCGAATTGCGTGGCTGCCCGGGTCATGATCCGAAGCGCCCGCCAGATGACCAGGCCGAACGCCAGAATCAGCAGCACCGCGCCGACGAACCCGAACATCTCGGCCAAGGATGCGAAGATGAAGTCGGTGTGGTGCTCGGGCAACAAGTCGTTGGTGACCTGGGTTGCGCCGTCCTCACCACGACCAAAGGCGCCACCGTGGCCCGTCGCGATACGGCTCTGATTGGCCTGGAAGCCGGTGTCCGGGTCGCTACTCGAACCCACGAACGACTGGAGGCGGTCGACCTGGTACTCACGCAGGAGCGGAGCGCCGATCGCCGGCAGGACTGCCAAGACGAGCACCGCGAGGCCGACGACGGCGGCACCGGCGACCGCGAAGTGCTTCCACGGGACGCCCGCGAAAAAGAGCACCCCTCCCAGGATCGCGATGTACACCATGGACGTCCCCAGGTCGGGCTGGACGAACACGATGAACGCGGGAAGGAGTGTGGCCCCGAGCGCAAGCAGACTGAACCGCACGGTGCCGATGTCGCCGCGCCGCTCGACGATCACACCGGCGAGCACGATGATCAGCGCCACCTTGCCGATCTCGGACGGCTGGAACTGGAAGATGCCGAAGTCGATCCACCGTCGCGATCCGCGCGCGGCCGACCCGATCACGAGCACCACCGTCACCGCCCCGCACAGCGCACCCCAAACCGTCCACGGACGTCGGCCGAAGCGCTCCAGGTCGATCGCCATCGCCACGGCCATGGCGCCTACCCCGATCGCGACGAAGATCAGCTGCCGAAACGCGAAGAAGTTGGCGTCGCCGGGGATGTCGTCACGGGTGGCCACCTCGACCATCCGAAGGCCGAACACCGTGATGGCCGCAACACCCAGCACCAGCAGCCAGTCAAGCCGCCCCAGCAGGTAGCGCAGGTGATCAGCGGACGCGATCCGGCGGTGGGGAGCGAGCGTCGTCAATCCGCACCCACCGGCAACGAAGGAGCGCCCCCTGCTCCACACAACGCCGGGTCGTAGGGGAGCGCGGCGGCCAATGCCTTGCACGCCGCGGGCGCGGCGGCCTCGGTGCCAAGGCCCGCGTTCTCGATCAGGACCGCCACGACGTACTTGGGGCTCGCATCGACGTTGGCGGGCCCGTACCCAATGAACCACGAGTGATCCTCGCGGTTGCCGTTCTCGGCCGTGCCGGTCTTGCCCGCGACCCTTCCGCCAAGCCGTGAGAAGACTGCGGCGGCTGTGCCCTCGCTCGTATTGGTCACGTCATAGAGTCCCCCGAGCACGGTCTCGAGCACACGCGGGTTGAACGGCGGCAACGCGGTCTCCTTTCGCCCCTTGGCCAGGTCGGAGATCACGTCGTCGGTCTTGGGGTCGCGAATCTCACGACCGATTGTCGGTGTCAGCAGGCGATGGCCGTCGTTGACGAGCGCCGCGTACGCCCGCGCCATCTGCAGCGGGCTCGCCCGCAGAAAGCCCTGGCCGATCGACATGTTGATCGTGTCGCCTGGACGCCAACGGTTCCACAGCCGCTCGACCTTTCTGACGTCGAACAGGTTGCGGACCTTCCACTTGAGATCGGGCAGGTCACCGGCCTGGTCGCCGGGGATGTCGATGCCGGTGCTGCGGCCCAGACCAAACTGGCTGGCCCACAGTTTCAGCTTGTTGTCACCGCTGAGCTTTGCGTCCTCGCCGGAGGCCTCGAAGATGTCTTTGCCGACCTGGTAGAAGAACGTGTCGCTGGACACCGCCAGTGCACGCCGGATCGACATGTCATCGAGCCTGATCCTGCGGAAGTTGTTGAAGAACGTTCCGTACAGCTTGACCGTCTTGGGCGATGTCTTATAGGTCTCGGGCGTCAGATACCCCGCGTTCAACGCGGCGATGGCGGTAATGGGCTTGAACGTCGATGCCGGGGGATAGGTCAGAAGCGGTCGGTTGTCGTAAGCCCGGCGCGGGTTGGTGCGAAATGCCTTGAGCTCCTTGGCCTTGCCGCGGCTGAAGGCCCGCGGGTCGAGCGTCGGGAACGACGCCATGGCGATGACCTGGCCGGTAGTGACGTCGAGCACCACGCCGCCGCCGCCGGCGTTCGATTCGGATTTGTTCAACACCTGCTCCCGCACCGCGTCCTGGAGGGCCTGCTGCACCGTGATGTCGATGGTGGTCTGCAGCGTCAGGCCGGGACGGGCCTCCTTGGTCGACAGCGTGCCCCGGCCCACCGGCTGGCCGCTGACGTCGACTTCGACGCGCTGCTCGCCGTCCTTGCCGCGCAGAGAATCCTCATAGCGTTGCTCCAGTCCGGCCAGGCCGACGATCGCATCATTGCGATATCCCTGCAGCCGTTTCTGTTCGACGTCGCGCTCAGTAATCTGGCCGACGTAGCCCAACACATGTGACAGCGCGGTTCCGAACGGGTAGTCGCGGCGGAACGTCTGCTGCAGGTGGATGCCCGGGTACTGGCGGATGCGCTCAGCCAGCGGACTGCGCAGGTCCTCCTCGATGTCGGCTTTCAGCACGACGGACTTGTAGGCGGCTTTCTTGTTGCCGCGCAGCATCAGTCCGCGCAGGCGCTTGAGTGGCTCGCCGGTCGCGCGGGCAAGCTTCTTGAGCGTCGCGGCGCCCTGCTCGGAGATCTCCGAGTGCTCGCCGGAGCCGATGACCAAGTCCTGAGGCAAGGCCACGATGTCCCACGCCAGGCGACTGCCTGCCAGCACCTGCCCATTGCGATCGACGATCTGTCCACGCGGGGCGGGGATGTTGATCGTGCGCACGCTGTTTCCGACGGCCTGCGCCTCGAACCCGCGCGCGCCCACCACCTGCAGGAACCACAGCCGCACCACCAGGATCCCGAACAGCGCCACCACGATGCTGCCGAAGAGCGCGATGCGCTTAGCGGAGCTCGGTGTCAGCGGACTCCCACCGCGACGGGAACCACTCGGTCGCGACGTCTCAGTCACGCGCGGCAATCGCATCACGCCGGCGTCATCCACGGCTCGACCTCGCGCGGCGCGCCCAACAGCCGTCGCGCCGCCGTCCACGCGGGCCATGCCACCAGGGTCGAAAACACAAGCTGAGGGACCGCGAGCTGACCAAGGAGGTACCCGAGCGGCGGGCCTTGGCCGCGCAGCAGCTCGATCGTGCCCATCCACAGCGGGACGATCGCGGCCGCGACCGCGGCGATGATCAGATAGAGCACGCGGCTGCTCGACTCCGATCCGGCGGCGAAGCGCCCGCACCACGCCCCGATGATCACGTACGCGAGCGCGAGCACGCCGAGCGTCTCGCCGGGGGTCATCAGCTCCACCAGAAGCCCTCCGGCGAAACCGGCGACCGCTCCGACGACGACTCCCCGCAGCATCGCCACCGCGACGACCGTCGCGATGACGAGGTTCGGAGTCGCCTCAAGCGGCCCCAGATCCAGACGGGGCATGATCGCCACCTGCAGCAGGATGGCGACCCCGGTGAGCAGGGTCACGAAACCCAACCCGTTGCCCTGGTTGGGGCCCGTCCACTCACGGTGCAAGCCGGTGATGCTCATCCGCCCGCCCGCCGCTTGGCCGCGGCGCTGATTGGTACGAACACGGTGAACAACGACAGCTCGAGCGGATCGCGAAACGGTTTGACCTGAACCGTCTGGAACTCGCCCGGCTCTCGCCCCCCCACGCTGTCGACGATCCCGATCGGAAGACCGGGCGGATACGGTGATGGCAAGAGCACGGTGCCGGCTCCGGAGGTGACGACGGTCATTTCCACGTCGATTGCGATCGTCGAGGGCACCTGCTCCAGATTCAAACGGCCTGACGCAGTCGCGGTGAGCAACCCGAGTGGAGTGTCGGAGCCCTGCAGGCGCGCGCCGACCTGGGTGGACGGATCAGTGATCAGCGTCACGGTGGCCGAGCGGGACGTGACCGCCGTCACCAACCCGGCAAGCGCAGGGAACGTCGCGGTGCCAGACGTCGGACGGACCGGCACGAAGACCGGCGAGTTGACGACGACGCCGTCCCCCCTGCCCTTGTCGAGCGTGACGCGACGTGACAGGTCGACGAGCGGCCGCGCGATGACCCGCGCAGCGACCGCCCTGTAGCCGTCGGGCCCGTCGTCGGCGATCTCAAGCTGCTCACCCAACGACTTGACGAGTTCCTGCGTTTCGGCCTGGTCGGTGAGCCGGCTTTGCAAGGCGCCGTTGTCTGCGCGCAGCCGATTGCGCTCGTCGCGGGCGGTGCGCAGCTCGGCGAACCAGTTCCACCCGTCCTTGAACGGCTGTATCGCGCCGACCGCCGTGTCCTGCACCGGGGCCATGACCGATCCCACTGTTCCCTTGAGGCTGTGCAAGAACCCGTCCTCGCCCTCGCGGAAGAACGACGTGAAGATCAGGACCGATATGACCAAAAGGCCCACCACCACGCCACGGCGCACGACGATCCGCCGGCGCGACACACGAGAAAGGCCGTCGTCTGGAAGCGGGCTCGGCGGCACGCTGCCACCCGAGTCGCCCGATGATGCGGACTGCGTACTAATACTTCTTGTTGCGCGGCCGCTTGCTCATCCTGGATGATTTTCGCATGACTTCGAACTCCTCGAGTGCGCGTCCCGACCCGACCGCCACACACGTGAGCGGCGACTCGGCGATGTGGATTGGCATCTCTGTCTCTTGCCGCAAGCGTTCGTCGAGCCCTTGCAAAAGCGATCCGCCCCCGGCGAGCATGATCCCCCGGTCCATGATGTCCGACGAGAGTTCCGGCGGGGTCTTGTCCAGCGTGCTCTTGACGGCGTCGATGATCTGTTGCACCGGCTCTTCGAGCGCGGTGCGCACGTCCTCGGACGAGAGCACGACGGTCTTGGGAAGCCCGCTGATCATGTCGCGGCCACGGATCTCGGCTTGGACCTCTTCGCGCAAGGGATACGCCGATCCGATCTCAAGTTTGACCTCTTCTGCGGTCTGGTTGCCGATCATCAGCTTGTACTCACGTTTGACGTAGGTGATGATCGCTTCGTCGAGTTCGTCTCCGCCGACGCGGATGGACTGCGCGACGACGATACCGCCCAGCGAGATGACCGCAACTTCGCTCGTTCCGCCGCCGATGTCGACGACCATGCTGCCGGTGGGCTCACCAACCGGCAGGCCGGCGCCGATCGCAGCGGCCATAGGCTCTTCGATGAGCTGCGCCTCACGGGCGCCGGCGCTGTAGGTGGCCTCGACGACAGCGCGCTTCTCGACACCGGTCACACCCGACGGCACGCACACGACGACACGCGGGTGTGCCCACCGGTTCTGATGCACCTTACGGATGAAGTGCTTGAGCATCTGCTCGGTGACGTCGAAGTCGGCGATCACTCCGTCCTTGAGCGGCCGGATAGCGCTGATGTTGCCCGGGGTGCGCCCCAACATGCGCTTGGCCTCAATGCCGACCGCCAGCACCTCGTTGGTGCGGTGGTCGATCGCGACGACCGAGGGCTCGGACAGCACGATGCCGCGTCCACGCACGTAGACGAGCGTGTTCGCGGTCCCCAGGTCGACGGCCATGTCACGCCCGCCGAAGCCCGTCAGGTAGCCAAACAGACCGATCGGTTCTCTCCCTCCTGGCCGGTCACAGCAATCGACATGTGTTCACGCTCATTCATCCGCCAACGTTCGTCAAGCCAGAACCGGGTCAGGCGCGGACGCAGTGGTTCGCCGCGGGCAGCCATCACGGCGGAACCCAGGACACGAGCCTGGCGACGGTTTGCAGCCAAAAAACGCGGCGGTATGTACAAGCGTGCGCACAAAGCTAGCGGGGAACGCGCTCGGGTTCCACTCGCACAGGGCAACACGCGCAGTCGGCATCCGATGATGAGCCGACCAACGCCCATGCCGACCCGCTCAGGGCCCCTGCCACGGCGCCAGCCCGCACTCCGCGAGCAACGTCAACAGTCGCCCGATCGGTAAGCCGACCACGGTCGTGAAGTCACCTTCGATCCGCTCCACCAGGGACGCGCCCGAGCCTTGGATGGCGTACCCACCGGCGCGCCCCTGCCACTCACCGCGCTCCAGGTACCATGCGATGTGCTGCGCTCCGAACGGGCGAAAACGCACGGTCGTCTCGTCGACGAACACGTGCTCTGTCTCGGCGCTGATCAGACAGACCGCCGTTGCGACGACATGCTCGCGGCCCGCGAGCATGGTGAGCATCCGGCGGGCTTCGTCCCGATCGGCCGGCTTTCCCAACACGGTCGCGCCGACCACGACCGCCGTGTCGGCGCCGAGCACTCCTCCCTCGCGGGGCATCCCGGTCCGCACGGCGACGTCTCGTGCCTTCGCCGCGGCATGCTCGGCCACCAGCTCGCGCGGATCCAAACCCGGGATGTCGTCTTCGCCGTATCCGGACGCCACGACGCGGTGCGCGATGCCCACCGCCGCCAGCAGAGCTCGCCGCTGCGGCGAGCGCGATGCCAGAACGATCAGGCGAGTTCGGCTGGAGCAAAGTGCAAGGCGAGCTCCCGAGCCGCAGACTCCTGGCTGTCAGAGCCGTGGACGCAGTTCTCACCGACCTCCAGCGCGTAGTCGCCGCGAATCGTGCCCGGCGCGGCGTCCTTGGGGTTGGTTGCGCCCATCATCGTGCGCAGCACCCCGATCGCGCCTGGTCCGTCGATGCATGCCATCACGACGGGTCCGGACGTGATGAAGTCGACCAACTCACCGAAGAACGGCCGCTCGCGATGCTCGCCGTAATGCTCCTCGGCGACCTCGCGCTCCATGCGCACCATCTTGAGCCCCGCGACGGTGAATCCGCGCCGCTCGATACGCGACACGATCTCTCCGGTCAGGCCGCGTGCGACCGCGTCCGGCTTGACCATGACAAATGTGCGTTCACTCAAAGAGATCTCCGTCTCGGGGAAGGTGGAAACGCGGCGTGAGAAGCACGACCGGTCGAACCGACAGGGCGTCAGGCCTGGCCGGGGGTGATGGTGGGCAGTTCGGAGCCCGTGAGGGTACCCAGGCCGAGAGTGCCGGAGGGGACCTTCTCGCAGTACGGGCAGACCGACCAGCGCGGGTCGATCGGCTCGCCGCAGTGTGCGCAGGGGTCCTTGAGCTTGCGCATGCACGACGGGCACGCCAGATAGCGCGGTTCGGTCGGGAACGCGCAATCGGGGCATTGCATACGCGCCTCACGCTCCAGGCTCAGTGTCTCAAGTTGGCGATCGCGCTGCTCGCCGAGCGTCTCACCCGGGCGCACCGCCAGGTACAAGAGCGGTCCGAAGAAGGGGATCACCACGCCGACTGCAGCCATCAGACTGGGGTAGCCCGGAGCCGCGTTTCGCCGGCGGGCGTCACGGAACACCCACACCCCCAGTGCGAGCCACATCAGAATGATGAACACCACGATCAGGACCTTGAGCACGGTCCAAACAGGCGAGTCGAAGAAGTTGGAAAGTGACTCGAATACGTCAGCCGTCACTAGTGTCGCCACCCCTTCGTAGTTCACGTCCGGCCAATACGGTCGACGAGCATATCAGCACGATCCCGGGCGCCTGCCATCACGATCTCGCGCACGTCGGCCAGCAGGTAGAGCGATCCGCACACCAACACCGCGCCGCGCGCGCCCGCCAGCTGTCGGGCCTGAATGATCGCCTGCACCGGGTCTTCGACGATCCGGGTTCCCATTCCTGCGATCGCCGCCAAATGACCGATCACCTCGGGAGCTGCGGCGCGCGGGTGACTTGACCGCGTCGCGATCACCATTTGGCACGCTCCTGCCAGCGGCGAGATCATCGCCCCGGCGTCCTTGTCGCCCAGGATCGACACCACCGCGACAGTGCGACGGCGACCGACGATGGCACCGAGCGAGGTGGCCATCGCCTCGACACCGGCAGGGTTGTGGGCTCCGTCCAGAACGATCAGGGGACGGTCGTCGACGACCTCGAGCCGACCCGGCATCCGGACGCTCCCGACGGCTCGGCGAAGTGGTCCGATGCGCATGGGCGCACCAAAGCGATGTTCGGCCGCGGCGACGGCCGTAGCGAGGTTGTCGCGCTGGAAAGCGCCGCGAAGCGGCAACGGGAGCGCCGTGTAGGTGCAGGCCGGAGTCACCACGTGTACGCCGCGCGGCCCGTCGGTCACCTGAATCTCACGTCCGAGGCGCCAGCCCGACAATCCCCGCGCGCGGCACTCGTTGTCGACCGCGGTCTGTGCCCGCCGGCTCAGACGCCCGACGACCAGGCGATCGGACCCGTCGGTGGCAACGGCCAGCTTCTCGGCGGCAATCTGGGTCTCGGTCGTGCCCAGGAGCTCTGTGTGTTCTAACGCGACGTTGGTGAGCACCACGATGGTGTCCGGCGCCAGGACGTTGGTGGCGTCGTAGCGCCCCCCGAGGCCGGCCTCGATCACCATGGCGTCCAGGTGTGCGTCGGCGAAGACCGCAAACGCAGCCGCCGTCAGGAGCTCGAACTGGGTCACGCCGTCGTCGTCGCCCAGGTCAAGCGCGGCGACGGCGGTGCGTACCGCGTCGATCCCGTGCGCGAACCGCGCTTGACCGACTGCCCTCTGGTCGATCTCGATCCGCTCCCGCCATCCCACGATGTGTGGCGACAGGTACGTGCCGACGCGCAGTCCCTGGCTCCGCAGGCACGCCGCGGCCAGACGCGCAGTGGATGACTTGCCGTTGGTGCCGACCACGTGGATCGCCGGTGCGGCTCGATGGGGGTCGCCCAGCGCGCCGAGCAACCGGACCATGCGTTCGAGCCCGAACCGCATTCCCAGGATCGCGAGCCCCTCGACGTATCGAGTCGCGGCGGCATACGTCATCGTCGGCCTCGTGGTGTGACATCAAAATGGCGTGCCTGTATCCCCGAGCGAGAGCGAGCGAGGCGGTGGACGCAGGTCATCGGGAGTATCGGGCATATTCGCGATACCGAGGACGCCGCATCGCGACGCTCGCAGCCGGGGAGACACCACCGCTCGTTCGATGTCGCACCACTAGGAACAGCCGAGACGGCCGCGCTCTGCGCGGAGTTCGGCGATCTCTGCGACAAAGCGCGCGGCTTTGGCGCGCTCGGCCGCCACCAGGTGCTCGGGCGCGCGGCCCACGAACTTGTCGTTGGCAAGTTGGCGCTCGGCGCGCCCAAGCTCGGTTGCAGTCGCGGCGATGCGCGCGTCGACGCGTGCGCATTCGGCCGCGGTGTCGACGACCATGTCCGGTCGGCTGACCAGGAGCCGCCCGTGCTCCAACCCGAGGGAGCGTGCATCGTCCGCTGGAGTATCCACCCAGCTGACGTGCGCGAGCGACGCAACGGCGCTCTGCGACAGCGCGAAAGGGACACGCTGCTCCAGCGTGACGAACAATGGGTCGCGGGGCCTCATGCCGTTCTCAGATTTGTGCGCACGCAAAGCGGTCACAGCCTCGATCAGCCACATTCCCTGGACTCGTGCCATCTCGTCGTGCTCCCAAGGACCCACGGCGAGCGAGTGGCGCAGGAGGCCTTCGGGAGCCGCGCCTGGCATCTGGGCGTAGCACTCCTCGGTGACGAACGGCATGACCGGGTTCGCGAGTGTCAGCAACTGCTCGAGCACGAAGCCGGCGACCTCAGGTGTGCCCTCCCCCACTTTGAGTAGCTCCAGGTACCAGTCGCAGAAGCCATCAAAGATCGTCCGGTATAACAGGTCCGCAAGGGCGCTGAAGTCATATTCGGCGATGAGCCGTTCGGCCTCGGCGACCGTGTTCCGAACGTAAGAAGCGATCCACCGGTCACCGAGCAGTGTGGGCTCGGGCGTCACCCCCCCGGCCCTCCCGCCGCGATCGACGACCAGGCGGGTCGCGTTCCACAGTTTGGTCGCAAGCTGGCGCCCCTGCTGGATGCGTTGCTCGTTGAACCGTACGTCCTGCGTGCTTGCCATCAGCAGCAGCCCGAATCGCACGGCGTCTGCGCCGTGCTGGTCGATCAGCTCCAGCGGGTCGATGCCGGTGCCCAAGCTCTTGCTCATACGCCTGCCGTCGGGGGCCTGGATGATCGGGTTGATCACGACGTCCGAGAACGGGATGTCCCCCATGAACTCGATTCCCATCATCACCATGCGGGCGACCCACAGAAAGATGATGTCGCGACCAGTAACCAGCGCGTGGCCGGGATAGAACCGGGCAAGCTCCGGCGTCTGTTGCGGCCAGCCCTGCGTCGCGAACGGCCACAGCGCCGAGCTGAACCACGTGTCGAGGACGTCGGGGTCGCGCACCCAGCCGTCGCCCTCGGGCGCCGCGGTGCCGACGTGGACCTCGTCGCCGCGGTACCACACGGGGATCTGGTGCCCCCACCACAACTGGCGCGAGACACACCACGGCCGGATGTTCTCCATCCAGTCCAGGTAGACCCGACCGAAGCGCTCGGGTGTGAACCGTACGCGGCCGTCCACAACCGCCGCGATCGCGGGCTCGGCGAGGGTGCCCATGTCGCAGAACCACTGCAGGGACAAGAGCGGCTCGATGCGCTCGCCACTTCGGTGTGAGAACGGGACGTTGTGTGTGTAGTCCTCCTCGCCCCGCAGCGCGTCTGCCGCACGCAGATCGGCGATGACCTTGACGCGGCACTCGAGTGGGGTCAGCCCCGCGTACCCGGCGCCTGCGAGCGCCGTCATCCGCCCGTCCTCGCCGATGACGCTGACCTCGTCCAGTCCGTGGCGACGCGCGATCTCGAAGTCGTTGGGGTCATGGGCGGGTGTCACCTTGAGGGCACCGGTGCCGAACGCCGGGTCGACATACTCGTCGGCGACGATGGGGAGTTCTCGCCCGACCAGGGGCAACGTCACCGTCCGGCCGATCAAGTGCCTGTAGCGCTCGTCGGCGGGGCTGACCGCGACGGCGGTGTCTCCCAGCATCGTCTCGGGGCGCACCGTGGCCACGACGATCTCACCCGTGCCGTCACTGAGCGGGTAAGCGATCGAGACGAGGGCGTCGGTGACCTCGCGGTCCTCGACCTCCAGGTCCGACACCGCCGAGCCCAGGCCCGGATCCCAGTTGACCATGTACCGGTCGCGATAGATGTAGCCCTTGTCATAGAGCGAGACGAACACGCGCGCGACCGCGTCGGCGTACCCGTCGTCCAGCGTGAACCGCTCCCGCGAGTAGTCGAGCGTGCAGCCCAGGCGTTTCTGTTGGGTGATGATCTCGCCGCCCGACTGCTCCTTCCACGCCCACACGCGCCCAAGGAACGCCTCGCGTCCCAGTTCGCGACGGCTGACGCCCTGAGCGGCCAGCATCTTCTCGACCACCGCCTGTGTCGCGATCCCGGCGTGGTCGGTCCCGCACACCCACTCGGCCTCGCGCCCCGCCATGCGGTGCCACCGGATCAACACGTCCTGCATCGTGTTGTTGAGCGCATGGCCCATGTGCAGCGACCCGGTGACGTTGGGCAGGGGGATCGCGATGACATACGGCTCGCGCCCACTCTCCGCGTCCCCACGAAGCGCACCGGACTCAAGCCACCGCGCCATCCAGCGCGGCTCGGCCTCGGCAGGGTCAAACCGGTTCGGGGGTGTACTCACCCCGGAAACCTACCGAGACGGACGATACGCCGCATTCGCCACGGCACGAGTAGGGGGCGTTCTTCGATCTGTGATTCAGCCCGAGCCTCCAAAAATGGGATGACCGATATGCCGCCCACCTCGTCTGCCGCCAAGTCGAAGCCCCGAAAATCGGGTTGACGCTCCGAAAACCTCACCGGTAGGGTCCGACCTGCGGGCGAGCGTCCTCGCCACATCCGACTTCAGGAGACGACGAACCGAATGAGGAAGCTCCTCCTTGCGCTTGCCCTCGCTGCGGCGTCACTCGGCATCGCCGCGTGTGGTGGCGACGACAGCACCGCCGGTGGCGACACCACCGCGAGCACCCAATGCACCAAGGCGAGCCTCGCGACCAAGACCGCCGGGACGTTGACGCTCGGCACCGACAACCCGGCGTTCCCGCCGTGGTTCGGCGGCGGCGAGAAGGACAAGCCGTGGGAGATCAACGACCCATCCACCGGAGAGGGCTACGAGTCGGCCGTCGCCTACGCGGTCGCCGAGAAGCTCGGGTTCGCGGAGACCGACGTGACGTGGGCGGTCACCAAGTTCGACACGTCGTTCGCGCCCGGCGCAAAGGACTTCGACGTGTTCGTCAACCAGGTGTCGATCACGCCCGAACGGGCCCAGAACGTGGACTTCTCGAGCGGTTACTACAACGTCAACCAGGCCGTCGTCGGACTGGGCGACAAGCCGATCGCGAAGGCCGCAAGCATCGCCGACCTCAAGGGCTACAAGCTGGGCGCCGCGGTCGGCACCACCAGCCTCAAAGCCATCGAAGACAAGGTGCAGCCCACCACCAAGGCGAGCGTCTACAACTCGAACGACGACGCGGTCAGTGCGCTCAAGGCGGGACAGATCGACGGTATCGTGGTGGACTTGCCGACCGGCTACTTCGTGACCGCAGCGCAGGTCGAAGGCAGCAAGATCGTCGGGCAGTTCCCGACCGACGGCACGCCCGAGCAGTTCGGCATGGTGCTCCAGACGGGCAGCGCCCTGACGTCGTGCGTCAGCACCGCCGTCGATGGCCTGCGCGCCGACGGCACCCTGCAGAAGCTCGAGCAGCAATGGCTGGCCGGGGCGGCGGCGCCGTTCCTGAAGTAGGGGCCTGTGTCATGAAAACTCCCTTGCCGGACGGCGAGCGAAACGGCCCGGAGCGGGGCTCGCCCCCGGCGGCTGGAAATACGAACCGCAGGACGGCTATTTCCGAAGCAAAACCGAGCACTATGGTGGTGGCGAGCCTCGCCGCGAGTGGTGATAACGGCGATCTCGCCAGTGCCGGAGTGCGACGGTTTGCAGCCGCCGAACGGTGAGGGAGTCATGACACGGGCCCTCAACGACACCCCCGAGGGCGGCGACCGCCGCTCCCGGATCCTGCAGCTCGGCAACGATGGCGGGACGAGACGTTCCGCCATCGTCGCCGCGGCGTCCACCTTGGTGCTGTTCGGGGCGATCGCCATCCTCGTCGTCCAAAGCCCAGGGTGGGACGAGGTCAAGGGCCGGTTCTTCGATCAGGCGATCTTGGGCGAGACGTTCCCCGACCTGCTCTCCGCGTTCGTGACCACGCTCAAGCTGTTCCTGGTCGCCGAAGCCGTCGTGTTGGTCGCGGGCCTCGTACTCGCGATCCTGCGCAGCCTGCCCGGACCTGTGTTCTTCCCCGTGCGGCTGCTCGGGGCGATCTACTCCGACATCTTCCGGAGCATCCCGCCGCTGCTGCTCGTGTTGATGCTCGGGTTCGGGGTCCCCGCGCTCCAGCTCGGCGGGGTCCCGAAGTCGCCGTTCTTCTGGGGGGTCACCGCGCTTGCACTGGTGTACACGTCCTTCGTCTCCGAGGTCTACCGTGCGGGCATCGACTCGGTCCATCCCAGCCAGGACGCAGCAGCGCGATCGCTCGGCCTGTCGCGGATGCAGTCACTTCGCCACGTCGTGCTGCCGCAGGCGGTTCGGCGGATCATCCCGCCGCTTCTCAACGACTTCATCGGGTTGCAGAAAGACACGTCGCTGGTCGCCGCCCTGGGCGTCGTCGAGGTCCTGCGCCAAGCGCAGATCGAGACGTCGGCATCGTTCAACTACACGCCCTACATCGGCGCCGCGATCCTCTTCTTGGCGGTCACGATCCCCATGACTCGCCTGACCGACTGGTTGGTCGCACGTGACCGGCGACGGCGACAGAGTTCCGGTGCCGTCGGATGAGCGGGCATCTCGCCCTGTCGATACAGGGCCTGCACAAGTCGTTCGGCGCAATCGAGGTGTTACGCGGTATCGACCTGGAGGTGGCCGAGCACGAGGTGGTCTGCCTGATCGGCGCGTCGGGCTCGGGAAAATCGACGTTACTGCGGTGCATCAACCTGCTGGAGTCGATCGACCAGGGAACGATCGCGATCGACGGCGTCCAGGTGACCGGTCCCGGCGTGGACGTCAACGCGGTGCGCCGGCAGGTCGGCATCGTCTTTCAGGGGTTCAACCTGTTCCCACACATGAGCGTGCTGCGCAACATTACGCTGGGTCCGGTCAAGGCGCGCGGGCAGAGCCGCGCCGAGGCCGAGGCCCGTGCCACGACGCTGCTGGAGCGCTTCGGCCTTGCCGACAAGCGCGACGAATACCCCGATCGGCTGTCGGGTGGCCAACAGCAGCGTGTCGCGATCCTGCGCGCCATGGCGATGGAGCCGAAGCTGCTGCTGCTCGACGAGATTACGAGCGCGCTGGACCCGGTGCTGATCGGCGAGGTGCTGGCGACGATTCGCGACCTCGCCGCGGGCGGCATGACGATGGTGATCGCAACCCACGAGATGGGCTTCGCCCGCGAGGTCGCCAACCGCGTGTGCTTCCTGGACGCCGGCGAGATCCTGGAACACGGCACCCCGAATCAGATCTTCAGCACCCCGCGCAAGGAGCGGACCAAGGCATTCCTGCAACGGGTGATCGAGGCCGGCAGGCTGAGCGGCACCTGACCCCTGACCGGCAGCAGCCTCAGGTCGGCAGGAGCGACTCCGACGGTCCCGGCAGTTGCGCCATCCCGCGATCGAGCGTCGCACCACCTCTTGTGGCGCTGCGCGAGCAGGAGCAGGTGCGTGTCCGTGATCTGGCGGTATCCCTCATGAGCCCGTTTACGCGGACTCGGCCTCGTCTTGCTCATGCACGATCGACGAGGCGGTGGCCTCGGTGACGAGGGTCGGCGGCAGGTTCTTCTCGATCGTCTCGCGTGTGACCACGCATTTGCGGACGTCGTCGCGGGACGGGAGTTCGAACATCACGTTCATCAGCGCGGCCTCGATGATCGAGCGCAGGCCGCGGGCACCGGTCTCGCGCTCCAGGGCCTTGCCGGCGATCGCCGAGAGAGAGTCTTCGGCGAACACGAGCTCCACCTTGTCGAACGAGAAGAAACGCTTGTACTGCTTGACGAGGGCGTTCTTGGGCTCGACCAGGATCTCGATCAGGTCCGGCTCGCTCAACTGGTGTACCGCGCTGATGACGGGCAGACGTCCGATGAACTCGGGGATCAGCCCGTAGTTGATCAGATCCTCGGGCAGTACCTGGCTGAACGCGTCGTGGGCGTCGCGGTCGTGGCGGCTGCGAACGTCGGCACCGAAGCCCACGCCCTTGTTGCCGACCCGGCGTTCGATGAGTTTGTCCAGATTCGCGAACGCCCCACCGCAGATGAACAGGATATTCGTCGTGTCGATGGTCAGGAACTCCTGGTGCGGGTGCTTGCGCCCGCCCTGGGGTGGCACCGAGGCAACCGTGCCCTCCAAGATCTTGAGAAGCGCCTGCTGCACGCCCTCACCCGACACGTCACGCGTAATCGACGGGTTGTCGGCCTTGCGCGCGATCTTGTCGACCTCGTCGATGTAGATGATCCCGGTTTCGGCCTTCTTGACGTCGAAGTCCGCGGCTTGGATGAGCTTGAGGAGGATGTTCTCGACGTCCTCGCCGACGTAGCCCGCCTCGGTCAGCGCAGTGGCGTCGGCGATGGCGAACGGCACGTTCAAGATGCGCGCCAGAGTCTGTGCCAGCAAGGTCTTGCCGCACCCGGTCGGTCCCAAGAGCAAAATATTGCTTTTTTGCAGCTCGATCTCGGTGTCACCCGAGGCCATCATGTTGACCCGCTTGTAATGGTTGTACACCGCGACCGACAACGTGCGCTTGGCCTCTTCTTGGCCCACGACGTAGTCGTTGAGCACACTGTAAATCTCCTTGGGCCGCGGCAGCGCATCAAGGTCGAACGAGACCGGGACGACCAGTTCCTCGTCGATGATCTCGTTGCACAGATCGATGCACTCGTCGCAGATATAGACGCCGGGTCCTGCGATCAGCTTCTTGACCTGCCGCTGCGACTTGCCGCAGAAGCTGCACAGAAGTTGCTCGGTCGAATCGGTCGGACGTCCCATTCGCGCGCTCCTAGCCCAGCTTAGTGGGAGTGGATGACCTGGTCGATGATGCCGTACTCCTTGGCCTCGTCCGCAGTCATGAAGAAGTCGCGCTCGGTGTCCTTGGCGATCTTCTCGAGCGGCTGGCCCGTGTGCTTGGCGATGATCTCGTCGAGCTTGGAACGCAGCGCGAGGATCTCGCGCGCATGGATCTCGATGTCGGTCGCCTGTCCGGAGAACCCGCTCGACACCTGGTGGATCAAGATCTTGGAGTTTGGCAGCGACATCCGCTTGCCCGGTGCGCCGCCTGCCAGAAGAAGCGCGCCCATACTCATCGCGATCCCCACGCAGATGGTCTGCACATCCGGCTTGATGAACTGCATCGTGTCGTAGATCGCAAGGCCCGCGTACACCGAGCCACCCGGCGAGTTGACGTAGATCGAGATGTCCTTGTCCGGGTCCTCGCTCTCCAGGTGCAGGAGCTGCGCGATGATCAGGTTGGCGATCTGGTCGTCGACCGGGGTTCCCAGGAAAATGATCCGCTCGTTGAGCAGCCGCGAGTAGATGTCGAACGAACGCTCCCCGCGGGAGGTCTGCTCGATGACCATGGGAATGAGGGGGCTCATTTCGGGCCTTTCGTGGTCTTCGTCTTCGGTTTCGGCTGATCCGGGGTCCACAGGCCGCCCTCGGGCACTTTCGGCGCCTCGGGCGTCCAGATGCGCTCGCGGGCCTCGGCGAGTCCCACGGGGATGGCATTCATCGATTCGATCAAGAAGTCCACAGCTTTGCGCATCACCATGTCGTTGCGAAGGGTCTCCACGCCACCGTCTGTCTTTCGCAGCTCGGCGAGGAGCGTTTCGGAGTCACGCCCCGCGGCCAGAGCATCAGTTCGGACCTGGGCCTCGACTTCCTCGTCGGTGACCGCAATCGATTCGGTTTCTGCAACAGCTTCGACCACGAGCTCACGTTTGATGGCCATCTCTGCGTCCGGAGCAAGCGCGGCGCGTGCATCGTCGAGCGTACGATTGGTTGCGCGCAGGTAGTCGGCGAACGTCATGCCCTGCGGGAGCCGGTTCGCCGTCTCCTGCAGGATCGCGTCGATGCGGATGCGGGTCATGAGCTCGGGGACGTCGACTTTGGCCGTGGCGACCGCCGCGTCGATGACCGCCCTGCGAAACAGCTCGTCCACTTCGGCCTGTGCCTGCTCGAGGAGGAGACGTTCGACATCGGCCTGAAGCTCGGCCATCGTCTCGAACTCGCTCACCTGTGTTGCGAGTGCATCGTCGACCTCGGGCAGGATCTTGGCTTGCACGCCCTTGACCGTGACCGTGTACTTGACGGTCTTGCCCGACAGCTCGCTGCGACCGTCCGCCTCGGGATAATCGACTGGGAAGGTCTTGGTGTCGCCCGCCGCCATGCCGGGAAGCCGGTCCGAGAACCCACCGACCAGACGCGCGCCACCGATCTCGACCAGGTAGTCGCGGGCGCTGGCGCTGGCAAGCGGCTCGCCGTCGACGGTTCCGTCGAAGTCGAGGGTCACGAAGTCCCCCTTGGCCGCGGCCCGTTCCGCCGGCTCGAGCCGCGCGACCATCTCGCGCAGCCGGTCGATCTCGGTCTGCAGGGCTTCGGGATCGACCTCGGCCTCGCCCTTGGCGACATCGAGGCCCGAATACGCACCGAGCGTCGCCTTGGGACGTAGCTGGACCGTCGCGGTGAAGGTAAAGCCGTCGTCGCCCGGAGGGTCCTCGGGGAGCTCGACGTCGGGATCCTCGATCGGGCGGATTCCCGTATCCGTGACCACCTGCGAGTACCACTCGACCAGCGAGTCTCGCAACATCTGGTCGATGATCGCGTCACGCCCGAAGCGCTGGTACACGACGTTCGCCGGCACCTTGCCGGGGCGGAACCCGGGCACCCGGATTTCGCGGCCGAGCCGCCTGACCGTCCGGTCCATTTTCTTGTCGACCTCGCCCTTGGGCACCGCGACGTCGAGACGTACGCGATTGTCTTTGAGCGGGACGACTTCTGCCGTTATCGTCATAAGGTGATGGTAAATGCGGGTGAGAGGACTTGAACCTCCACGGGTTGCCCCACTAGGACCTAAACCTAGCGCGTCTGCCAATTCCGCCACACCCGCAAGGCGTGCCGGTCCATCAAGGGTGAACGGAGGGACTCGAACCCTCGGCCGCCTGGACCACAACCAGGAGCTCTACCAACTGAGCTACGTTCACCGCGGGCACCGGCGTACTCCCGGCTGGGCGATAATAGCGCACGCGTCGCCGGGCGCCCGCCTGAGCCGCGGTCTGCAACACGTGTCTCGCGGCCTCGCGCCGAAGCCCGGCATCGGGCAACGAGCGGAATTGGAACGACGGGCGACCACTACGACCACTACGCTCGCGCCATGGGCTTCGTTCGGCGACGCGCGGCATCTGGAGCATGGGACGGCGTCACACCCCGCGAGTATTCGTCGGGCGCGAGACGCCAGGTGCTCGTCGGCCGTGAGGACGGCGCGACACAGGTCGAGCTGCGCCACTTCACGATTCCGGTCGGTGGCGCCTCTGCCCTTGAGCATCACCCGCACGAGCACGCGATCATGGTGCTCCACGGACATGCAGAGGTCAGGCTTGGTGAGACGTTCGAGGAGGCCGCTGCGGGCGACGTCGTATTCGTCTCAGCCGACGAGGTCCATCAGTTGCGGACGCTCGGCCACGAGCCGTTGGGATTCCTGTGCACCGCGCTCGTGGACCGAATCGGGCCTTCCGCCCCGACCGATACGTGACGTCGAGCGAAGGGTCGCCGCAGAGCGTGCGGCAACGGCGTCTCGCTAGCGGCGCCTGGCCGGCTTCGTCGCCGTACCGCCCCACTTGATGCCCCGGGCAGGCCTGTACGCAAACGACGGCGAGGGAATCCACACAGCCGACGGCCTGACGACCACCGACGGGGAGGGCGCGGGCGCGACAACAACCGGCATCGTCACCGGAGCTTGGGGAAGGGACCTCAATGCCGTCTGCTTGGCGGCCATGGCGGGAACCGCTCCGGCTGCCAGGACCACCGCCACAATTGTCATGCTCTTGACGCGCACTTCCAACCCCCCGGGAAAGAAACCACTCTCTGTGAGCCCTATCGGCGGTTGCCGAGGGCATCTTGAGGCCTCGATGTAATGACTTTGTGAGAAGGCCATTCGACCATGGTGGCCAACATCGGCACTGAGCATCGACCACGCGCAATTGGCCGGCAAACGCATGTCATCGTCGTTTGTCGCGTCACGCGAGCCCCGCAAGCAATGTAACAGTCAATTTGCCCGCAACGAGCGCTCGCACAGAACCCTTACAGGCGATCTTCGAAAACCTCGACGACGACTTTGAGCGCCTCACCGCTCGCCGCCATCCGGTACGCCTCGTCGGCACGCTCGAGCGGCATTCGGTGCGAGATGACCGAACCCGTGTCGATGTGTCCGGCCGCCAGGAGATCGAGCGCGGCACGTGTGTCGTCGGGTCCCGCGGAGTACGTCGACTGCAGCGTCACCTCACGGAAGAAGATCGCCCCCAAGTCGAGCGCCAGCAGGTCACCGGGCTGGGTCGGCGCGAACAGTTGGACGACGCCACCCGGTCCGGCCATGTGCAACGCCTCGGCAATCGCCCGGTGGTCGTGGGTACACACAAAGACCTGGTCGGCCAGATCCCCGTCGAGCGCGTCGCGCACAGCGCAGGCGTCCAACCCCTCGGGCGTCACGGCGCCCAGACGCGCCGCTCCCTGCCGCCGCTCGCGGTCAGGCTCGAGCGCCACAACCACTGTCGCGCCGAGCGCCCGGGCGACCTGGATCTCGATCAATCCCATGGAACCGGCCCCGACAACCACGACGCGCGACCCGGGGCCGACTCCGGCCTGACGCTGCCCGCGGACGACGCAGGCCACGGGCTCGACGAGCGTTCCGGTGATGTCGTCCACCGCGTCGGGCAAGGCGAGCACGTCGGCCCGGACGTTCTCGGCCGGAACCCGGATGAACTCGGCGAGCCCGCCCGGGTCGATGCGCGTCGATTTGAAGGTGTCGCAGAGCGTGTGCCGACCAGCACGGCACAACCGGCAGTCGAAGCACGGGACGTGGTGATGCACGAACACGCGCGCCCCGACGGGGAACCGCGCCCCGTCTCCCGCCTCTGCGACCGTTCCGACCGGCTCGTGCCCCAGCACGATCGGGGCCCTGGGGTCCTGGTACCAGCGCATCAGATCGCTGCCACACAGCCCGCACGCGGTCATGCGCACGAGGAGTTCCCCATCGCCGATCCGCGGGATCGGGACATCCTCGAGCGTGATTCGCCCCGCTCCGTGGTAGATCGCCGCGCGCATTGGGTTGGATGTTAAGGCACCCGGCGTCGCCGGGAGTCCATCACGCGGAGGCCGCTCAATCAGTGAAGTTGACGAACGCCAGGATGACGAGCCCAACAAGCGCGACGGCTATCAGCCAGATCACCACCGCCACGGCGATGCTCGCCCTCTTGACGTTGTGCATCTGACGTTCCGTCTCCTCGGACTGTGGATTGGGTTCGTCCAACGAGTGCATGGCAGCTCCTTCCGTCGCCCATCGTGCTGCGACACTCTCGCATTCGCGAGGCTCCTCTCTCTCATCGCCGCTGCAACAAGCCCGATGAAACGACCATTGCTATTGCTTCGGGAATAGCCGTCGTGCGGTTCGTACTTCCAACCGCCGGGGATCATCCATGCCCGCTTCTTCGATTCGCGACCGGAACGTATTCACATCCCAACCAGACGTGGGATGTCTCGTGTGGCGTGGGTTACTGAGGTCGGCGGGAGGCACCGGACTGCGCGCGCCTCTCGCCGCCCAGGGCCGATTCACTCCCATCCCCCAATCGAAACCGTGCATCGTGTTGTCCTGCACACGACTCGCCGCCGCACTTCAGGGCGGCACTCGGCGGCTCAGGTCACGGCCGACGTCCGAGCGCCCACGAACGTGGCCCTACCGCAGCATCCGTCCGAGCGCTGTGACGAGCAGTTCGTTGACCCGATCCGGAACCTCCTGCTGGACCCAGTGACTCACACCCGGCAGGCGCTCCACGTGGAGGGGTCCGACCACCTTCTGCATCGAACGCTCCAGGAGTACCCCACTCATGTACGCGTCGGCCTCGCCCCACAGGATCGTGGTCGGTACTTGGATGGGCGGCAGGTCCGGCGGTGGTTTGAGCCAGTTCTCGGGCGGGATGTTGGCGCGGTAGTAGTTGAGCGCCGCGGTCAACCGGCCTTCCCGCGCCAGCGCTGCGCAGAACACTTCCTGGTCTGCGGGTGGAAAGGTGCCGGGCGCGGCGGTGTCAAACACGAAGCTCCGCAGGTTGGCGAAGTCGTCTTTGGACAGCCACTCCTCGGCGACCCCGACGAACTGGAAGAGCAGCATGTACCAGCTTTTTTGCTGTTGTTCCGGGATCTGTCGGGTCTCCGCCGATGCCACCGGGTGCGGGCTGTTGAGGATCGTCAGGCTGCGGACGAGATGTGGTGCGCGGGCAGCAAGTGCCCAGGCGATGCTGCCACCCCAGTCGTGACCGACCACGTGCGCTCGCTCAGCGCCGAGGGCACCGATCAACCCCACGATGTCGCCCACGAGCTTCGGGAACGCATAGTCGGCGACGTCGGGCGGCGCGTCGGAGTCTCCGTATCCGCGTAGGTCCGGTGCGACCGCGTGGTAGCCCGCCGCTGCAAGCACCGGAAGCTGGTGGCGCCACGAGTGCGACAGCTCCGGAAACCCGTGCAGCAACACGACAAGGTCGTCGCCACTGCCCGCTTCGGTGATCGCGAGCCCGATCTCGCCGACATCGATTCGTCGTTGTGTCATGGGCGGAAGTCTAGATGCACGTTTGCGGCCGACGTCACCAACCGAGAGGCACATGGCGATCGTCCCAGACAGCACGGCGGCGCTGACACATGGGACCCAGGACCCTATTATCGGCGCAACCTCCGGGAGTTGCATGACAATACGGACCGCACGTTCTGACCTTCTCAATCTCGAGATCCTCAGTGGCCTTGCCCCCGCGACCGTCAAACGGATGCTGGGTGGCCTGCCGGCGATGAGACTGGCCCAAGGCGACGAACTCGACATCGCCGAGGCGGGGGTCGCGTGTTGCCTGGTGCGGTCAGGTCGATTGGCGCTCGACTTCGATGCGCACGACGACGCGCACCGTCGCACGGTCACGCTGGCCGAGGAGGGGGATGTCCTGGTGCCGCCCTCGGTCCGCTGGGCCGCGAGCGGTCCGCGACTGCGATGCCGCGCGCTGGACGAGTCGATCGTGATCCTGGTCCATCCCGAGCGGTTTGAGGATTGGCTTGCGGAGCCCCGATTCGCGGCGAATCTGGTGCGCGTCCTTGCCGCACAGGTCGCCGACCGAGAGTTGGCGGTCGCGATCGCGTTGGAGCCCCGTGTCGATCGACGGCTGCTCCTGAAGCTCCACCAGTTGGGCGAACGTTTCGGACGCGTCACGCCACAAGGGGTCCGCCTGGACCTCCACCTGACCCATCAGCAGCTCGCAGACATGGTGGGTGCGGTACGCGAATCGGTCACGATCGCCTTGGGCAAGCTCGTACAAAACGACGAGCTGACCATCGATAACCGCACCATCTGGATCCATGAGCCGCCAGCCAAGAACGACGCCTGACCCACCCCACCGGGCGGTGCTCCAGGCCGCCTGGGCAACGTTGACGTTTGGTAAACAGTGTCAGGCACGAATGACCCCAGAACCCTTTACCCATCAGGGATCCCGCGGAGCCAAACGACCCTTCCGTACACGTGGCAGGGCGCGCGGTTTTCGCTGAAGGCGGGACGGGTCTGGGTCGCCGGCGGGCGGTTCTAGTCGTCGGCGCGGCCGGCGATCGAGACGGCGAAGAGGTCATCCTCGTCCGTGTGGAACTCGAGGAGCTCAAGGCCCGCGTCGTCGTACATCTCGGCCACCGAATCGCTCGTGAACTTGCATGAGATCTCCGTCCGCATCTCTTCGCCTTCGGTGAACGTGACGTCGAGCCCCAGGTCGCGAATCGTGACCGACTGCGCGACCAGTGACCGTAGGCGCATCTCGATCCAAGCATTGCTTTCGTCGTACAACGCGACGTGCGCGAACCGGGTCAGATCGAATTCAGCGCCGAGCTCCCGGTTGAGGACCTGGAGCACGTTGAGGTTGAACTCGGCGGTGACGCCGGCCGCGTCGTCGTATGCGGCTTCGAGCCGGGCGGGATCCTTGACGAGGTCCGTGCCCATCAACAGGCGGTCGCCGGGGCGCAGGAGCTTGCCGATCTGACGCAGGAACGGGCGCCGCTCGACCGGGTGCAGGTTGCCGATCGTGCCCCCGAGGAACGCCACAAGCCGTCGCGTTCCCCGCACTCGCGGCGGAATTTGCGCGAGGTGGCGCTCGAAGTCGCCGGACACTGCGTACACGCGGAGACCCGGGTACGCATCCACGAGCCGGCCGGCAGCGTCGAGCAGGGCTCCCGGGGCGACGTCGAACGGCAGGTAGCGATGTAGCGCACCGGCGTCATCCATCGCGTCCAGGATGGCGACGGTTTTGCGCGACGAGCCCGAGCCCAATTCCACCAACTCGTTCGGCTCGTGCCGCGTGACGATGCCTGCCATCTCCCGCTGCAGGATGCCGAGCTCGGTTCGGGTTTGGTAGTACTCGGGCAGGTCGGTGATCGCCTCGAACAGCTCACATCCGCGGGCGTCGTAGAAGTACTTTGGAAGAAGCCATTTGGGGGTGTTCGCCAATCCCCGACGCACGTCGTCAGCAATGCCGGCAGTCTCATCCGACAGCGGGTGGACATCGAGTCGAATTGGCGTACGGCCGGCAGCGCGGCGAGCGGACGTGTTGACGGCCATCGGGCGGACCTCCTGGATGTTGGACGGATGGTTCACGACACGAGATCCCAGGCGATGCGAAACCCGCAGAAGATCTGTCGCCGCTCAGGCAAGTCCCAATTGCGGAAGCTCGTACGAGCGGCGACCGGTTGGGTCGCCCACGATCCACCGCGCAGCACGCGGTAGCGGTCACCGAAGAAGACCTCGGCGTATTCCGGGTACGGGAAGGCGGCGAAACCCGGGTACTTGTCGAACGGCGTGGATGTCCACTCCCAGACATCTCCGATCATCTGGACACAGCCGGTGGGCGCCGCCCCGTCGACGTACGCGCCGACCGGTGCGGTACCGAACATGAGCTGGTCCAGATTGGCCCGCCCCGCAACGAAGCCGTCCCCCCAGGGATAGCGGGTCGATGTTGCCGGATCGCGATCGCCGGTCGCCGCGCGCTCCCACTCCGCCTCGGTCGGAAGCCGGCCACCGGCCCAGCGCGCGTGCGCGTCGGCTTCGAACCACGAGACGTGGCTGACCGGTTGGGCCGGATCGACCGAGGCCATCTGGTCGAACGTCCGAACGGCCCAGCCGCCACCGTCGCGCTGCCAGTACAGAGGCGCGTCGATCGCGTGTTTGGTTCGCCACTGCCACCCTTCGACGCTCCAGAGTTCTGGCCGCGCATACCCGCCGTCGGCCATGAACTCCAGGTGCCGTGCGTTCGACACCGGCAGGCGATCCAGCGCGAAATCCTGCACGTTGCACTCGTGCCGCGGTCGTTCGCAGTCGTAGCTGAAGCCGTTGGCGGCCGCACCGACGGCGAACGAGCCTCCGGGCACCGTCACGCGCGCGTCATCGACCGCCGCGGCGATGGGCGCTTGGTAGCGACGCTCGGGGCGGTAGGTGCCGTCGGTGAACATCTGGAGGGTTTGCAGAACGGTCTCGGTGTGTTGGGCCTCGTGCTGGGCGACCATCTCGAACGCAAACCCTTCAGCCGTCAGCGGCGGTCCGTCGCGATCCAGGTCGGCCCGGGCGAGCACGTCGAGGGAGCGCTCACGCACGGCGGCCAGGTAGGCGCGGCAACCCTCAGCCTCCAGGAGCGTGACCTGTGTGCGTTCGGTCCGCGGAGTCTCGAACGCATCGTAGGCGCGCTGAAGCTCGGGGTACTGGGATGGCGTGCCGCCGAGGGTGCATGTGAGCCACAGCTCCTCGTAGGCGGCGATGTGCCCCAGATCCCATATCGGCGGACTCATGATCGGGTCGGGTGTGCGCGCCAGGTCGCCCTCGGCGAGCGGCGCATACAGCTCGAACGTTCGCTCGCGAACTGCCGTGAGTTGCTCTGCCAGTGCTGTTGCTTGCGCGTTCATCTCGCCGAGGATCGCCCATGAGATTCTGAAAAACGAGGGCGGCGACACGCTGTCGTGACCGATTTCACAATCTGTTCTTCGTTCTGTAACAGGATGTGGATCACTGGGATATGTCGACGGGCTCAGAACACCCCGCCCGCCGTCGGCAATTGGCCGTGTGCGCAGCGGCCAGATTGGCTGTCCAGCCGGCCACTTGACAGTCTCGGTTGGCCACGGACCATCCCCGTCGGCCACTTGGCTGCCCCGGGTTGGCCATTTGCTGTCCCCGGGTTCGCCACTTGGCTGTCCCCGGGTTGGCCACTTGGCTGTCCTCGGGTTGGCCACTTGGCTGTCCTCGGGTTGGCCACTTGGCCGTTCGGTTGGCCACTTGGCCGTTCGGTTGGCCACTTGGTTGTCTCAGTCGTTCATGATTCGCAGGCGCGGTATGTCGTCGGCGCCGTGACACCCGCAGCGCCGGGGTGACGCCCGTTCTCTGCGCGAACGCCCCGCATGGCACTGCGACCCCGTGGATCGGGAACGACTGAGCCCGACCGGGGCTGCCGTCCTCGCCAGTTCGGCCCTCAGACCGGAATCGCGCTAGGCGATCGTGACCTCGTCACACAGGTAGACGTCCTGGACCGCGTTCAAGAGCTCGACGCCATCGGCCATCGGCTTCTGGAATGCCTTACGTCCGCTGATCAACCCCGACCCACCCGCGCGCTTGTTGATGACCGCCGTCGTGACCGCGTCACGCAGGTCGTTGGCGCCGGATGCGCCGCCTGAGTTGATCAACGGAATGCGCCCCATGTAGCACTGCGCGACCTGGTAACGGGTCATGTCGATGGGGTGGTCGCTCATCAACTCGGTGTACATCCGCTCGTCGAACTTGCCGAACTTCAGATCCTTGAACCCGCCGGCCGGGGTCTCGGGGAGCTTCTGCTTGATGATGTCGGCTTGGATCGTGACGCCCAGGTGGTTGGCCTGACCGGTCAAGTCGGTGGCGGTGTGGTAGTCCGGTCCGCCCTCTTTGGTGCGGTTGAAGTCGGCGCTTCGCGTATAGCACCACAGCACCGTCGCCATGCCCAGATCATGAGCGGACTCGAAGGCTTCGGACACCTCCTGGATCTGGCGCTTGGACTCCGGCGAGCCGAAGTAGATCGTCGCGCCGACCGCGACGCATCCCATCTCCCACGCCTGCTTGACCGACGCGAACATGATCTGGTCGAACGCGTTGGGGTAGCTCAGGAACTCGTTGTGGTTGAGCTTGAGCAGGAACGGGATGCGATGGGCGTAGCGGCGCGCGGTGATGCCGAGCGCGCCCAGGGTCGTCGCCACCGCGTTGCATCCGCCCTCGATCGCGAGCTCCACGATCTTGGCCGGATCGAAGTAATCCGGGTTCGGGGCAAACGACGCCCCGGCGGAGTGCTCGATCCCCTGGTCCACCGGCAGGATGGACACATACCCGGTGCCGCCGAGCCGGCCGTGGTCCATGAGTGTCTGCAACGCGCCCAGCACCCGCACGGAGCGGTCGGACTGCTGGAAGATCCGATCGACGAAGTCCGGGCCCGGCACCGCCAAACGACCACGGCTGATCGTCTTGCACACGTGTGAGAGCAGGCCCTGGGCCTGCGGACCGAGGATCTCCTCGATACGGGCGATCTCGACGGTTTCAGGTGCTGCGGCCATTCCAACTCCTCCATTGCGTGAGCGCCCATTGATAGGCGACGTCGTGCAGCCGTCAGATGCCGACACTGCATCTCTCCGGGGCCGACAGTCTGCCCGTCAGGCGCCATCGGCGGAAGCAGTCGGCACAGACGAAGCGCCCCTTCTGATGGTGACGGTCGAACCAGCCGTCCACCACGGTCGACGCCGGGGTTAACTTCAGGGGCATCCGCGCCGATACAAACGCGCGAATGCTTGCGGAGGTGGAGATGTCTGATCAAGAACTCATTAGCGGACTGGAAGAGGCGGTCGTCGCCGCTCCCGGTAACGTGGTGTTGCGCCTGCACCTTGTCGAGCACCTCTTCGCGGGTGGCCGACCCGCCGAGGGCCTGGCTCACTGCGAAGCCATCCTGCGAGCCCAGCCAGACAACGCGCACGTTGCTGCGATGGCGGCGCGTGGAGCCGACGCCGCCGGCGATGTGCGTGCTCAGGCGTTTGCGCGCCTGGCAACCGCCCTTGACGCCATGTCGGCTCCCGTGGCGACCTCGCCCCCACCTGCTCCTGCGGCCGAACCCGCTCCTGCCCCCCCACCGGTCCCTGCTCCCCCTTCCGCACTCCTCGAAACTCCCATACGACCGGATGGCGCTCCTGCGAACAGTGTGGACGATCCCTGGTCTGACCCCGATGAGGAGTACGTCGAGACGACCGGCCCGGCGGAGGCCGCGGCACCCGATCCGATCCGCGAGTTCTCGATCGATCCACAATCGATCCAGCGACCGACCATCGCGCTTCACAACATCATCGGCGTCAACGACGTCAAGCAGCGAATACAGTCGGTCGTCCTCGACTCCATTCGCACGCCTCACGCGAAAGGTAACGGCCGTCATTCTGCGCCGCGTCAGGGCGGCTACCTGATGTTCGGTCCGCCGGGATGCGGCAAGGGGTTTTTCGCCCGCGTGGTCGCAGGCGAGATCGGCGCCGGGTACCTGCCCGTCAAACTCGGCCGCGCACTCGAATGGCCAGGCGACCCGCGGCAGAACATCCAGCGGATCTTCGAAGCCGCCCGTGACGCCGCGCCCTGCGTCGTGTTCCTCGACGAAGTCGATCAGGCCGGTCGCCACATCGACTCGCCCGACGAGAGCGTCGACCGCGGGATCGTCAGCCGCCTGGTCACCGAGCTCGACACCGCGGCCGCAAACAGCGGTGTCTACGTGTTCGCCGGCGCGGTCGCGCCGTGGGACGTCGACATGGCCCTGCGGTCCGACGGCCGGCTCGACCGGACGTTGCTGGTGCTGCCGCCGGACGAGGCCGCCCGCGAGGCCATCTTGCGATTCCACCTCAAGAGCACCCGCCTGGCAGGTGTCGACGTGGAGTGGATCGTGCAACGCACACAGCACTTCTCGGGTGATGACCTGCTGCTGCTCTGCGAGACCGCGGCGGGACTGGCCGAAGCGGATTCGCTCGGCGGACGGCCGGCGATCGGCCCAGGACATGTCACACGTGCCTTGCGTGAGGTGCGCCCGACCGCACCGGCATGGTTCTCCGCGGTTCTGGACCATGCGATCACGTCGAACCAGGGCGGCATCTACGACGAGGCCCTCGCCTACGTCGATCAGCACCAACTCGTTTAACCCTGGATCCACCGCCCCGCGCGGCATGGATGCGCGCGGATCACCGTCGTCATGCGGGTTTGAGTCAACCTGAGGGTGTTCCCTGCGGGTCCCCGCACCCGCCTGATTCGGAACGAGGATGCGGAGAGTCATCAATCCATTCGCAATGGACGGCGGCCACGTCCGAGAGCCACTGACCTCGGCGCCCGCACACCCCACATCCACTATCGAGGCTCCGCTCACCATTGGATGGCGGCAGGAAGCGGGCGGTCGTTCCTGCCGGGGTGCGTGTCCCCGGGGCGGCGGGCTATCGGCGGGGGGAGCCGCGCTGGCGGCTGAACGGCCACCAGGCATACGGTTCGGTCAACTCAGCGACGAGGTCTGCGACCTCGGCGAGACTCATGACCCGGCCCTCGCGACGCTGCGTCACACCACCCGGGGCGGTGGCGTCGGGGGTGGGGGGTGCGGGGCGTTGAAGCCACCGGGCGTCGCTGAACCACCGGCGCATCGTCCGTACCGACGGGACGATGGCATCACCCCCCGCCCGCGCTGCACGTAACGCGAAGATCACGCGACGTGGATGCTCACCATCACCGAACCGTCGTTCAGCCTCAGCGCGAAGCGCCGGCCACGAATAAGACCCGGGACGTGCCCCGATCACCCCCCCCCACCCCACCCCGGGTGGCGCGCCGAAGGTGCGTCGCGATCGCCAACCGGTGCCGGGTGGCGAAGGTCCCGGCTGCATGCCACATCCCGGCAAGCTCCGCCGCAAACACCCGCCCCCCGCCGCGGCACTGGTACTCGTCGCTTCGATGCTCCGGACACAACACCACCCACACCCCGTGCGTCAAATAGTGAGGTGCGACACCCCCACCCCCCGGGGCTGGTCCTGCGCACAGCGCGCACACCGGCAGGCCCACCGCCCACCGCCCTGCAACCCCACCCGCTGACTGTTCACCGTCC
>JANMDV010000102.1:0-9997 GCA_031376485.1 Actinomycetota bacterium
TTGGTCCCGAGCAACTTGTACGAGATCACGAGCGAACGGATGGCGTCATCGCTCGCCCTGCCGCCGGCGTTGCGGATGACGTGCGCGTCGCCCTCGCTGAGCCCTGCGTACTTCGCCGGATCGAGTCTGGCGTCCATGCACGTCAAGATGGCGAACCCTCGCGCGGGCGGCAGGGCCAGCTCAGCCTTGGCGCCAAAATCAGATGCGTACTTGGCGTTTGCCGCAAGCACCTCGTCGAGAACGGACATCGCTACTCCTTTGGTCGGCCGGACGTCCCCCTGACGTCTGGTCAGGGCAAACCTAGTGTCCTGTCTCACAAATAAGTTGCGATCTGGCGGCTGCAAAACTCCCCCGGATTTGGTCCGTGCGTGGGGGAGCATTCGCCTCTGGGGCTGTGTCCTCGCCTCCGCCCATACTCACAAGTATGGGGCGAAGGCTGCGTCCTCGTCCGGCGGGTTTTTCACTCGCCATATCATCAACCTACTTGTGAGACAGGACACTAGTGGTCCGAGTACGTGTGACGCCTCATCCGAGGCGTCACACGTTGAAGCGGATCTGCATGACGTCGCCCTCCTGGACGACGTACTCCTTGCCCTCCATGCGCACCTGGGCATGCTCGCGGGCTTTCGAGAACGACCCTGCCGCGACGAGCTTGTCCCATCCGACGACTTCTGCCCGGATGAACCCGCGCTCCATGTCGGAGTGGATCTTGCCGGCGGCCTTGTCTGCGGTGGTGCCACGGGTGATGGGCCACGCACGCGCCTCCGGCGGACCCGACCCCGTAAAGAACGTAACCAGGTCCAGCAGCCGGTATGCGGCGGCGACGACTGCGGGTGCGCCACGCTCGTCACCCAGGCCGAGCTCTGCGGCGAGCTCAGCTGCCTCGTCGGGATCCATGGCGGCCAGCTCCAGCTCGACGCCGACGGGCAGCGCCATGGCATGCGCGCCATGTGATTGGGCGTGAGCGAGGACATCGGTTGGCGGATCGCCCGGGTCGTCGGTGTTGACCAGGTACAGGACCGGTTTGGCCGTCATCAGGCCCATCTCGACGGCCAGCTCGACCGCGGCGGGGTCGGCGGCCGATCGCGCGGGGCGACCCTCGTCCAGCAACGCGGCCAGGGCGCCGAGGACACCCAACTCCAACTTGGCCTGGGCGTCGCCGGTGCGCGCGGCCTTGGCGGACTTCTCTTCGCGGCGTGCCAGGAGCTCGCGGTCGGCCAGGGCCAGCTCCAGGTCGACGGCCTCGGCGTCGCCGACCGGGTCGATGCGCTCGAGCGGGTGGCCGACCTCGGCGTTGGCGAATCCGCGCACGACGTGGATCAGGGCGTCGACCTCGCGCAGTCGCCCAAGCGCCTGCCCGCCGAGCCCCTCGCCCCGGCCGGCGCCGGCGGAGAGCCCCGCGATATCGACGACCTGCACCTGGGCGCACACCCGGCGTGGGATGTCCTGAATATCGGCGATCGCGTCGATGCGCGGATCCGGTACGTCCGCTGCGCCCTTGCGCGGCTCGCGTGTCGAGTACGGGTAGGCGGCGACCTCCGCCTCGTCGCCGGTGATCAGGTTGAAGAGAGCGGTCTTTCCCGAGTTGGCGAGACCGACGAGGCCGAGTTCCACGACGCGGGAGGTTAGCCTATGAGCGAACCCTGACTCGGAGGCACTGCATGGCAGATGTGACCGCACCTCTGGCGGCCCGGCTCGAAGAGGATATGAAGGACGCGATGCGCGCCCGCGAGAAGCAGCGACTGGGTGTGATCCGCCGGGCGCGTGCGGCGATCAAGAACGCCGAGATCGCCGCCCGTGCGTCGTTGGACGATGCCGCTGTGCAGAAGACCCTGCGGGGGATTGTCAAGCAGCACCGCGAGTCGATCGAGCAGTACGAAGCCGCAGACCGCGCGGACTTGGCCGACATCGAGCGCGCCGAACTCGCGATCCTGGACGAGTACCTGCCGCAGCAGCTCGATGCTGCGGCCATCGAACCGGTCGTTGCCGCTGCCATCGTGGAGCTGGGCGCGACGGGCCCCAAGGACATGGGCGTCGTCATGAAGGCCGCAATGGGCACGCTCGGTGCGGCCGCGGACGGCAAAGAGGTCAGCGCGATCGTCAGACGCCTGCTCGGGTCGTGATCTGAACCATGGCGTCGTGGGCGCAGATCGAGGTGGACGAAGCCGAGTTCGCAGCCGACGCCAGGGGCTTGATGGAACAGCGTGTCCACAAGTCGATCGCGACGCTGCGGCCCGACGGCTCGCCGCGCATCAGCGGCATCGAGGCCCGGTTCATCGACGGCGAGCTGTCGTTCGGGTCGATGCCGAACTCGCCCAAGGTGCGCGACCTGGCCGCCGACCCCCGGTTTGCCCTGCACAGCGGATCCCACGAGCCGGATATCTGGGCAGGGGACTCCAAGTTCGCGGGGACCGTCATCGAAGTGACTGAGCCCGACGTCAAGCAGGCCTACGTCGCCGCTGCGGGAACGGCGCCACCCGGCGACTTCCACCTCTACAGAGCCGATATCTCGGAGGTCGTCACGATCCGTCTCGGCGAGCCACCCGACCACCTTGTCGTGCGACGCTGGACTCCAGAGCACGGCGTAAAGCAATCAGAGCTTCGCTAATAACATGCCGAGCGAGTTGACAGACTAATAAGACTAAACTAACGTAGACTCATGCCCCGGGTCGTCAATGTACATGAGGCAAAGACGCACTTGTCCCGTCTTCTGGACGAGGTGCGAGCGGGCGACGAAATAATTCTGGCGAAGAATGGCACGCCATACGCCCGCCTCGTCCCAATTGAACGTGTTGCGACTCGGCCAATGGGATTTCTCAAAGGGCACCTCCCCGAAAGCTTCTTCGACCCGTTGCCGGACGATGAGCTGGACTTGTGGGACGGAATCGGTAGCGACCTCTGAATGACGCGTGTCCTGCTCGACACCCATGCTCTGATATGGCTGCTGATTGAGCCGGATCGATTGTCACAACGATCTCGGGCACTCCTTGCCGAGCTCGACACGACCGTTTTCGTCTCGCCCGTATCCGCGTATGAAATCGGCCGCAAGAACCAGCTTGGCAAGCTCGGCACAGCTTCGGTCGCCGCCGAAGGTTTCGGGGGGCATCTCCGTAGGATCGGGGCCGAGGATCTGGAACTCAGCAGCATCCACGCATTATTGGCAGCCCGATTGCCGTCCGCGCACCGCGACCCGTTCGACCGTTTGCTCGCGGCGCAGTCCCTCGCGGAGGACATCCCAGTCGTGACTCGAGATCGTGCAATCGCGGAACTCGGGGCTGCCACGATCTGGTAGCGGGCTACGAGCCCCCGAAGCCGACGCGGGAGGGCTCGCCGGGGACCAGGCGGATGTAAACGAGCTCGCCGGTGTTGAGCCAGTGGGTGCCCTCCTCGGCCTCGACCGAGCGCCATCCACCGTCCCCGTTGCCCAGGCTTGCGGCAAGGTCCTGTGCGGCCTGCTCCTCGATCGTCAGCCGCAGGATCGTGCCGCCCTCGAACCCCATCTCGACGCGTCGGCCGGCCGCCATCAATTGGCCTGCAAAATCGGCAGGGTCTTGGGCCGTTCGATCGGCGGGCTCCACGCGGGCAGTCGCTTGAGGACGTCCACGTGTTTCATCGATTCGATCTGGTCGGTGAACTTGAGCAACTGGCCGCGTCCGTACTTGCGAAACGCCGCGACGCCGAACGCCTCGTAGATGAAGCGCAGCGCACGCGGCGACAAGTTGCGCCTGATGATGCGAAACGCGTCGGGGCCTCTGCCGATCGCCGTCAGTAGTGCGACCTGGGGCAGGCGCACCGTAAAGCGCCATTCGCGGACGACCAACCCCATGATGCGAAGCAGGTTTTTGCCGATCTCGCGCCTGAACATCCGTCGCCAGCCCTGCGAGGAGTAGAAGCGCAACATGCCGCGCCAAGTCTCCATCTGCAGCTGGTAGGGCGTCATGAGCTTGGGCGCGATGATGCAGTGGTGGCCGTCATACAGCGAGTAGTCCTCGGTCAAGACACGGCCGTCCTGACGCATGCCGTGGTCGAACGCCGTACCGGGAAGCGTCGTCAGCATCATCATCTGCAACGTGTCGACCTTGTGCTCGATTGCGAAGTCGATCGTGGCCCGCACGGTCTCGGGGGTATCGGTGTCGGCGCCGACGACGAACATGCCGTGGACGCGGATACCGTAGTCGTGCAGCAGCTTGATCGAGTTCGTGATGTGCTCGACCTTCTGCTTCTTGTTGTAGGCGTCCAGGCCCTCCTGCGTGATGCTTTCGAACCCGACGTACACCATGTAGCAGCCGGAGTCCCGCATCAGGCCCAGCAGCTCGTGGTCGGGCTCGAGCGTGGTCTTGGACTTGTAGATGGAGTCGGCGCGGATCTGCGCAGTCCACATCGGTGTGATCTTCTCGTCGAGCATGGCGCGGAAGAGCGCCTTGGATTGCTTCTTGTCGACGATGAAGATGTCGTCGTAGAAGAACACACTCTGGGCTTTGGCCAGGCGGAGTTCGCGCATGACGTTTTCGACCGACCGGCTGCGCAGCTTGCGTCCAAACATTTTGATGACCGAGCAGAAGCTGCAGTCATACGGGCAGCCCCACTTCATCATGAGGGGATAGGTCTGCATCGTTTCGCGACCTTCGAGCAGATGGAACGCTGGGAACGGCAGCGCATCGAGGTCCTCGCTCGACGCCGGAGGGGCCTCGGGGTTGTTGATCTGCTGCCCGTCGTGGTCCATCCACGACAGACCCTGCACCGCGTGTAACTCGTCCCGCGCGCCCCCGCGCGCCAGCCAGTCGACGAGTTGGACGAAGCCCACGTGGCCCTCGCGCCGGATGACGTAGTCGGTGTGCTTGAGCGCCTCCTGCGCCATGAACGTCACATGTGAGCCGCCCAACACGACCGGGATGCCCTTGGCCCGCAGCCGTTCGGAGTAGGCGTAGCCCTCGAGCGTCGTGTTGGTCGTGGTCGAAATGCAGACCAGGTCCGCCGACTCGACGTCCGTCCAGTCGACCTCGACGCCTGCGATCAGCTCGCAGTAGATCCACTGATCCGCGTCGGGGTCGCGCTCGGCGATACACGCGGCGAGCAGTGGCAACCCGAGTTTCGGGAGGTTCGCGATCTCGTAGATCGTTGCCCCGCGGGGCTTCGGCTCGATGTAGCGGATCTTCATGGCTCGGGAGCTCCGGGGTGTCAGTGGGCTTGAACGAGTTCGGTCAAGATGCCGCCGCTCGCACGTGGATGGATGAACGCGATCATATGGCCGCCGAGGCCGCGGCGGGGCTGGTCGTCGATGAGTTCCGCGCCGCCGTCGCGCAGTTCGGCGAGCGCGGCGGTCAGGTCGTCCACTTCGAAGGCGACGTGATGCAGGCCGGGTCCGCGCCGCTCGAGAAATCTGGCGACCCCGCACTGGGGGTCGACAGGTTGAATCAGCTCGACATGGCTCGTACCGACGCTCAGGCTGACGGCCTCGACCCCTTGGTCGTCGAGCCGCTCGCGTACCTCGATCGACATGCCGTACCGGTCGGTGTAGACCGGAAGGGCCGCATCGATATCCGCGACCGCGTACGCGACGTGGTGGATTCGGTCCAAACGCACGAGGCGAGTCTAGCGTCCGCGGCGCCTTTGGGCAGGTCGAGGGTCCTTCTCTGACCGCAGGTCTGCGCTTGTCAGACGGGTGTTCGTGCGTGCGACGTCCCCGTTGTCGACCCCTCGACGACGGCCCCATTACGGAGCGATTGTTGTCAGAGGTGGTGCGTGTGTCCGCACAATCGATCCCGCCGGCCCCGGAGTTGCAGCTGTCCGGACATGCGCGCGGTCCTACATCCTCGGGCCGCTCAACCGTGAGGTCACGCAGCTCTCGGACGCTCGCGTGGCGCCGCGAGCCGGGAGGCTCAGCCCTTGCCGCTGCCCGAGTTGACGCCCGAGGGGTCGTCCGGTGTGTCGGGTGTGTCGGGTGTGTCGGGTGTGTCCGGGCTATCGACGACATGGGAAGGCTCGTCCGGGGTGGATGGCGTGGTCTTGCCGGAACCACTGCCCTTGCCGCGTCGGCTTCCCGATTCCACGACGTCATCAACGTCGCCACCAGTGACCGACGGGCTCGGGTCTGACTTCTTGTTGCGGCGGTTCGTGCCCGCGTTGTCGTCGTCATCGCCTTCGCCGCCTCGGCCGCGGTTCTTGCCGGCGCCGTCGTCGTCGGTGCCACTCGTTCCCTTGCCGGATTTGGCACTCGGGCCAGATTGTGCGGACGGGCCTCTGTTCGTGTTGACCGACCGAGTCTTCGTTCCGTTATCGTCGTCGACGCTTTCGGATGCGGCCGCCGGCTGCACGAACTGCAGTGCCTGGACCGCCCGCGGGGTCGGATCGACGGTGGGGGCGACGGCGCTGCCGCCCACCATCACGGCGGCCACGATGCCCGCGACCGGCAGGGCGCGTCCGATCGGGGCGCCCGGGGGGAGGTTGGTGATCGTGACCGCCAGGGCCGGGTCGCTCAACCGCAGTGCGAACGGTGCGAGGCCGATGGGGATGAGTCCCCACGCGACGGCGCGGCCGCTGCGCAGACGCTTGCGTGCGCGAAACAGCGCCTGGTGGACTGCGTTCGGCGTCGTGCCGAGTTCGGTGGCGATTGCCTGCGCGCCGATGCCGGCTTGGTCCATCTCGAGGGCTTTGCGCTCGCGGGGCGGCAGGGCGGCGATGCCGCGGAGGGCGGCGTCGATCTCTTGGCGTTGCTCGACGAGGCTCGCCGTGTCATCCAGAGCGGCCGTGCCCAAGATCGCGGTGTCTGCGACCGGATCGGCGCGACGCGCGACGCTGCGGCGTTCGTCGATGGCCAGGTTTCGCACGACGCGAAAGAGCCACGGGCGCGCGGCCGTCGGGGCCTCGTCGGATGCGGCCAGACCGAGCAGCCGAAGATAGGCCTCCTGCACAACGTCCTCGGCCGTGTCGGATCTATCGCCCAGCACCCGGCGGGCATACATGACGAGGTCCGCGTGGTGCGCCCACGACTGGGTGGCTCCTCTGAACGTGCCTTCGCTCCGATGTGACCCGCTGTTCAATCTTCACCTTTTGGTTGGTCTGTCAAGAACCACGACGGATCAACGGAATACTTACGACCGGTCCGACACCCGACGAGCCGCTCAACGAGTACCTCCAGCGTAGCGCCCAACAGTCGTTTCCGCGCAGCCGGATCCGTTCATTCAGGGGCGCGCTCCTCGTCGTCGAAGCTCCGGGCCAGGCCGGTCAGCGCACCGCTCCACATCTGGGCCTGCGTTTTCTCGGGAAAGGTCAACCGATAAGAGAATCCGAACGGTCCTCGGGACTCGGAGACGAGCGTGACGAGGGTCCCGGCGGCGTCCGGTTCGAGCGTCGTCACGGTCGGTGCGCGCATCCCCATCGCCCGCGTCTCCCATGCGATCCGTTGGAAGGCGACGAGTTCGGTCAGCACCGGCGTGGTCCAGAATGTTCGGCCGCGGGGAAGCCGCATCTCGAGCCGCAGGCGCTGCCCGGTCATGAGCGGCGCGGATACCTGTGTCGAGACGCATGCAGGGTTCCAATCCGGCCAGCGCTCGATGTCGCTCAGGCGTGACCAGACCTCAGCCGGCTCGGCGGAGACGATCACGGTGACTACGTAGCTCAGCCCACGTGCTCCAAGCGCAGGATCTCGTCCATCGCGGCGCGGCCGACCGCCAGATCCTCCGTCGTTGGCTCGATCGTGGCCAGGTGGGCCTGCAGTGCATGCCCGACGCCGTGGACGAACCGAGCGACGAGGTGGTCGGGGCGGCGCGTGGCAAACGAGAAGAGTTCGACGGCGACGCCGACGCTGACCGCGGTGGCGCCGAATCGAAGGGCCGAGGACGGGCGACGGACCACGGTGCGCACAACGGAGTTGCAGATAACCGTGGCGGCCATTAACGGCAACACCAAGTTGCTGCCGCAGCGCGGATGCTCCTTGGCGTGGGCGGCGGCGTTTGCCACTTCGGCGGCACCACCGTTCTCGTACGCGGCGATGCTCTTGTGCTCCACTCCGTGCCACATCGCGGCGTCCGAGGCGCGCAGCGCGACAAGGGCCGGCATCAGGCCTGAGACGGCGCCCAAGACCTCCTGGCCCACGATCGAGCGCATCCGTCGGCGGGCGAGCGCCGTGACGGTGGTCGATCCCAGCATCGCGACGATGACGGTCAGGTTCTCCATGGCCAGGCGCGCGCCCGGCGTGCCGCGCCGTGCCGCAGGGACGACCGCGAGTGCCTCCGCCATGCGCAGTACGCCGCGCACCAGCGGGATCTCGGCGAGCGGTCCGCGCGCGAGCCGGGGCTTACGTCCTGATGCGACGGTGACATGGCCGTCGGAGCTGCGGACGGCAGCGGCCCAGTGGGTCGGTCCGTGGACCAGGAGCCCGTTGGCGAGCGCCATGCCCCCCAGACGCGGATCATTCTCGTCGCTCACGAACCCAATCTATCGTGTGTCCGCTTGGCCGCCCGTTCCTGCTGCCGTCGCTCGGCCGCCAACCGCCCGGCTGCCTGGGACGAACGGTCCACGAATCGCATCATTTCGGCGATCATCCTGTGGCCGGCTTCTTCGCCGATCAGACGGTGCATCTCCAGGGCGACAACCCGGTAGGTCTCGTGGCCCTGCGGTTGGCTTCGAAGTTCGATCAGATGCATCGCCTCGCGGGCGTTCATCACCAGGGTAAAGCGGATCCGGTGTGCCAATGTGACGGCGTACGGGGCTTCCTGCGGGAACGGGTCTGCCAGATCGTCGTACAGGGAGGCGCATTTGCGCTGGGCCGCGACGTAGTCATCCTCGCACCCGGCGTCGGTGACCTCGGGTGGCACGTCATAGCCCAGATGCGGGGTCAGCGGCTGCGCCTGAAGGGTCAGCATCCGGTGGCGTTGCAGGTCCCGGTACGCGCCGTAGTCGCACACGACTTCGAACGTATAGGAGGTGGCTTCCAGCGCGCGACCCGGCCGATGGCGACGGTCGCCGCGGAGACCCGAGTACGCGTGCATCACATCGAGCATCTCGGTGATGCCCATGGCTTCGGCGGCGCCGCGGACGTCTGCAAACGACCGGCCGCTGGCCGGCCACAGCGCGTGCGCGACGACACGCGCCTCGCCGTCTCTGTCCCAGTCGACGAGCCGGACCACCGGCCCGTCGACCCGTTGCGGACGCTCACCCAAGAACTCGATTGCGAGCGCGGCGGTCGCCTGCGCGGTGCCCGAGTTGTAGACGCCGTGCCGCACCCCTCGGTCCTCACGATCCACGCGGGTCAAAAACGCCGGGATGACCTTTCGGAGCTCGCGCAGCATCGCCGTGCCGCAGTCGCGCGCCTCCATCAGCGGGTGCGCCAGCAGCCGGATGAGCAGCGCCTCGTATGCCTGTCCCGAGGCGAAGATCCCCAGGTTGGCCTGGGTCGCGGCGGGAAGCAGGCCGCGCAGCGCATCCAGAGCGCGCGCTCGGACAGCCCGGGCGCGGGCCTCGGGGGGTGTGTCCGGATCGTGCGGGACGAGGGTGTCGATGTGGCTGACGAGCTTGGGGATGAGGGCCGCGTAGGTGTCGAAGGCCAGGTCGAGCGTCGTGGTGTACCGCGCTGAGAGTTCGGGGTGGGCCAGCACGACTTCGGGTCGGTGGTAGCGGTGGTGGCCACCCGGTTTGTCGTCCAAGCGGATGTACCGCGTCGACTGTTCCAGGTAGCTCGCCAGGCGGCCCCATTCCAGGATCTTGGTCAGGATGTTGGATGCGCCCTCCACGGCGATGTGGGCCCCACCGAGTTGTGCGACGGAGTCATCGCCGTACTCGGCGAGCACTCGGTCATAGAGCGCCGCCGCGCGTTGCTCACCGGTGTCCGCGCGTCCGCCCACACCCGACCCGTCCGATGGCAGGAATTCGTCGAGCAGGAGTCGGCGAAGCGACTTGGGGCTTCGGCTGTAGCGGGCGAACAACGCGCCCTTGACGACTTCGGGCAGGTTGGTCAATGCGAACACCGGCCCCACCGTGTCGGTGACGTACGGTGCGA
>JANMDV010000144.1:0-2810 GCA_031376485.1 Actinomycetota bacterium
CTTCATTGTGGTCATGGAATTCGGCCACCGTCCATGCCGGTCGATGGATCGCTGGGCTCCTTCCACGATCCCCTACTCGGAGGTAGCCTTGTGGTCATGGCGACGCAGCAACCATCTGCGATTCGGCGGTTCACCGCCGACGAGGTGTGGCGGATGCTTGAGATCGGTTTGCTGCATCCCGATGAGCCGTATGAGCTCATCGACGGGCAACTGCGTTACGTGAGCCCGCAGAGCCCACGGCACGCCGGGATCATTGCGCAGCTCAGCACGGTGCTGATGTTCGCCTATAGCCCGGCCCGCCAAGTACGCGTTCAGCTCCCCATCGGCGGCATCACCGATCAGATTCCGGAGCCCGATCTGGCGGTTGCCCCGGCGCCAGTGTCAATCGACGCGCCACATCCACGCGCCAGCGAGACCTTGCTGCTGATCGAGGTCTCCGAGAGCAGCGTTGCGTGGGACGTTCGCAAGGGTCGGATCTATGCGTTGGGCGGCGCGCCGTTGTACTGGCGTATCGAGGTTTTGCGCCAGGTCGTCGTTGTCCACCAAGGGCCCCGGGCAGACGGCACGTGGGACGTCGTGTCGGAGGTCGCGGTCGATGGCGCGCTCGTGCTGCCAGGAATCGACCAGACGCTCGCGGTCGCACGGATCTTCGAGGTCCAGCCTCAGGTGCCGCCCGGGTGAGAGACACGGGTGGATCTTGAGCCAGGCCCCCCGGCCCATCGCAAGGCTTCGCGTAGTCGCATACGTGTACACGTGCGTGCTGCGATAAGCGTCATGACGAGCAAGCCACACGACGTGCTCGCGACCCGTGAGGCACGGCTGCGCTTCCGGCAATGCTCGAACACTTCCGCCAGGACGGTGCCGACGCCGAACCGGTCGTCATCGGCGCTCACCGTCGACCCGAGGCCGTCGTGCTCTCCTCCGAGCGCTACCTTCAGTTGGCCGGCGGCCGCGAACGCGTCGCCGCTGCGCTGGACCGCCAGACCAGGGAGGCCGGCGCCACGCTCGACGCCGACGAGGCGCTCGAACTCGCCAACCGCGAGCTGCACGCGATGCGAACCCGGCGCGGCGCCCCGCGCCTGTAGCGCCGGGTGCGGGCCGTCCTTGACCCGAACGTCCTGATCTCCGCTGTGATCGCGCCTGCTGTGACATTTGGTCTGTCTTGATACCGGAATGACCAGACGGCGGATACGAGGTGGCGCCGCGCGCGGGGGAGGTGACCTGGTTCATCGCGGAGTGCGGGGTCTCGCGGACGTGATGGACGCTTGGATGCTCGCGACGCCAGTCAGCCGGTCTGCGGGTGAGGATTATGCATACGTTTAGCTATCATTCGATGCAGATCACAGGGTCGGAAGAGAGCGTGACGATATGGGACGTACAACGTTGAACCTGGACACAAAGCTCGTGGCTGAGGCCAAGGAAGCGCTTGGCGCTCGTTCGCAGACCGAGGCGATTCACATGGCGCTGGCCCACGTGGTGCGGCAACAGCGTCTTGACGCCCTGGCCGGTCGGGCGTTTCCGGACCTGACGCCTGACCTGCTTGCGCGGCTGCGCGGACGGGCCGCGGGCGAGGCTCGTCGGTCTGAATGATCGAACTCGCCGACTCGAGCGTGTGGGGCAAGCTGCATGCCCTCGATCGATCGACGCACGCCGCGTTCGCCGACGCTGTGCGAGGGCACCAGATCGCGACATGTCATCACGTCGTCGGCGAGGTGCTCTTCTCAGCCCGGGGGTACGAGGATCTGGTCACGACCCGCGACCAGTTCGCAGCCCTTCCGTTCTGTCCGATCGGCCCCGCCGAATATCAGCGGGCGTTCGCGGTGATGGAGGCGCTCGCTGAGCGCCACCGCCACCGGCAGGCGACCTTCACCGACTGTCTGATCGCTGCCGCCGCCGAGTCAGCGGGGATCGGTCTATTGCATTACGACGCCGACTTCGACGCGATTGCCTCTATCACCGGCCAGCTGACCAGAGCGGTCGCTCCAATCGGCTCACTGCGGTGATGTCGGCCTCGATCGTCGCCGACCAGGTGGCACTCACTCGCGACGGCGAACAAACGGGCCACGCGGATCCCGCCGTGCAGGTGGATACAGAAATAGTTGACACGACGTTCTGTGTACCAACGTTCCGTGCATCAGCTTGGAGCGAGTTCGTTGTCAGTCGCCGCCGAGCGCACCGAGTTGTCGAAGGAGCGAAGCGGTATCTGCGACCTCCCATATCTCATCTGCCTTCCCGTCGCGAACGTGGACGAAGACGGCCAGGTCGATCTCGAACCTCTTTCCGGTGGCCGGGATGCCGACGAACTCGCCGCCGTGCGTTCCGGTCACGATCACTCTCGCCGCGATCGTCGGTCCGGCAATGACGAGCTCTTGGATCTCGTGCGTGATATCCGGAACGCCGGCGAGAACGGCCCGCCACACCGCCTTCTCAGCCTCGCGGTCGTTGGTCGCGAGACCCAGTGGCGCGTGGACGATGACATCCGGATGCAACAGCTCGTCGAATGCGTCAAGGTCGCCACGGTCTCCGGCGGCGAACCATTTGTGAAGAAGCGAGTCTCCATCGACACCCACGTCGCACCTCCATCTCGGGTACCGGTCATTCGGAGGCTATCTTCGTGCGATCTGGTGAATGGCTCAAACGACCTCGTCACATCGCCCGCCGGTGTCCGAGAGAATCGCCGATGATTCGGTATGGCCGCTTGAGAGGTCCTCACCTTCGGCCCCTCAGCGTTTGAAGCCCGTCACGGAAGGGGCGCCAGGTGGGAGGTCCCCGGCGCCCCTTCCCGGAAGGGTCAACGGCTGAGCAGGTTG
>JANMDV010000201.1:0-2767 GCA_031376485.1 Actinomycetota bacterium
CGGAAGGCGGGCTCGCCTCCACCGGGCTCAGCCGCCACGATCACCCGCTCGATGCTCGATCCCCGCAGATCGATGTCGCGCTCGGCCGCCCACTCCACGAGGTGTGCCGCATACGAGGGGGTCAACACGACGGCCTCGGGCTTGAGCGTCTCGATCGCCCGCATCAGTCGGTCGGTGTTCCCCGTCCCGACCGGGATCTGACAGAGCCCGATGCGGTCGAACGAGGCGAGGGCGGCGCCCGCCACGAACGGCCCGGCGTTATAGGTGGTGATGACGCGCTGGCCGGCAACGATGCCGGATGCCGCGTAGCTGCGCGCCGAGCCGGTCACCCAATTCTCGATGTCGCCCGCGGTCAACGGGATGTAGCTCGGCGTGCCGGTGGTGCCACTGGTCGAGTAGATGCGAACGATGTCGGACGGCGATGCACAAAGATGGGCGCCGAACGGGTTGTCGGCCGTACACGACGCCTTGATCTCGCTCTTTTCGGTCAGCGGGAGGTGTGCGATGTCTGCGAGCCCGCCCGCCTCCCGGACACAGGTGATCCCCGCCGCCGTCAGCTTGTCGCGAGCGAACGCCGACCGTTCGAACAGATACGCGAGCTGGACGCGGTAGCTCGCATCGTCGACGACCAACTGCTCGGCCCACGGGCGAGCCTCGATCTGCGGCGACAGCATCATCCAGCCTGGTCGCCGACCGGGGGCGCATATTCGATCGCCGCCTCCGCCCTGCCCGCCAGGAGAAATCCGAGGGGGTGCTCTTGCTCCTCGGCCAGATGGGCGAGCAGACCACCGGTGCGCGCCAGGATCGGGATCGCCTTCATCGCCGCGGCGGGGAAGCCCAAGTCCAGCATGACCGCCGCGATGGGCATCGAGACGTTCATCGGGAGCGGCTTGCCCCACACCTCGGCGACGCTCGTGCGCAGGCACCGTGCGAGCAGGACGTGGGGTCCGCTGACCGCCCGCGTATCCGCAAGCTCGAGGATCCGTTCGGTGCGCGGATCGAGCGGACGGTGAACCGGATGTCCGAAGCCCGGCGCCTTGCCGCCGCCGTCGTGGATCGCACGCGCAGCCGTGTCGGCGACGGCCTCGGGGGCGTGGCCGGACGCCACCTCCTGCTGTGCCCTCTCAAGCAGCCGTGCGCATTCCTCGGACGTGCCGAGGATGACCGGGCCACAGCCGAGGATTCCCGCCGCCACAGCTCCATGCAGCGATCCGGGATCGGCGGCGAGCGTCATGCGGGCTGCGATGTTGGTCGGCATCATCCCGTGCTCGGCGATCGCGACGAGCAGCAGATCCAGGAAGAAGCGCTGATCATCCGTCGGCTCGCGTCCGGTCAGCAGCAGGTAGAAGTACTCGGTGAAGCTCACCCTGCCCATCAGGTCGCCGCACAGGTCGCGCCCCCGCACTTCGACCCTGTCGGGAAAGGCCTGTGCGATGTGACTGACGGGGGCGACGGGTTTCCCGATCTGCATACGGCTTCCGATCTGCGGTCTCGTGTCCGACACCGCTCCCGCGGGGCGGGAACTCAGTCACCCGCCACGGTTGCGGCACGCGGCGGCAACGTTATCGGAATCCCCACCACCCTCCAGGCGCGTTCACAAAGCGCGGGTGCCCGGCAATGACGATCCATGGGATCACCCTGAGTGGTCACTCGAACGGCACCCACCGTCACGTGTCGAATGGCAGCTGAGTTTAGCCCTTGATGACGTTATGCACCGCGGCGATGTGCGGCTGGCCGGGATCGACCCCGAGCTCCGTGAGGATCGGCAGAAGCGTCGCCCCAAAAGCCTCGAAGGACTCGTGGGAGTCCCAGACGTCGAACACCTGGATCTGGCCGTCGGACTCGAGGGCGACGTGGTAGAGCCGGCCGGCCGGGGCTCCGGCATCGGCCGCGTCGAGCCGGCTGATCGCGTCGTCATATGCGGCCGGGGGGAACGAGCTGGAGTTGAAGTACAGGCCGATGGCCATGTCTGTTCCTTTTGCGTGTTTCGATTGGCTGGACGCAGCAGGGACTTATGCAGGGGGGCCCGGCACGACGCCGAGCTGCCGCATCATCCCAATCACGTCGAAGACACCCCAATGCTCGCGCGCGAGACCGTCGTCGCCGAAGCGCACGATGTCGATGGCCTGCACGTCGATGCCCTTGCCGGTCGCCGGCATGCCCATGCACTCGCCATGGTGGGTCCCGGTGGCCCGTATCCGGGCGACGATCTTGTCGCCGCTCGCCAGGACGTCCTCCGGGTCCATGCGCAGGTCGGGGAACGCTGCGATGAACATCCCCTTGACACCTTGCTTCGTCGGCGCAAGGCCGGGCGTCTCCTCGTGCTCGACGAAATCGTCGGCCATCAACTCGCCAAACCCGTCGACATCGCCGGCATTGATCAGTTCAGAGAAACGTCGCAACGTGGCTGCGTGATCCATCGCCCCTCGTATCGTTGGTGGCGCGATTCTACGACACGCTCCGGCGCGCGCAAGGTCTCTGATGGGTCCGCCGGAGAGGGGCCTGAACCCCCACCTATCCTGCGCACGGCTGCTCCGTCCCACTCCCGCATCTCTCCTTGCACCCACGACTGAGCGGAGCGCGGCGTATCACTCGGCCTGCCACAACCGGGCTTATCGTGACTCGTGATCCGCGTCACCGGGAGTAGGGTCCCGAGATGGCGGGGGTCGAACGTCGACGCTTGGTCTTTCGAAATGGAGCTAAGCGGGTTCGAACCGCTGACCTCCTGGGTGCGATCCAGGCGCTCTCCCAGCTGAGCTATAGCCCC
>JANMDV010000253.1:0-3921 GCA_031376485.1 Actinomycetota bacterium
CCGGAACGCGATCGGAAGCCACGACTCCTTGGGCGTCGGCTCGAGCGGGTAGGTGTCGTCGGTCAAGCGCAGGCGCACCGGCCGGCGCACGCGCCGCGGCCGGTACGGTGCCAGGTAGTCGGTGACGTCGATCTCGCGCACAGGGCTCTACTGCTCCGGCACCGTGGCGATCGCCCGAGCGTGTTCCGACTCGATCTGCGCCTGACCGGAGCCCCCGGCGATGAAACGGTCGGCGAGGGGGCCTGCCATCACGAGCGTCACGAGCGCGCTGAGTACGAACGCCGAATGCAGCTGCGGCGTGATCACGGCCATTTGCAACGCGATGAGTCCCACCACGAGCACGAGCACTCCGCCGCAGCTCAGCAGCACGCCGATCGCGTTGGCCTCCGATCCCGCGTGCCCCGTGGCGCGGGCTGCGAGATAGGCCGCGCCCCACTTCCCAGCGATCAGCAGGAGCAGGAACAGAAGCAACCCGGGCAGTGCGTCGACGCTCAGCACCCGAAGGTCCGTGACGAGGCCCGAGACGGCGAAGAACACGGGCATGAACATGAGGCCCACGATATCGCTGAGCTTGGACAGCACCATGTCGCCGAGCCCGTCCCTCACGGGCACAGCCAGACCGAAGAGCAAGCCACCGATCAACGCGTTGACACCGATCCGGTCCGCGACGAGGCCGCTCGTGAGCGCCAGCGCCAGGAGCGCCGTCAGGACCGATCCCGCGTTTTGGACCACGTCGATGCGACCCAGAGCCCAGCCCAGTACCGGTCGCACGACCGCCAGCAGGACGACGATCAACGCGGCAGCCAGCACCAGCCTGGTGGCGACGTCCCACAGGACGCCTCCACCGTCCGCACTGGCGGTTCCCGCCGCGACGAGCATGAATGCGACGACCGTCACGACGCCGGCGACCCCGACGGTCGTCACTCCCACGGGGGTCGCCATCAAACCTTTCTCTTGAAGCAGTCGTGCCAGGACGGGAAGGGCGGTGGCAGCGAACCCCGCGGCGAGAAAGAGGGAGAACGTGAGATCGTCGACCCCGGTCGGCTGCCAGGTCGGACCGTCGAAGAGTGGTGCGGCAGCGAAGCCGATTGCGATCGGAGCGACGCCGGAGACTGCGGCGACGAGAACGATCTGGCGGCGGCGTCCACGAAGCAGACGACGATCCAGTTCGACACCGACGAGAAACATGAACAGGACGAGCCCGATCTGGCCGATCAGGGCCAGGAACGCGAACGCCTCGGGAGGATAGAGCTGGTCGACCAGGCCCACGCCCGCTGTCGCGCCCGTTGCAACGTGCCCGCCGAGGAGCGTGGGGCCGATCAGGATTCCGGCTGCGATCTCGCCGACGACACTGGGCTGGCCGAGCGCCGCGGCGGCCCGACCCAGTACACGCGCCGCAACGAGGATCAGCACGAGGTCGGCGAGGACATACGCGATGACGTCCGCCGGGGGGGTCACAACCGTAATGCTACAGACCGGCCTGTATCGGTGGCGTAGAGGGTTCCGGTGGTTCGATTATCGAGGCACCTCGTCTGCTGCCGGGCACGTGCTGATGCGCGCTCTCAGCGCTCTCTACTGGTCTGACGCCGATGCCGATCGACGACTGGAGTCGTAGACGTGGATGTCGAGGTCCTGCCGGTCCGGACCGGCAGGCACACCTGTTTGACCTCCACCTCGGCTGCGGAGTATCGCGGCATGCTCACCGCGTACTTCGAGCAGGGTCTGCGCGACGGCGACCTGCTCGCGTACTTCGGCTCTCCGCCCGAACACACGGCGCCGGCGCTGGACTCTCTCCGCGCGGCAGATCACGACCCGGAGCAACTGCTCGACGACGGGTCGTTGGTGATCGGCCTTGCGGACGATCTCTTCCTGCGCGACGGGCGCTTCGATCCGGATGCGGCGATCCAGGACTGCCGTGACCTGATCGCACGTGCGACCGCGAACGGCTACCGGGGCGTTCGTGTCGTCACCGAACTGTCGTGGCTGGCCGCGACCCCGTCCCACCGCGCCTCATGGCCGGAATTCGAGTTCCGCGTGGATCTGCTGACGGCGGCGATGCCCTTCACCGCCCTTTGCTGCTATGACAAGCGCGAGTGGGAACCGGACGAGCTTCGACTCATCCACGCCGTTCACTCTGACGCGCCGGCGGCCGGCGACGACACCACGTTCAAGCTCCGTGGGAACGTCGACGGCAGCCTCGGAATCGAGGGCGAGCTCGACTTCAGGGATGCAGACACGGTGCGTTCCATCCTGCTCGCAGCGGCGAGTGACCTCACACTGCCCGTACTCGACATCAGCCGGCTGCTGTTCGCAGACGTCGCTGGGATGCGCGCAATCGCGGCAGCCGCGCTCGAGTTCCAGCGAAGCTTCGGCCGCGTGCAGATCCGGGGTGCGTCGCCGCACTTCCGCAAGGTGTGGGACCTGCTTCTGCTCCATGACCTGGTCCCCAAAGCCGAAATGAGCCCATGGTGAGTCAAGGGACGGGCTTCCATCACGACGCGTTGTTCTACGAAACGGACGAGGAATTCGTCTCGACCCTGGTCCCCTGGCTTCTCGAGGGGCTCGCCCTCGATCACGGCACGGCGGTGGTGACCACGGCCTCGCACATCGCGTCCCTGCGAGAGGCGCTCGGCGCAGATGCGCAGTCGATCTTCTTCGCTGCGGACGAGGAGTGGTACACGACGCCGGCCTCCGCCATCGCGCGTTGGAATCGGGTTGGTCGCCGTTCCGCCGCCGACGGGCTGGAGTACACGAGGATCATCGGAGAGCTGCCGCTCGGAATGACGCGCGACGAGCAGGCGATCTGGGCGCGGTTCGAGTCCGCCGTCAACTATGCGTTCGCGGGCGCGCCCTCGTGGAACATCTGTCCCTACAACCTGCGTCATCTTCCCGAACACGTGATCGAGAACGCCTGGCGGACCCACCCGACGGTCTGGGACGGGTACCGTCGCCCCAGCGACGCATATACCGCCCCATCAGAGTTCTTCGTGCAGCTCCCCGAACCCGAACCGGTCCTCGGCGCCGAGCCGTTCGTCCGGATGGCGCTCGGTCGCGAGATCGCGGAACTCCGGCAAATCGCAACGCAGACCGGCGAACGCGCGGGACTGCCGAGCCACCGCGTGCAGGACCTCGTCCTGGCGTTCAGCGAAGTCGCCACCAACGCCATGCTCCACGGGGGCGGAATTACCAACGCTGCCATGTGGATCGACAATGACGGTGTCGTGTGCGAGGTCAGCGACGACCGCGGCGACCTCACCGATGCGCTGGCCGGGTTCGTCCCGCCGGCGCCCGAGGGGTATGGCGGCAGGGGCCTGTGGCTGGCCCGACAACTCTCGAAGTGGCTGGTGATCGACACGGACCACGGCAGGGGCACGACGATCCGCTTCGCCGTGACGGCGGACTGAGTCAGCGTCAATGGACTACTACGACGTTTGGCGGCTGGACACCGCCTGGCTCGGTTTTCGCTCGCCCTCCGCCGCAGTAGTTATTCATTGACGCTTCCTGAGCCTGGATCCAGGCTGAGCGAACGTCGTGCTGATGGCGGCGCTTGGACCGCCCCGCTACACTGGTCTGCTGTCACTGAATTTGCGAAAGGTCGAGATGAAGTCGGACATCCACCCGAACTACGTCAACGCTCATGTGCGCTGCACGTGCGGCAACGAGTTCACCACCCGATCCACGAACCCCGAGATCAAGGTGGAGATCTGCAGCAACTGCCACCCGTTTTACACGGGGCGCCAGAAGCTCGTCGATTCGGGTGGCCGGGTCGAGCGGTTCCAACGCAAGCTGGCGCGCCGCCAGAAGACCTGAGGCGGTCTCACGTGGACCTCGGGCGCTTCGGTCGACTGTGGCCGGTGCTTCGCGCTGCGGTGGCGGCTCCGGCGGGGCAGGTCGGCGGGCAGGCCGTCATTGAGGGCGTGA
>JANMDV010000254.1:0-34310 GCA_031376485.1 Actinomycetota bacterium
GGAATCCTTGCTCAGCGCTCGAAACGAGCACCGACTGGACGCGAGACCAGGCCGAGGCCTCGTCTTGGTCGTCGCGGAGGTCTCCCGGCTCCGGTCTTAAGGATCCACGCAAAAACCACTGCACCGTTTGGCGGCTGCAAACCGTCGCGATACGGCGTCGCCGAGATCGCCGTTACCACCAGTAGCCGCGAGCCTCAGCGACACCGTCTCACTCGGTTTTGCTTCGGAAATAGCCGTCCTGCGGTTCGTATTTCCAGCCGCCGGGGGCGAGCCCCGCTCCGGGCCGTTTCGCTCACCATCCGGCACAGCAGTCATTTTCGCGCGAACCCTAACGTACGCCGGGAAGCGTTGGTCCATTCAGTCAACGCGCGCTCCAACTCGCGGGCACGGGTCCTTCGCGTGGCGAGGAGGCGTCGCTTCATGCCTACCGAACGAGGATGTGGACGCAGTGCGCGACGTTGTCGCCGTCGTGCCACCCGCCGCCGTTCTGGGTCAGCGCCACGGTCGCATCGGGCACCTGGCGGTCTCCGGCGTCGCCGCGCAACTGCAGGACGGCCTCGAAGATCTGCGCGAGGCCGGTTGCCCCGATGGGGTGGCCGCGGGCCAGGAGCCCACCGCTGGTGTTGGCGGGGATCCGGCCGCCCAGATGGACGGCGCCGGAGCGAATCAGCTCTCCGCCCTGACCGAACGGCGCGAGGCCGATCTGCTCGTAGAGCTGTATCTCGGCCGGCGCAGCGGCGTCGTGGACCTCGACCACGTCGAGGTCCTCCGGCCCGAGCCCTGCCAAGCGGTATGCCTCCTGGCAGGCGAGCCACGCGCCCTTCTTCGGCTGATGCTCAGGAGTCAGCCCGGAGCGGATCACCGACGCGGCGATCTTGATATTTCGTCCTCGCCCAGACGGCGGTTCGGCCGTGACCACCGCGGCCGCCGCCCCGTCGGAGACGGGCGAGCACATGTAGAGCGTGAGCGGCGCGACGATCTCGCGCGCGGCCAACACCTCCTCGACGGTGATCTTCGCCCCGTACTGGGCGAGCGGATTGAGCATCCCGTTCGCTTGGTTTTTGACAACGATCGCGGCACAGTCCTCGATCGTCGTGGAACTCCAGTCCAGATACTCCTGCGCGGCCTCGGCGTAGGAGTCCATCAGCGGCGAGCGCCCCGGTTCTGGAGGCGGCGCGGCCTCGACATCGATGGCGCGGCCGATGGCCTCGAACGTGACCTCCTTGTCGGGATGCGTCATCTTCTCGGCGCCGACCGCGAGCGCGACGTCACATTCGCCGGAGGCGACCGCGAGCCACGCCGACTGCAGGGCCGTGGACGCCGAAGCGCAGGCGTTCTCGACGTTCGTGATCGAGATCCCCTCGAATCCGAGCGGACGGAGCAGGATCTGGCCCTTGACCATCTCCTGCCGCGTGATCGCGCCGGCGACGGCGTTGCCGAAGAACACTCGCTCCACCGCGTCCACGCCGATTCCCGCGTCAGCCAGGGCCTCGTTGACGGCCCCGGCCGTCAGGTTCTTGAGCGTCTTGTCGGGCTGCTTGGTGAACACCGTCATCCCGATCCCGGATATGTACACGTCCCTCATGAGCGCTGCGCCTCGATGTAGGTCCAGCAGCACCGGAAATCCGGTCGGCCGCCGAAGATCACGTCAAGGGCCTGCCGGATGAGCGCCAGTCGGTCATCGATCGCCTCCGCGGTCGGTTCCACGCCGTCGATCTTCTCGGAGCCGCCGACCCAGCCGAGCACCGGCTCGTGGTAGGCCTTGAGCAGATCGAACCAGTCGTCGATCGTCGCCGTAATCTGCTTCTCGCTGACGTTCGTGACCTCGAACCCGGCGTTCTCGAGCGCCGAGGTGTAGAGGGAGAGCGGCCTTGGCGGCAGGAACACGCGGTCGCGGAACGCGAGGTGGCGCGTGAGGCGTTCCTCATCGTCGAGTACCTCGCGGTAGGCGGCGAAGCGCGGATCCGTCAGCACGATTCCGACCGCGACCTCGTGGACGACGTAGACGGTCTCGTCGAGGATCCATTCGTTCGGAGCGGCGCGAAGGTTGCGGAGGTTGCCCGAATTGATGAAGACCTTGCCGCCGGGACGCAGCACCCGCGCCCACGACGCCAGCGTCTCGTCCAGGTTCGTGTACAGGTGGATCGCGTTCGTCGATGCCAGCGCGTCGACCTTGCGGTCGATGAGCGGCTGGTCGAGCACCTCGTCGATGAATTGCAGGCGCTTCTCTTCCTTGAGGTAGCGCAGGACCCGGAACGCGACGCGCGGGTCGCCCTCGAAGTGGTCTACGGCGACCCGCAGGAACTTCGGTGAACTGTCGGCGATCAGCATCCCGATCTTGCGATCGAACACCTGTCGGCGCAGACGGTTGAGCAGGATGCCCGTCCCGCCGGAGTAGTCGATCAGGATGTCGCCGTCACGGAGCTCGCGCGTGAGCTGCTCCACCGTGGGGTCCAGGTTCTCGTACCAGCCGTGACCGTCGACGACGTCATAGCTCAAGCCAAAGGTGTCGACCGGCGCGCTGACCCACTCCTCGTCGGGGATCGCCACGACGCCGTCGGGCCAGGCGAATGGCTTGTGAGACGCACTCTTGGACACCGGCCGACAGAGCTCGGTATGGAGTTTGAGCAGATCGGCGACCTGCGCCCGCGGCCGCCGGCCCCAGCCGCACTCGGTTGCGATGCCGAAAGGCCCCTTCACGACCGACTGCGCAGCCTCGATCCGCTGCGTGGCTCCGGCCACCCCGTCCTCCTGATGCACCACGCCCAGGTAGAGCTCCGTCTCGTCGCCGAGCCGCAGGTTCGCGAGCGGCGCGAAGTAGTCCCGGTCGGCCTGGGCCCGTCGCACCGGCATATGGACCCAGTTGAGCGGACGGCCCATGCCGCCGGCGAGGACGTTGGCCATCTCGACGAGCAGGCGCAGGTCGTCCGGCTCGCGGTGAAGCCCGCGCTGGCTGTCGCCGTAGCAGAGGTGGAATCCGAGCTCGACCTCAGGCGGCACGCGCCGGCTGATCCGCAGAAGGCGCTCGACGATTCCGCCCTTGACGTCCGGGAACCAGACCGGAAAGAGCCCCTCGAGCATGAGGAACTCGAAGCTCGTACACCACTGGATCGCCAGCTGACCTTTGGGCACGCACGCGATGATCTCGTCCAGCTCCTCCATGAGCCGTGCCTCGTACGCCTGCTCCACGACTGCCTGGTCCTCGGTGCCGACGAAGGCGCTGACCGGCACGAGCGGCGTCGGCAACGACACCTCGAAGCGGCATTCGCCTGGAATGACTCCCTCCAGCTTGAGTCGGGCGAACTCGCGATAGGAGCTTTCGGCCGCGGCTGCGTACCCGAGGCTCCCGAACGCGAGCCCCGAGCGGTCGGCGCCGTCGCGAATCCGAAGGCGCGGCAGGTGCCGGTACGCGTCCGGCGCGGGCGGCGCGACTTCGAACTCGGGGCGGGAGCTCAAGACCGGGTACTGCCAGACGATCCAATCCGAGCGCGGGCCGGTCTCACCGTCGGGGATCCGCCTGAGCCGCGTTCCGGCGACCTCGCTGACGGTGCGAAACGTCTCTTCGGCGCTCCAGAGCGGAAGGCTGCCCACCAAGTGCATCCCGAGCGGGAGGTGCCCGCGCTCTCCACGGGCGCGGCCCTGCGACTTGCGCTGTGCGGTGGGGCGTGGACCTGACGCGCGTGTGGACATCAGCACCGACCTCCTCGACCATCGTACAAGGGTCGCTCAACCCTCTGGAAGCCGACGATACAGACGGGTCTATCTTGGTGTCAACGCCGGTCCGAGTATTGTCCTGCAGGCCGTGTGGGACGGTCGATCAAATTCGGTCAGTCGCCAGGAATTGACCACATTTTCGAACAGTGTGCGGTCTTCTTGCCACAGCGACGAATCAAACGTACGGTGGGCGCGTCTCAATCACAATCCCGTACGGTGCGCGGACCAAACACGCCGCCGACGACGAGCGGAGGAACCAGAATGACCGCCGGTGACCCGACCAACCCGCGCACCTTTCAATTCACTTCGGAATCTGTGACCGAAGGCCATCCCGACAAGATCGCCGACCAGATCTCCGACACAGTCCTCGATGCGGTGCTCACGGACGACCCAACCGGACGCGTCGCCTGCGAGACCCTGATCACGACGGGCCTCGTGGTGGTCGCCGGCGAGATCTCGACCAGTGCGTCGGTGGACGTGCAGCGGCTTGTGCGTAAGACGATCTCCGACATCGGATACACCCGCGCGAAGTTCGGCTTCGACGCGGAGACCTGCGGCGTCATCGTCGCGATGGACGAACAGTCGCCAGACATCGCGCAAGGCGTCGACGCCTCATACGAAGCTCAGCAGGGAAGCGACGTCGATCCCCTCGACCGGGTGGGCGCGGGCGACCAGGGGATGATGTTCGGCTACGCCACCCGCGAAACCGATGAGCTCATGCCACTGCCGATCATGCTCGCGCACAAGCTCGCCAAGCGCATGTCCGAGGCCCGCAAACAGGGCGTCCTCCCATACCTGCGCCCAGACGGCAAGACGCAGGTGACGGTTCGCTACGAGGTCGACGACGATGGCCGCCAACGCCCGGTCGAGATCGAGCGGGTCGTCATCTCGACCCAGCACGGCGACGGTATCGACATCGACGCCGTCATGAGGACCGATCTGATCGAGCACGTCGTGGAGCCGATTCTCTGCGGCGACTATGACGGCCTGGTCGATGCCAAGCGTCTGCCCGACCGCGACTTCCTGTACGTCAACCCGACCGGCAAGTTCGTTGTCGGGGGGCCGATGGGCGACACGGGGCTGACCGGGCGCAAGATCATCGTCGACACCTACGGCGGCGCAGCTCCCCACGGCGGCGGCGCGTTCTCGGGCAAGGACCCGACGAAGGTCGACCGTTCGGCCGCCTACGCCGCGCGATACGTGGCCAAGAACGTCGTTGCGGCCGGACTGGCAGACCGCTGCCAGATCCAGGTCGCCTACGCGATCGGTGTCGCGCGTCCGATGTCGGTACTGGTCGAGTGCTTCGGCACGGAGAACGTGCCGCTGGCGCGGGTTGAGGAGCTCGTGCAGGAGCACTTCGACCTGCGCCCGGCGGCGATCCTGCGTGATCTCGACCTACGCCGGCCGATCTACCGAGACACGGCGGCGTACGGCCACTTCGGCCGCACCGGGGACGGCTTCACCTGGGAGCGCACGGACAAGGCCGCGGCCCTCCGTAAGGCTGCCGGTCTGGCGTCGGTCGGCGCGGTCACGGCGGCGGTCTGACATGGCCGTCACGGTGGTCGGTTCCGTTGCGTTCGACGCGCTCGAGACGCCGCACGGCAAGCGTGAGCGCATCCTCGGTGGCGCTGCGACGCACTTCGCGCTGGCGGCGAGCTTCTTCGCCGACGTGCGCGTCGTCGGCGTCGTCGGGGGCGACTTCGGTCAGAGCGAGTTCGATGTGTTCGAGAAGCGCGGCAACATCGACACGAGCGACATCGAGCGGGTGCCGGGTGAGCGCTCCTTCTTCTGGAAGGGTCGCTACGAGGACGCCATGGACCTCGCCCACACACTCGACACGCAGCTCAACGTCTTCGCGACGTTCGACCCCAAGCTGTCTCCCGCCTCGTGCGCATCCTCGTCGGTCTTCCTGGCCAACATCCAGCCGGACCTGCAACGCCAGGTGCGGGCACAGTGCACGCAGGCGACTGTTGCCGGGCTCGATTCGATGAACTACTGGATCGAGTCGGCACGCGACTCGCTCCTCGCGACGATTGCCACCGTGGACGTCGTCATTCTCAATGACACCGAGGTCAAGATGCTCACGGGGGAGCCGAACCTCGCCCGTGCCGCGCGGATGATCCGCGACTTCGGGCCGCGCGCCGTCGTGATCAAGCTTGGGGTTTACGGCGCGTGTACGTCCACCGACGACGGCTTTTTCTTCGTCCCGGGCATGCCGCTCGAGACGGTCATCGACCCGACGGGCGCGGGCGACTCGTTCGCCGGCGGCTTCTTCGGCTACCTTGACAGTCACGCCGATGGGGATCTGACCGACGACGAATGCCTGCGCCGCGCCGCCGTGTACGGCTCGGTGCTCGCGTCGTTTAACATTGAGGCCTTCGGCAGCGAGCGGGTGCAGCGGCTGACCCATGAGGACGTCGAGAGCCGCTTCCTGGTGTTCCAACGCCTCACAGCCGTCGAGCACAAACCGGGTCGCAAACCCACCGCCAAGTCGTTCCGCCAACGCACCACCGTCTGACCCGAGGAGAGATGATGACCGAGACCGCCGTTCATGAGCTGTCCACAGCCGACTACCGCGTCGCCGATCTGGCGCTCGCGGAGTTCGGGCGCAAAGAGATCGAGCTTGCCGAGCACGAGATGCCGGGGCTCATGTCGACGCGACGTGAGTTCGCCGCCGCCCAGCCGCTCAAAGGAGCCCGGATCGCGGGCTCGCTCCACATGACGATCCAAACCGCGGTGCTGATCGAGACGCTCGTTGCGCTGGGCGCCGAGGTCCGGTGGGCCAGCTGCAACATCTTCTCGACCCAGGATCATGCGGCGGCGGCGGTTGCAGTCGGGCCGAACGGAACCGTCGAGAACCCGAGCGGCGTGCCCGTGTTCGCCTGGAAGGGCGAGACGCTCGAGGAGTACTGGTGGTGTACCGAGCAGATCCTCGACTGGCCCGACGGCGGCGGGCCGAACATGATCCTGGACGACGGCGGCGACGCGACCCTGATCGTCCACAAGGGCGTCGAGTACGAACGCGCGGGCGCCGTGCCCGACCCGACCGACGCGGACTCCGAGGAGTTCCAGGTCATCCTGGGCGTACTGGCACGGTCGCTCAAGGAGGACCCCAAGCGCTGGCGTCGCATCGCCGCCGACATCAAGGGGGTGACCGAGGAGACGACCACCGGCGTCCACCGTCTCTACCAGCTCGCCGAGACCGAGGACTTGCTGTTTCCGGCGATCAATGTCAACGACTCGGTCACCAAGTCGAAGTTCGACAACCTCTATGGGTGCCGCCATTCGCTGATCGACGGCATCAACCGCGCGGTCGACGTCATGATCGGCGGCAAGGTCGCGGTGATTCTCGGTTTTGGCGATGTCGGCAAGGGCTGCGCAGAGTCGCTGCGTGGCCAGGGCGCACGGGTGGTCGTCACCGAGATCGACCCCATCTGCGCGTTGCAGGCCTCGATGCAGGGATATGACGTCAGGAAGATCGAGAACGTCGTCGCCACCGCCGACATCTTCATCACGTGTACCGGCAACAAGGACATCATCACCGCCGAGCACATGTCGCAGATGAAGCATCAGGCCATCGTCGGGAACATCGGACACTTCGACAACGAGATCGACATGACGGGCCTGGAAGCGTACCCCGGCATCCAGCGGATCAACATCAAGCCGCAGGTCGACAAGTGGGTGTTCCCGGACGGACATGCCGTACTCATCCTCTCGGAGGGGCGGCTCTTGAACCTGGGCAACGCGACCGGGCACCCCAGCTTCGTGATGTCCAACTCGTTCACGAATCAGACGATGGCCCAGATCGAGCTGTTCACGAAAAACGACGAGTACAGCCGGCAGGTGTACACGCTGCCCAAGCACCTCGACGAGAAGGTCGCCAGGCTTCACCTGGACGCCCTCAGTGTCGAGCTCACGACGCTCACGCCGGACCAATCCGCCTACCTCGGCATCCCGGTCGACGGTCCCTACAAGTCAGACCATTACCGCTATTGATGCCCTGAGGGCCCTCACGAGCGGTACTGGTAGCCGGCACGCCGCCGCCATCGAGGCGACGGCGTGCCGGCCACGGCAGGGACTGCGGCGATAACTGGAACGGGCGGGTGGGGCTGCGACGATGAACACCGAGATGCGGTGGTGGACGGGTCTGCGGTGGGCGCTCGTCCTGATCGTCGTCGCGCCGATGCTCGTGCTTGCCGCCGCGCTCGGCACGCACGCGATCATCTTCCCCGAAGGTGCAGCGCTCGCGATGGGGATCTGGGTGCTGCGGGTGCCGGGGTGGTCCGTGTCGCGCTGGCGGGTCGCGGCGCTGCCCCCGCTGTGCGCGCTCGTCGGCGTCCTGCTCGCGCGCTCTGACCAACCGGCGTGGGCCGAGACGCTGGCCGCCACGGCCGTCGCGCTCCTGGTGCTCCAGGCCTGCGACAGTCGCCTTGCTCCGGCGGTCTCCGCGGCCGTCCTGCCGGTCATCTTCGATGTGCGTGCCTGGAGCTACCCGGTCGCGGTGCTCGTCATCTGTGCCGTCGTCGCCGCGGGAATGCCGTGGTTCGGGCATCGAGGCGACGCGCCGTTGCACCGAGGCGCCAACGACAGCGGCCGCTATCCGTGGTCGATCGTCGGCGCCGGGGCGGCGGTCATCGCCGCGTGGGTACTCGCGGGCGGGGAGATCCTTGCGCTGCCCGCAGCGGTGCTTGCGCCGCCGCTCTTCGTCTCGGCGCTCGACTGGCTCGGTCATCGCGACGGGTGCCGGCCCTATGTCGGCCTGCGCCGCTGGATCCTGCTGGTCGGTGCGGCGCTCGCCGGGTCGGCTGCGCTCGCGCTCGTGCCCGTCGCGTGGCTCGCGGGCTGCCTGGCGGTGGCCGTCACGCTCGTGCTGATGCGCGCCACCGCGACCGCGCACCCCCCGGCCCTCGCCATCGCACTCATCCCACAGATCCTCAAACCGTCAGCGCGCGACCCACTCGACTACACCCTCGCGATCGCCGCCGGGGCGGGTGCGCTGTATCTCGCGACATACGCCGCTGCAGCGCTGCTCGCCCGGCGCGAAGGCGTCGCATCCGAGACGACATGACCTCGGCCGCCGGCCCATGTCCCCTGTCGCCGGCGCCTGAGTGGGCGCCGTGGTGTGGTCTCGGGCCCGAACACGGATTGGACGCCAACCGCATGAGGCTGTACGATCCCGATTTGTCGAGGTTGGAGCACCCCCCAGACCCTGAGGGTGGCGCAGCCCCGAACTGAATGAGACGAGGTCAATGAGTCGCCTTCAGGTGGCTATCGCCATCGTCGACAAGATATGACCGTCTCTCGTTACGGCACCTGACGCAACCTGGACTGTCATCAGAACCGGTGGTAGCGGGTGGTTTGATGCTCTGCGGAGTCCCGTGAAAGCCTTTTCCGCATCGCGCGGGACGTGCTACAAGTGTGAGAGGTACCGAACAACGAATCGGGAGAGAACACATCGGTATGGCGAAAGCAGACAGGGCGGTATCAATGGTGAGAGGCAACGCGACGAGGGAATCATTGGCACGTCCAAGCAAGGACGCACGCGAACGCATCCTCGACACCGCGTACGAGCTGTTCTCGCGGAATGGCATCCGCGCCGTCGGCGTCGATCGTGTGATCGCCGAATCGGGTGTCGCCAAGATGACGCTGTACCGGCACTTCGCCTCCAAGAACGAACTCGTGCTCGAGTTCATGCGCAGACGTGAGGAGCGCTGGACGAAGGAGTGGCTCCAGGCAGAAGTCGAGCAACTGGCCGACGATCCGGGCGAACGGCTCCTCGCCATCTTCGACGTCTTCGACGCGTGGTTTCGGCAGGCCGACTTCGAGGGCTGCACGTTCATCAACGTGCTCCTTGAGATCACCGACCCTGAGAGCCCGCTTCGTCAGGCGAGCGTCGTGCACCTCGCGAACATCCGCGCGTTCCTCGAGGGCCTCGGGACCGAGGTGGGCGTGGCCGATCCAGAAGATTTCGCGCGACGCTGGCACATCCTGATGAAGGGCTCGATCGTCGCCGCCGGCGAAGGCGACCGCGAGGCCGCGCGCCGGGCACAGGAGATCGGGAGGCTCCTCCTCGCGAACGAGCGAGAACTCTCGCTGGCGTAAGGAATCACCCCGCGAAGGATGGCGAGGGAGAGTCGAGCGAGCCGGTCGCGGGGGCGTCACTGGGAGCGTGGCGATTTGCGGCGACGGTCGACGCATGAGATGACGGCGAGGGGGAGACGGGCGGGACCAGGCCTTCTGGACGCTCGGTGGCGGCAGGCTCGGGTGTCCGAGCCGCGGTGATCACCTGAGCGACGGCACGGGCGTATGTGGCTGACGATATCCGGCCCTCGTCGCGCGCTGCGAGCCATTCCGCACCGGCGGCGGAGTCGAGGACCGCGTCGATCCGCTCGAGGATGACCCGCTCGACCCGTCCGCGAACCTCCAGGCGCAAGCGGCGGCGGCGGCCCTGCGCCAGCCGTCCGGAATGGAGCGCCTGCTCGTAGTGGGCGTCGATGGCGTTCCTGACATCCTCGATCCCCTCACCCGTGGTGGATGTGGTCATGAGGACCGGCGGGCGGCGCCCCGCCAGCGCCTCGAGGCCGCTGATGTGCCCGAGGTCCAGCATGAGTTCGAGATCCCGCCGGGTGTCGCGCGCCCCTGGCCGGTCGGCCTTGTTGACGACGAGGACATCCGCGACCTCAAGGAGGCCCGCCTTATTGGCTTGAACGGCATCTCCCCATCCCGGCGCCATGACGAGCACCGTCGTATCGGCCGCGCTCGCGATGTCGACCTCGACTTGACCGACGCCCGTGGTCTCGACGATCACGGGGTCGAAGCCGGCGCACGCGAGGAGACGCAGCGCATCCGGCACCGCGAATGCGAGGCCTCCCTGGTGACCCCGGGTCGCCATGGATCGCACGAACGCTGAGTGCGGAAGGCCGTCCATGCGGACCCGGTCGCCCAAGATGGCGCCGCCGGTGAGTGGTGAGGAGGGATCGACGGCCAGGACCGCCGGGTTGCGAGCAGCCCTCGTCAACGCTGCAAGAAGGTGGCCGGTGAGCGAGGATTTGCCCGAACCGGGTGCGCCCGTGATGCCGACGACATGCGCCGTCGTATGGACGGCTTCGGTGAGGTCGGCGAGTTCGTCGGCCCCATCGGCGCCGCGTTCGATAACGGTGATGAGGCGCGCAAGCGCTCCACGATCACCGCTGGTCGCACGGGTGAACAGTGTGGGGATGGGTATCTCGGCGCGGGCCGTCACGCGCCTCCCGCTGCGACCGCGCGCCGCACGTCGGCGACGACTTCGGCGGCCGACGCCCCGGGGCCCAAGATCGCTGCGATCCCGGCGCGCTTCAGGGTCTCGATGTCCTCGTCCGGAATGACTCCGCCGATGACGACCGGTATCTCGAGGCCGATCTCGCGCAACGCGTCCACCATGAGCGGGCCGAGCGTGAGGTGGCTTGCGTTGTGCATCGACAACCCCACCGCATCCGCGTCCTCCTGCTGGGCGACGGTGGCAACGCCGTCGGGCGACTGGCGCAGCCCGAGGTAGACGACCTCCATTCCGGCGTCACGCAGGATTCTGGCGACCACCTTGAGCCCCCGGTCATGTCCGTCGAGGCCAAGCTTCGCCAGGACGATCCTGGTCGTTGCGGGAGCCATCAGACGACGATCCGCTCGACGTAGGTTCCGAACACGGATTCGAGCGCACCGACGATCTCGCCCTCGGTTGCATATGCCCGCACCGCGTCGATGAGGGGGGGCATCAGGTTGCGCACCGGATCCGAGGCGCATGTGGTCAGTGCGTCCAGGTGTGCGGTGACCTCAGCGCCATCGCGTGCGGCTTTGACGCGGGCGAGGCACTCGAGCTGTGAACGCTCTACGGACGGGTCGATGCGAAGCGTACCGTCGAGTTTGTCCTCGTTGCCGTCGGTAAAGGCATTGACGCCGACGATGATCCTGTTGCCCGCGTTGACCTCGCGCTCGAACCGGTACGAGGCGTCCGCAATTTCACCGACGAAGTAGCCGTTCTCGACACCCTCGTAAACCCCCTCCAGGATCGAGCCATCGCCGAGATCGAGCAGGTGGGCGAAGACCTCCTCGGCCTGGCGCTCCATCTCGTCTGTCATCCACTCGACGTAGTCGGAGCCGCCCAGCGGATCTGCGACGTGAGCCACGCCCGTCTCATGGGCGACGATCTGCTGGGTGCGAAGCGCGATGCGGACCGACTTGTCGCTGGGCAGAGCCAGCGCCTCGTCGTAGCTGTCGGTGTGAAGGCTCTGCGTCCCTCCCAGTGCGGCGGCGAGCGCCTGCAGGGCGACACGCGCGATGTTGTTCTCGGGCTGACGGGCGGTCAGGGAAACGCCGGCGGTCTGCGTGTGGAATCGGCAGAGGAGGCTGCGCTGATCTTGGGCGCCGTAGCGCTCTCGCATCCAGCGAGCCCAGATCCGCCGGGCGGCGCGCAGCTTGCCGATCTCCTCGAAGAAATCGATGTGGCAGTTGAAGAAGAAGCTGAGGCGTGGGCCGAAGGAATCGACGTCCAAGCCGGCGGCGACGGCGGCCTCGACGTAGGCGAAGCCGTTCGCAAGGGTGAACGCGAGTTCCTGAGCCGCCGTGCTGCCGGCCTCTCTGATGTGGTACCCGGATATGGAGACCGGGTGCCAACGCGGCATCTCCGCGGTCGTGAACGCCATCATGTCCGTGATCAGGCGGACCGATGGCCGCGGCGGGAAGATGTATTCCTTCTGGGCCTGGTACTCCTTGAAGATGTCGTTCTGGATCGTTCCGGCGAGGTTGCCACGGGCGACGCCGCGGTTCTCGGCCGCCGCTATGTACATCGCCAGGATGATCGCCGCCGGACCGTTGACGGTCATCGAGGTGGACACCGATGCGAGGTCGATCCCTGCGAACAGATCCTCCATGTCGAGCAGGGTGTCGATGGCGACGCCCGCGCGCCCCACTTCGCCTCGCGAGACCAGGCTGTCGGAATCGTGGCCCATGAGGGTCGGCATATCGAATGCGGTTGACAGGCCGGTGCCCCCCGCACTCAGAAGCTCCTTGAAGCGGGCGTTCGTGTCGGCCGCGGTGCCGAACCCGGCGAACATGCGCATGGTCCAAAGCCGCGACCGGTACATCGTCGGGTAGATGCCGCGCGTGAAGGGGTAGGACCCGGGATAGGGCGAACTCCCGTAGAGCGGCTCGACCGGGACACCGGACATCGTCTCGAACGGCACGTCCCGAAGGTCGGAGGCGTCGTAAGCCGCGTCCCACGCCTCGCGGGTGTCATGTGACTCCTCGGCTCCCGAGGTCTGAGCCGCCTCAGCGGGTTTGTTCCCCGTGGTCATCTGACGACACCTCGGCAGGGACGGGTCAGGGACGCTGCCGAAGTGGAACGCTCCGGCAGTTGGCTCGCTGTCGCGGTCATCGCCTGTGTCTCCTTGTCGGCATCGGGGCCGGACGCTCCTACAATGGCAGGAAGCCATGTCTCAGACTAGGATTGATTCGTCAGCATGCCAACGAATCCGGATAATCTGCGTTCGCCGATCCCGTACGTGCCCTTGGATCGAATCGACCGCGAACTCGTGGTCGCCTTGCAGAAGAATGCGCGGATCTCGAACAAGGATCTCGCGGAACTCGTCGGACTTTCGCCGTCGACCTGTCTCGAGCGCGTGCGACGGTTGCGCGAGCGCCGTGTGCTTCGGGGCTTCCATGCCGCCGTCGACCCGGCGCTTTTGGGCCGGCCGACACAGGCGCTTATCTCCATCCGGCTCCAGGTTCACCACCGCAACCTGATCGATGACTTCTACGAGCACATCCTGCGTCTGCCGGAGTCGATCGCCGTGTTTCACATCACGGGATCCGACGACTACTTGGTCCACGTCGCCGTCGAGAACACGGAGCGCCTGCGCGCGTTGGTCCTGGACGATCTCACCGCGCGCGACGAGGTCGAGCACGTGGAGACGCGCCTCATCTTCAAGGCCGTGCGCAAGACCGCGATCGAGCCGCTCGTCGACGGTTCCTGAGCGTGTTGGCCGCGGCCTGCCCGATGTCGATGGGGCGCCCTTGCGTTGAGGTAGACCCGTCTGTATCGTCGCCCGGCGAGGCGGTACGACGTAGCCACGCGCCACGGAGCGGAGGCCTTATGCCTTGACGCTTGGACGAGAAGATGGGGCACTTCACCACAACGGCCGTCACGGCCGCGGATGAGGTCCTTGGGCATCGCGATGCGGCGACGGACTCCGTCCGTGGTTTGGCAGTCGGGATGAAATGACTTGAGAGCCGGCTCACACCAGGCCGGCGAAGGAAGGGGAAAAAAATTATGGGATCCTACGATCCGAGAAGCGCCACAGGCATTCCCACCGAACCAGTTGGTTCGCTGCCGCGACCGGCCAAGCTCCAGGCCTCCTACGCAGAATATGACGCGGGCAAGATCACCAAGGAGCAGTTGGAGGCCGAGCAGGACGTCGCGGTCAAGGACTCGATCCAGAAGATGGAGGCCACCGGGTCGCCAATCGTCTCAGACGGCGAGCAGCGTTGGTCGAGTTTCGCGACCTACCCGATCACCGACACGCTGGCGGGCACGGGCTTGGCCGACAGCCTTGCGGGTGACGGTGGACAGTTCTTCGCGATCTTCGCCGACGGCCACGGCCGGCAGTTGCCGCGCCTCGCCAAGGGGCCCTTCCGCTACAAGACGTTCGCGGCGGACACCCTCAAGAAGTCCATCCCGTACGCGACCAAGCCCATGAAGCAGGCCGTCATCGCGCCGTCGATGCTCGCATTGCTGTACCCCTTGAACGACGAGGTGCCCGACTACCCGCGCGCCACGTTCGAGGAGGATCTCGTCAACGAGTGCGAGAAGGACATCCGCGCCGCATTCGCCGCGGGAGCCAGCCGGGTCTCGATCGACTTCACCGAGGGGCGCCTCGCCACCCGTGCCGACCCGCGAAACCCGTGGACAGGGGCCGGGATGCTGCCGCACTTTATCGAGCTCAACAACCGGGTGCTCGCGCGGTTCACGGCCGAGGAGCGCATCAACATCGGCATCCACACCTGCCCGGGCGGTGACCGCGACTCGGTACACAGCGCCGACGTGCCCTACGCCAACCTGCTGCCAGAGATGTTCAAGATGAACGCCGGTTACTTCCTGATCCAGCTCGCCAGCGAGCGGGAGAAGGATCCGGTCTACGAGCTGATCGGCAAGCACAGTCGCGACGACGCGGAGGGCGTTCCGCAGATGTGTTACGTCGGGGTGACCGTGACGCAGAGCCCCAGGACCGAGAGCGCGCAAGAGATCTGCGACCAGCTCGTGAGGGCTGCCAACTTCATCCCGAAGGAGCGGCTCGGCTCGACCGACGACTGCGGGTTCTCACCGTTCAGCATCGACGAGAAACCGAACCACGGATCGCCCGACTACGCGCGCGATGTGGCGTTCCAGAAGATCACGAGCCGCGTTCAGGGGACCAAAATGGCCGCCGAGAAGCTCGGCATCAGCTAAGCGCCTCCGAACTCCCACCGCGCCGGGACCCCATCTGTCACGGGGTCCCGGCGGGACGCTCACCGAAGATCATCAAGACGGAGTGGGCGACGGGCTGACCCCGCTCCGAGCGTTCGAGCGCCTCGCCGGCACTCATTGCAAGAAGCGCAAGTTCGGGTGCGACGGCGTCAACGAGTTCCTGACCGTCGAGCCCCGTCCGGCGGCCCTCTGCGACGAGATCGATGGCCTCGGGCGCGTAGAACACGAACTCCAAGCCCGTCTCCTGCTCCGCGCGGGCGTAGGCAGGGATCCCCAGGCCGGGCTCGACCTGTCGCTTCATGTCGAACGCGACGAGCTGGGGCCGGTACCCGCAGGCGCGGTGCAGCTCGAACGCGACGTCCTGTGGGATGCGGCCTCCGAGCGCCGTCAGGACCCCGCCGCCTCCACGGAGGTAGTCCCACGCGTCACCCAACAAGCGGTAGTGGAGGGCAAGCAGGTACCGCTCGAACGGCTCGGGGGTCTCGAGCCCGCCGGCTTCGAAGAACCGCCCGGTGTTGATACCGCGCTCGAGCTCGATCCCAGGTGCCGCGGGGATGTTCGGCAGGTTCTCGTAGATCAGGTCGAAGCGCCGCTCGGGTGGGACGCACGTCAGCAGATCGCCGGCGTGGAAGCTCACATCGAGCCCATCCGGATCGTCGAGGTGGGCCAGGACGTTGTCGCGGGACACGGCGAGGCTGGCCGCGAACAGGTCGGTCACGGTGAGCGTCTCCAACGGGAAGATCTCGGCGGCGCCCAACGCGTCGAGGCCATTGCCGGTGCCCACGATCAGCGCGTCGCGCACGCTCATGCGATCGGCAAGACGGGCGAAGGCCCTGAACGCGATCGGAAGCCACGACTCCTTGGGCGTCGGCTCGAGCGGGTAGGTGTCGTCGGTCAACCGCAGGCGCACCGGCCGGCGCACCCGCCGCGGCGGATACGGCGCCAGGTAGTCGGTGACGTCGACCGCGCTCATCGGCGCTCGCGCGGACGCGTGGCAATCGCTGGAGACGGCCCATCTCCGGTCTGAGGTCGGCCGGAGCCCGCCGCGAGGAAACGATCGGCGAGCGGGCTTGCCATCACGAGGGTCACGAGCGAGCTCAGCACGAATGCGGAGTGAAGCTCGGAGGTGATCACCGCCATCTGCAGCCCGATGATCCCGACCACGAGGACGAGCACCCCGCCGCAGCTCAGCAGCACGCCGATCGTGTTCGCCTCCGACCCGGCGAGTCCCGTCGCGCGGGCGGCGAGATAGGCCGGACCCCATTTCCCCGCGATCAAGATGAGCAGGAAGAGGAGCAGTCCGGGCATTGCCTCGACGTCGAGCACCCGCAGGTCCGTGACGAGGCCGGAGACGGCGAAGAACACGGGCATGAGCATGAGCGCGACGATATCTTGCAGCCGGGCCAGCACCATGTCGCCGAGCCCGCCCGCCACTGGCACCGCCAAGCCGAAGACCAGGCCGCCGATCAACGCATTGACACCGATCCGGTCTGCGGCGAGGCCGCTCGCCAGCGCCAGCGCCAAGAGGGCGGTCAAGACCGAGCCGAAGTTGCGCACCACGTCGATGCGACCCAGGGCCCAGCCCAACACCGGTCGCGCGACCACGAGCAAGAAGACGATCAGCGCGGCCGCGAGGGCGATCCTGATGGCGACGTCCCGCATGACGCCACCACCGTCCGCGCTCGCGGTCCCCGCCGCGACGAGCATGAAGGCGACGACCGTCACAATTCCGGCGACCCCCACTGTGGTGACCCCGACCGAGGTCGCCATCAGGCCCTTCTCCTGCAGAAGGCGGGCCAGGACGGGGAGAGCGGTCGCGGCGAATCCCGCGGCGAGGAAGAGCGAGAACGTCAGGTCGCCGACCCCGACCGGATGCCAGGTCGGGCCGTCGAAGAGCGGCGCGGCGGCGAAGCCGACCGTGATCGGCGCAGCGGCGGATGCAGCGGCGACGACGATGATCTGGCGGCGGCGTCCATGCAGGAGTCGGCGGTCGAGCTCGACGCCGACGAGGAACATGAACAGAACGAGTGCGATCTGGCCGATCAGGCTGAGGAACGCGAAGGCCTCGGGCGGGTAGATCCGGTCGACGAGGCCTGCGCCCGCTGTCGCGCCGATCCCGACGTGCCCGCCGAGCAGCGTGGGGCCGATGAGGATCCCGGCTGCGATCTCGCCGACGACACTCGGCTGGCCGAGCGCCGCGGCGGCCCGACCCAGTACACGCGCCGCAACGAGGATCAGCACGAGGTCGGCCAGGACATATGCGATGACGTCCGCCTGCGGGGTCACACCACGAGGTTACAGACCGGTCTGTCTAGCCGTCATGGCCGAGTGCCCGGTCGAGGTCCCAGGCGGCGGAGATCAGTCCCAGATGCGTGAACGCCTGGGGATAGTTTCCGCGCGCCTCGCCTGTGTCGCCGACCTGTTCGGCGTAAAGACCGAGGTTGCTGGCGTAGGTGAGCATCTTCTCGAAGATCAGGCGGGCTTGATCAAGCCGCCCGCAGCGGGTCAGGCACTCCACGAGCCAGAAGGAGCAGAGAGAGAACGAGCCCTCGTCTGCGCCGCCGAGACCATCGTCAGAGGCCGTCAGCGGGTTGTAGCGGTAGACGAGGCTGTCGGAGACGAGTTCGCCCTGTATCGCGTCGAGCGTGGCCAGCATGCGCGGGTCGCGCGGGCCGATGAACTTGACGAGCGGCATCAGCAAGTTGCTCGCGTCGAGCACGGTGCCGCCGTAATACTGAACGAAGGCGCCCCGCTCGCTGCTCCAGCCGTGGGTCATGATGTCCTCGTAAATGGCATCGCGCTGGGTGCGCCATCCGGGGGTGTCACCCGGCAAGCCCCGCTGGGACTGCATCCTTATGGCACGCTCGAACGCGACCCAGCACATCAGTCGGGAGTAGACGAAATCGCGCCGCCCGCCCCGCACCTCCCAGATACCCTCATCAGGGCGTTGCCAGTTCTGCGAGAGCCAGTCGAGCAGCCGGCGCAGGCTCTGCCAGAGATGCCAACTGATCGGTTCATGTTTGTTCGACAGATAGATCGCGTCCATCAGTTCCCCGTATACGTCGAGCTGGAGCTGGTCGTAGGCACCGTTGCCGATGCGCACCGGTCGCGAGCCGCGGTATCCCTCGAGGTGGGTCAACTCGTGCTCGCGAAGGTCGCGGCCGCCGTCAACGGCGTAGACGATCTGAAGTTGGGGGTCGTCCTGTTTCTCTTCGCATCGGTCGCCGAGCCAGGCGGCGAACTGGGCCGCCTCGTCGTGGAAGCCGAGTCGCTGGAAGGCGAACGCGGTGAACGCCGAGTCGCGCAGCCAGGCATAGCGGTAGTCCCAGTTACGCCCCCCGCCGATGGTCTCGGGCAGGCTGGTGGTGGGCGCCGCCACCATCGCCCCGGTGGGTTCATAGGTGCAGAGCTTCAGCGTGATCGCCGAGCGCTGCACCATCTCGCGCCAGCGGCCTCGGTAGGTGCAGCGCGAGAGCCAGCGGCGCCAGAACTCCCTCGTCCGCTCGAGCGCGTCGTCGACCGCGTGGTCGGACCAGCGGCCCGGGCCGGACGGGCCCTGCAAGACGAACCATGCCCGCTCCCCCTGGCTCAACGTGAAGCGGGCTGTGGAGGCCGGGCCGAGAGGGCTCATGGGGATGCTCGAGATGAGCTGCGTGGCGCCACCCCCGTCGCTTGCAAAATCGGCCTGCATCGGATGCGGGAGCGTCACCCGGTGGCCGCGGCGGGCGTAGTCGAAGGCGGGGCGGCAGTCCATCCGGAATTCGACCGATCCGCGCACTGCGTCGATGCGCCGGACGATGGCGCATCGGTCGAGGCCGATCGGCATCGCGTCAGTCACCTCCGCGACGCCAGTGTGGGTGTAGAAACGGGTCAGCAGGACGGCTGTGTCGGGCAGGTAGAGCTGCTTGCTGGTGGCCTCGGCCAGCGGGGCGATGCGGAACCGGCCGCCCCGGTCGGCGTCGAGGATCGCTGCGAACAGACTGGGGGAGTCGAAGCGGTTCGGACAGAACCAGTCGATGGCTCCGTCATCGCCGACGAGGGCCGCCGTCTCTAGATCGCCGATCAGCCCGTAGCTTTCGATTGGCTTATAGCGAGGCGCGCCTCGCGCCTCCCACCCGGGCTCGGCGGCGATTGCCGGGCCTTCGGCCGCGATCTCGATCGGGTCACCCAAAGCCATCACGGGACTATACCGCTGGTTCTGATCAAGCTCTTTCGGCGACTATCGTCGCGCGCCCTTCCGAGAACCAGTTTCGTCGAGTCGGGCGGCGCGGCACGGGCGCGGCGGACATGACTCGCCCTGAAGCTCAACCGGTCGTTTCACCGCCACGGCCACCGAGCGCGGTCGCGGGCGAGGTCCAGTTGAACCGCGTGACATCGGTCCGGGGGGCGAGGGCGCCTCGAAGGGTGCCGCGCCGGACGAAGAGGATCGGCGCCGGGGCCGACGCCGCGATCTCGGCGCGCGTCGTTCCGAGCCCCTCGCTGCGCCAGTCGTCAGGGAGCCCGATCACGAGCAGGCTCGCGCCTTCGGCGGCGCGCAGGACGGCGTCCCGACCCGGCTCGGAGATGACCGACTCCGCGGCGACGCCGACGAACCGCTGAACCAGGAGCGACGCGCTCGCGAGCAGCCGTCCGGCGTCGCGGCCCGAGTCCGGTTCGCCCGCACGGCCGAGGAGCCGGAGGGGGGCCCCGCTCGCCGAGGCGAGCCACGCGGCCAGCTCGAGCGCCGCCCAGTCGTGCTCGAAGCCGCCGAACGGGACGAGGATGGGGGCGTCGGGACCGAGGGCGATCGTGGCGTCCTCCCGTGCGACGAGGACCGCGACGTCGCACGGCGCGGTGTCGAGCACGACCCCGACATCGCCACGGGGAACCCCGCCACCCAGCAGGGGGCGCCGCCCGTCGAGCAGGATCAAATCGACGTCTTCCAGCTCGGCCAGGCGGGCCAGGTCCTCGCCCGCGGTGGACGACGTGAAGGCCATTCCCCGGGCCGTCACCCCTCGCGTGAGGAGCTCGCCGCGCGAGCGCTCTACGGCACCCGCCGCTTCGGCGGTCAGCGCCTGCTGGGTTTGGAGGGCGCCGCGAACGCCGGACGCACGCGGCAACGGCAGGATTCGCGCCAGGATCAGCTCGCGCGGCGGCTGGGAGCGGGCAAGCGGCTCCGCGAGCTCCAGAAGCAGCGGTTGCGCGCCCTCGGTCTGGGGGGCGACGACGATCGAGCGGTCGGGGGCGCCGGCCGGTCCTGGCGGCAGCTCGTCCTCGACCGGCGCCCCGTACTGGTTCTTGGGGTCGAGCAGACGCAGCACCGGGCCGGCCAAGAACGTCGTCACGAGCGCCAACAGGACGAGCGAGGCGAAGAGGGCCTCGGAGATGACCCCCTTCTCGAGGGCCAGGTTCAGGACGATCAGCTCCGTCAGGCCGCGCGTGTTCATCAACGCGCCGATGACCGCCGATTCGCGCCAGCTCATCCCGATGAAGCGCGAGGCCAGCATGGTGCCGCCGAACTTGCACGCGATCGCGACGGCGATCAACATCACCGTCATGAGGATGAGCTCGGGGCTGTCGAGCAGGCCCACGTTGGTGCGAAGCCCGGTGAACGCGAAGAAGAGGGGCAGCAGCAGCAGGACGACGAAGTCCTCGAGCCGCCGGGTGACGTCCTCGGTCAGGCCGGCATGCCGCGGCATGATCGTGCCCATGACGAACGCCCCGAAGATGAGCGCGATTCCGATCTGCTCGGTGGCGTAGGCGGACAGGAGCACCCCCGCGAAGATCGCGGTGATCCATGTGACCGGGACCCTGCCCGCCTCGTCATAGGCGACGGAGGCCCGTGCCACGATACGGCGCACCCCCAACCCCATGACGGCGCAGAAGGCCACGGCGAGCAGGATGGTCTGGACGACCCCGGCCAGCGACCCGGCCACCGCGACGGCGGTCGCCAGGGCGATGAGGAACCACGCGGTCACGTCGTCGATCGCGGCGCTTGCGAGCGCGAGGGCGCCCAGGGGTCTGGTGAGCATCCGTCGCTCGTTGAGGATCCGGGCGAGCACGGGGAAGGCGGTGATGGACATGGCGACGCCCATGAACAGCGCGAACGCCGCGAAGCTGTCGCCCGGCCCCAGCAGGCGATACGTGGGAATCGCGATCGCAAGGCCCGCGAGCATGGGGATGACGACGCCCGTGTTCGAGATGATCGCGGTCTGCGCGATGCGCCCACGCAGGAGCGACAGGTCAATCTCGAGTCCGACCAGGAACATGTAGAAGATCAGCCCGAGGTTCGCGGCGACCCCGATGAACGGGATGACGTCCGATGGGAACAACACCCGCTGGATGTCGGGGAGGAAGGCGCCGAGCACCGTCGGACCGAGGCAGATGCCGGCCAGCACCTCGCCCATGACGCGCGGCTGGCCGAGCTTCGCGACGCCGGCACCCGCCAGTCGCGCAACCAACATGACGATCGCCACCGCGATGAAGAACGCCGCCAGCGTGCCGCCGAACTCACGCCGGCGTTGGGCGACCACGCGCTCGGCCGCGGGCGCCTCCGCGGAGGTGATCCGCAGGGTGATCTGACGGTTGGACGCCTGTCCGCCGAGCGTTGCTTCGGACCCATCGATGCACTGGACCGTGCCGGAGAGCTCTCCGTCGCGATAGACGAGGTCGCCCCGGCGGCTGCCGTCCCTGACGACGTGCACCGCCTCGCCTCCGCCCTCGAGTTCCACCTCGGAACCAAGGCACTCGGCGCGCGGGACGAGCCCGTATTCCCCTTCGACCGACTTCGGTGGGCGCGGGCGCTGCTGGCCCGGCTCCGGGGGCTCGCGCTTGAAGTCGGCGCGCAGCGGCCTCTCCGCGACCTGGCCGGTGATCTGCCGCTCGCCGAGGGTCGCCTCGATCCGCTCCTCGCCGCCACCGCCGCGACACCTGATGTCACCCGAGATTCGTCCGTCCACAAGTCGCGCCCGGCCCAAGGCGACCCCGTCGCCGCCGCGCAGGTCGAGGAACTGGCCCGACTGCCTGATGTCGACTTGAGGTCCGAGGCATTCGGCACCCGCGGCGACGTCGTACCCACCGGCGATCGGCGCCGCCGCGCGCGTGTCGCCCCCCGCCGTGAACACCACGACCGCGACTGCGATCGTGACGGCCGCGAGCACGAGGTAGTAGGCGGTGAGGCGCTTCTTCATGGCGAGGTGACGGCTGAAACTCAGGCCCCTGGCGACCGTCGCTACCCTATCCTAAGGGCATGGTGCAGGCTGCGGGCGGGCTCGGTCCCGGCGATCGGGTGGGTTGTTACGTGCTCGAATCCCTCCTCGGCGAGGGTGGGATGGGCCGCGTCTACCGCGCGCGTCGTGACGGCGACGATGCGGCTCTGGCCCTCAAGATCATGAAGCCCCATCTGGTGGCCGACGGGGAGAGCCGCCTGCGGTTCCTTCGCGAGGTCCGTGCCGCGAGCGAGGTCCAGCACAAGCACCTTGTGGGAGTCGACGACTCGGGGGAGTCCGGCGGCCTCTTGTACCTCGCGATGCGTCTCGTCGCCGGCGGCTCGCTTGCGGACAGGCTCCGAGCCGACGGGCCGCTCCCGATCGAGGAGGTGCTCCGCCTCGCCGCCGGCGTCGCGTCCGGCCTGGACGCGCTGCACGCAAAGGGCGTCGTCCATCGCGACGTCAAGCCCTCGAACGTGTTGCTCGACGAGGACGGCTCAGCCTCGTTGACGGACTTCGGGATCGCGAAGGGCGCCGACTACACGGTGCTGACCCGGGTCGGCGAGATGCTGGGCACCCTCGACTACATGGCGCCGGAGCTGATCCGTGGCGAGACCCAGGGCCCCTCAAGCGACATCTACGCGCTCGGCTGCCTCGTGTTCGAATGTCTGGCGGGCCGGCCGCCGTTCGCGGGAAGGGGGGTGTTCGAGGTCGGGTTGGGACACCTGGACGAGACCCCGCCCGATCCCTGCGCCGAGCGGTCCGACGCGCCCGCGAGCCTGTCGGAGGTGGTCGTGATGGCGCTCGAGAAGGATGCGCCGCGCCGCCCGCCGACCGCCACGGCGTACGCGCGGATGCTGATGACCTGCCGGCCGTGAACCTCCGTCCGGGCTCCCCCGGACCAAGACGCCGGTCGGGGCTCAAAGCGAGAGAAGGCGCAGGTTTCCGGGCTGCCTCGTGTCAGGTAGATTGACCCGCGATGGCAACTTTGACGTTCATCGCGGGACCGAAGGCCGGGGAGCATCTCGAACTGACCGAGGCGATCGTGATCGGCCGTGAGGACTGCGACGTGGTGATCGACGACCCCAGGATCTCCCGCCGGCATCTGGCCATCCGCCCGCACGACGATGGGGTGGAGATCGAGGACCTCGGCTCCAGTAACGGCACGTTCGTCGACGACCGCAAGATCGACGCGGCCGTCCGCGTGGCGTCGGGCGCCACAGTCCGGCTCGGGGCGACGGAGCTCCGCGTCGAGATCGACGATCCGTCCCGCGCCGACGCAACCGTCATCGGCGACGTGGGAGCGGGCGGAACGGTCATCGGCTCCAGCGTGCCGGAGCCGCCGTCACTCGTCGCGCCCACGGTCGCTGCGTCTGCTCCGCCCGCCGCAGAGGCTCCGCCCGCGCCACCACCGCCCGCCCCGGCCCCCCGTGCGGAGCCCGCGCCCGCGCCGCCGCCGCGCGCTCCGGAGGCTCCGCGGCTCGCCGCGTTCGCCGCCGCCCATCCCAGCGCACCCACTCGCGTCGCCCGGTCGTGGCTTCCCACCGCGGTCGCGGTGGCCATCATCGCGGCGACGGCCGCGGCCCTGCTCGCATACTTCGCGATGCGATGAAACCGCGCGCGCTACCGGGTCGCGAGGAAGACGAGCACGACCAGCACGACCAGCGCCAGAACGGCGATGGGAGCCAGCCTGGCCTTGTGCTTCGTGCGGGCATCGACGAGCCGATCGAGCTCGGGGACGCCCGAGCCGGCCGCCGCATCCTTGGACGTCGAGACCGCATCGACGAAGTTGGGACGCCGTTCGGCGGCGGCGAGCCCAGGCGGGATGGTGCGTACGACCGAAGGTTGCGCCGCGACCTGTCCCGCGCTTCGCAGTTGCATGACCGTCACGCCGATCAGGAGCTCGTCGCCGGGGTCAAGCCGCGCCTGCCCGTGGACCTCCAAGTGGTTGACGAACGTGCCGTTGGAGGAACCCAGATCCTCGACGATCACCCCGCCCGCGTCCGGGAGGATGCGCGCGTGACGCCGGGAGGCGCGGTCGTCCTCGATGACGACGTCCGCGGAGGCGTCACGGCCCATGACGAACGCGGACGCGACCCGGATCTGGCGGCCTGCGCCGGGTCCCTCGACGATCTCAAGCGTGAGCGACTCGTTGGGCATCGTTGGCACCATACCCGCCGAACCCCTGACAGTGGACAGGCAACTGCTGGACCAGTAGGTTCTTGGGACCTGAGCCCCGTCCGGCTGGGAGCACGATCTTGATGCCACCGTTCCGAGATCCGCAGCGATGTCCTGGGCGTTCGCGCCGGGGCACTGGAAGGCGTCGGGCCCTGCTCGCCCTGGTCGGCGTATTCGCCGTCTCGGCCTGCCTTTCGACTGTCGCCTCCGCTGCCCACAATGACCTGGCCATCAACGCCCAGGGACTTGCCTACAGCGTTCCCGATGACACGCTCACAGACACCTTCGGCGAGTCGTTCGACGGCACCGCCGCCATTGAGCGCAACACGCCCGGGGCGGTGATCAACAACTGTGGCGGACTCACCATGGTCCGAACCGGTTGGTACCGGTTGACCGGGACCGGGGGCCTGACGACGATCACGACCGCCGGCTCCAATTTCGACACGGTTCTCTCGGTGATCGAGCCATCCGGGACCCCGGTCGGGTGCAACGACGACTTCGGTGGAGCGCAGCAGTCCCAACTGCAGTTCCCCTCCTTCCCGGGGCAGGCCTTCCTGGTGCAGGTCGGGGGATGCAATGGCGCGGGGTGCGGGGCCGCCTTCGGCAGCCTCAGGGTCATCGCCTTCGCCCCCGGGCCGCTCAACGACAGCTCTGCCGCGCCGCAGGCGCTCTCCACGGGCGTCCCGGCAACCGCCTTCCCCTTGGGCGCGACCACGGATGCCGGGGAGGTCGTGACGTGCAGGGCGGCGACGTTCGCCAAGACCGTGTGGTTTCGGTTCGCCGCCTCCGCGCCCGGACGGGCGACCTTCAGCTCCTCAGGCTTCGACACGGTGCTGAGCGTCTACCGCGAGGGGGCGCTTGGGGTATCCGTCGGCTGCAACGACGACGGCGATCCGGCAGTCGCCGGACCGTCCCGCGTGCAGGTCGATGTGACTCAGGGCCCCTACCTGGTCCAGGTCGGGGGGTTCACCGCGTTCGGTCCCGGCGACGCCGCCGACGCCATCAGCCTCACCGTCAACGCCGAGTTCGCCGAGAACCTCGATGTCGATGCGGATGGGGTGCCGCGGCCGGCCGACTGCAACGACGCGAACGCCGGGATCAAGCCCGGCGCGCTCGACATCCCCCAGAACGGCATCGACGAGGATTGCTCCGGTGCCGACGCCGAGAACTTCGATGTCGATGCCGACGGCATCCCGCGGCCTGCCGACTGCAACGACGCGAACGCCGGGATCAAGCCCGGCGCGCTCGACACCCCCAAGAACGGCGTCGATGAGGACTGCAGCGGCCGCGACGCCCCCTACTACACGATCAACGCGACCGTCCAGATCGGCTGGACCCCCATGAGCGGGGGCCGCTGGCGGGTCAACCGCCTCGCGATCGAGGGCGTTCCCGCCAACGCGACGATCCAGATCCGTTGCCTCGGGAGCGGATGCCCCTTCCGCACGAAGGTGGTCAAGAGCGCCCGTGCGAAACGACTCCTCACCCTGAGCAGCCGGGTGTCTGGTCGCTTCCCGGTCGGGGCCACGCTCCAGGTCCGCGTACTGGCGCCCTTGAGCGTCGGCAAGGTCCGCGTCTGGCGGGTTCGAAGCGCCGCCGTCGCGCCTCGAGGGGTCACACGCTGCCTGCGCCCGGGCAGCACGAAGCTGGTGCGCTGTTGAGCAGGGGCGGCCGGGTCGCGATCGTCGCGGTGGCACTGGCCGCGGCGGCGTTCGGGGGTGGTTTCGCGCTCGGGGGCGACGAGGAGTCGGCACGCCCGAATCCACCGTTCGCGGGCGCCAAGACGGCGGAGCCACCGGCACCGGTCCAACTGGACCTCGGCACGCTGACACGGGCCGCTGCGCTGCCCGCACTGCGTGAGCCCGTCGCCGCTCCCGACCCGGTGACGACGCCGTCGCGGCCATCGACGGGAGGAGGGGGCACCCGTCCGTCCGGAGGCGGCGGGGCGCCGGCGCCCGGCGGCGGTGGTGACGAGGGATGAGCAACGTGTGGCGGTGATGCCCGAGCCCGGCAGCGTGATCGCCGGCTACCGGATCGAGGGGATCCTCGGTCGGGGCGGGATGGGCGTGGTCTACGAGGCGGTCCAACTGTCGCTCAACCGACGGGTCGCCCTGAAGCTCTTGGGCGCGCAGTTCGGCGAGGACCCCGCGTTCCGTCAGCGCTTCCAGCAGGAGGGCATGACCCAGGCCTCCATCGACCACCCGCACATCGTGACGGTGTACGAGGCGGGTGAGAGCCCCGAGGGCCTCTACATCGCGATGCGCCTCGTGCAGGGGTTCACCGTCAAGGACCTGATCGTCTCGGGCGAGATGGACGTCGATCGGACGCTGCGGATCCTGACACCGATCGCCGATGCGCTCGACACGGCCCATTCGGTGGGTCTGATCCACCGCGACATCAAGCCGCAGAACATCCTCGTCGACGTCAGGGACCACGCGTTCCTGGCCGACTTCGGCCTGACCAAGGGCATGGAGCAGCCCGGACTCACGAAGACCGGACAGTTCGTCGGCACGATCGACTACATCTGCCCCGAGCAGATCCGCGGCGAGCGCACCACGCCCAGCAGCGACATCTACGCCCTCGGCGCACTGCTGTACGAGTGCCTGACCGGTGTCGTCCCGTTCATGCGGCAGAACGACGCCGCCGTGCTCTACGCCCATCTGAGCGACGAGCCCCCGCCTGTCACCGCCGCACGGCCGGAGCTGCCCCAGGGGCTCGACCGGGTCATCGCGCGCGCGATGGCGAAGGACCCCGCGGAGCGCCACCCGACGGCGTCCGAGCTCATGAACGACGCGCGGCGGGCAGCCGGACGACCATCCGGGGGGACCATCGAGGCGCCCGTCCTGCCCGTGCCCGGCGACACCCTGATCGATCGACCTCGCCTGGCCGGCCCCACCGTGATCGGGGAGTCCGCCGAGAGGACTCGCGCGGACTCCACCGCTCCGCGGACCGTTCCGCAGGCCGCTTCGGAGACCGTCCCGCAGACCGTTCCGCACCTGTCGCCGTCCCTTGAGGTCCCCCACGCATCGGAGCCCACGCTCGTCGATGCCGTTGCCGCGTCGTCGGGCACGACGCAGGTTGCCCACGACTCCGCCGATACCGTCGCCGGTCGCTCGCCGGCGACATCGGGGGGCGCCCCTCAAGGCCGGGTGGCGCTGGCCGCGGCCGCGGTTGCGCTCGTCGCGGCAGCCGCCGTGGGCGGCGTGCTCCTCGGCCGTTCGGGCGACACGGCCCCGCCCGCACCGCCGGCCCCGGCCCTGACCAGCTCGGCATCCGCCGGCGCGCTTCGCGTCGCCTACCCCGGAACCTGGGAGCCCCGGGCGACGTTCGCCGGGGTGCCCGGGCTGAGCTTCCGCGAGGCCGTCGGCGTCGGGCCGCAGGGCGACGCCGAAGGTGAGCTCGTCCTCGGCCAGACGGACGCGGTCGGCCCCACCCTGCTGCCCGCGAGCCTGCTCAGCCGACTCGAGCGCCCTCCGGCCACGGACGACCGCGTGCGCCTTGGGGAGCTCGATGCCTACCGGTACCGCGGCCTCCAGGTTCGGGACTTCCCGCGCGCCCTCACGCTCTACGTGACGCCGACATCGACGGGGATCGCCACGATCGCGTGCCACGCCGAGCCTGCGCGCGCCGAGGCGTACCTGCCTGAGTGCGAGCGCGCCGCCACCTCACTCGTGCTCCTCCGTGGTGACGCCATGACCCTGGGTCCTGACGCCGCCTACGGGCGGGTCCTCGAACAAACGTTGCGGACGCTCGGCACGGCTCAGGTCAACGGCAGGAAGGCGTTGGCCGGCGCCACGACCCAAGCTGCGCAAGCCGGCGCGTCGGAGGCGCTCGCCAAGAGCTATACGACCGCCGCCACACGGCTGGCGGGCGCGCGGCCCGGCCCCGCCGATCGGATCGTGGGCGCGGCGATCGTCGCCGCACTCAACCGAACCGGCTCGGCGTACACGGCGATGGCGCGCGCCGCTCGGGGCGACGACCGCAGCGGCTTCGGGAAGGCGAAGGCGACGGCCCGCTCCGGCCAGCAGGCGCTCACCACCGCGCTGGCCGGTCTTGCCCCCCTCGGCTACACGCGCCCGGCGGGCTGACTCCGGCGACCGGGCTCAGCAGGCCACCGGCTTGGACGAGCCGGGACGCAGGCAGCGGTTGAACCCGGACGGGATGGCGCCCTTGCCCCGGATCCGCCAGGTCCGGACCTTGCCGATGCTGAACGGGGCCGTGATGCGCACCTCGAGCGAGTTGCCCGCCCTGAACCGCTGTCCGGCCAGTCGTTGTGTCAGCACGAGGCGCGACGAGGCCTTGACCCGTCGCAGCACCTTGGACCCGAATGGGCATCGGGTGCCGGTGCAGCGGATCTCGATGGTCGCCTGAGCCGGCACGTCTTCGACGACGAGGCGCTTGACCGACGCCGTCGTCCCGAGCTTGACCCAGGCGATCTGGATGATCGACGCGACCCGTCGATACGGCGCATCGGCGCCGGAACAGTCGTCGTCGATCCCGTTCTGCGGCACGTCGAAACCGCCGAGTCGGATCGCGGCGTTCGCGTCGTTGCAGTCGGCCGGAGCGTCTTGACCATCCCCGTCGCGGTCGCCGAGGACGCCGTCGCAGTTCTCGTCGACGAGGTTGCCCCGCACTTCGGGCGCGCCCGGGTTGACGGCGACGTTCTCGTCGTCGCAGTCGATCAACCGGTTGTACCCATCGCCGTCCGCATCGACGAGGAGGAGGGGGTTCGCCGGCTCGTTGTACTGGGCCATCACCGTCAAGCTCAACCCGTCGGCGGCGTTCGCCGCCGTGTTCGGGGTGCGGCCCCCGACCTGGACCAGGTACGCGCCGCCCGCGATCACGTCGGTCGTCACCCGCGAGCCCCCGTCGGCGAGCGCCCCGCCGTCGTTGTCGCACGCCGCCGGGACGGTCAGGTTGCCTCCGGCGTAGACGTTCATCACGGTGTCGAAACCCGACGACGTGAACGTCGTGGTGCCCGCGGCCGTTGCGACGAACCGGTACCACACCGTCTTGCCGAAGGCCGCGCCGTTACAGGTCAGCACCTCCTGGTTCTCCCCCTCGAGCGCGCCCAGCGGGTTGATGCTCGCCGCGACGCCGGACGTGAGCGTGACGGGTGCACTGGCGCGATCGTTGGCCGGCGGGGTCGGGAACGAGTGGATCAGGAGGTTGCCCGCATCGATGCTGCCGGCGCCGCAGGCGCCGGAGCACCCTCCGGCCTGAACCAAGTAGAACCTGCCGGCGATCGAGCTGAACCCGACACTCGACGGCACAGGTGATGCCCGGTTCGGACCGAAGTTGTTGTTGCACGCCCGGCGGGCGCCGACCATGCCGGGCCCAACCTCGTCATAGACCGCGATGACGGTGTCGAAGTCCGAGTCCGGCTCAGCACCGAACCCGAAGGCGCTGATCACAATCGACCGACCGGTGCCCTTGACGCGGTACCACGCCGTCTTGACGATGTTGTCGATGATCTGATTCCCATTGGCGTCGTTGACCGGGTTCCCGGTGCCGGCGTCAACTCTCGGGCAGCCGTCCGACTCACCGGCCGACCGGGTGAACGCGGGAGTGTTGGTCGGGTGCGCCGGCTTGGGCAAGTCCGGATCCGAGTGCGGGAGGGGCTCGGCGTTGCCGATCAGGTCGTTGTGGCCGGCGATCCCGCTGGCCGGGAGGACCGCAAAGGCCGTCAGCGCGATCGCTAGGACACACCAGACGAGCGCAGATCGAGACGGCGCGCGACCACCGTCACAGCGTGACGAGCCTCGGGGCCGCGAGGCGGGCGAAATCATCCGGGACACTCCTGTTCGGGAACCTACGTGTCGGCGATCGTAGCCCGCGCTTGGGTGATTTCCCATGGCCCCAGGCGGAGGCGGGTCAAGACTAGACCCTCGCCTAGACCTTCGACTAGTGCTGCGCGGCCGGTGGTGGGGGGGCCGTATGGACCCCCGACGGTGAGGGGAGGTTCCGAAGCTCCTGAGGGAGCTGATTGATCGTCGAGAACTCCCGGACCAGCCTCCCGTCACCCGATGGCTCGGCGACGGCCAGGATCGGCAGTGACTCCTGCCCGGGCGCGATCGACCATCCCGTGCGGCGGAACTCGCCGCCGTTCTCAAGCCAGGTCAGGGAGATGATCGGCAGGAGCACGATGCGCGTCCAGACCGCGATCACCCAGCTCACCCAGAAGAACCACACGGCTGTGATGGGCTCGAGCCCGACCTCGAGCACCTGGGCGAGGACGTAGAGGATCACGAACTCCCCGACCCCCAACACGCCCGTCAGCCACGGCGGCTGCCACTTGATGATAAACGGGTAGAAGCCGTTGTCGAGCGCCACCCCCAAAAGCAGGTACACGCCGATCAGCACGATGAAGCCCTCGTTGCCGGTGGTGAGGGAGAGGATGAGGCCCAGGATCGCCGGGCCGAACAGGATCGCGACGCGCGTGTGCAGGCGTCCGAGGAGCGTCGGGCACATCAGGCAAGCTGCTTCGAGCGGCGGACCGACCGGATCGCCTTGGCGGTCTTGCGCGCGAGTGACGCCTGCAGGGCCAGCCGCGAGGCGAACGGACGGCGACGCAGGCGCTCGGCGCGGGCGCAGTCGGCGACGAAGCGCCGACCGATGTACTTGAGCCCGGCGATCGTGTCGCCGTGGGGGATGACGTTGTTCGCGTTGATGCCCATCATGCACAGACGCGACTCGGGCCGGTCGAGCCCGGGCACGCCGCAGTTCGTCTTCAGCTTGATCCTGCCGCCGTCGACCGGGATGTCGTAATGCTCCACCAGGCGGCGGAGGATGGGCAGGGTGAGCGCCGACTTGTTGAACCCGGTTCCGGCCACCACCCCGGTCACGTCGAGCCATCCCGGCGCCGGACCGTGGCTGCTTGAGATGTGTACCCGCAGCCCGGCCGGGCCGCGCTCGACCTGGTCGATCTCGCCGATCACCTCCTCGAAGCGCCCCTCCGACCGACCCAGCTCGATGCGCTCAAGCCATCCCCGCCGGCGGGGCGTCGTCCCCTTCAGGGAAGCCCCGAGGAACGCGATGCGCTGCTCGAACGGAAGGCCCTGGAACACGTCGATGCCCTTCGCCTCGAACAGGCAGCGCGGGACGTTCAGATCCTGCTCGTCCGGGGCGGGGTTGCGGCGAAGGGCGATGACCTTGCCGCCCTCGTCGATGATGTTCGCCCACTCGTTGATCGACGCGATGCCCGCCCCGATGACGATGTAGCGCCCGTCGGGGTGGTAGCTCTTGGCATCGTACGCCTGCACGATCCGTCCGTCGATCTCGGGGTCGCCCTCCTTGGCCTTCGCCAGGAGCGGCGGGAACGCGAGCGGCCCGTGCCCAACCGCGAGCATCACGTGCTTCGCGCGCCCGATGAGGTTCGCGTCCTCGTCGTAGAGGACGAAGTGCGCCGGCCCCTCCTCCCGCTGGAGCCATCCGACACGGGTCGGGACCCGGCAGCCCTCCCAGTGAAGCTCCCGGGCCACCACACCGGCCTCGGCGAGGATCTCCGGCACGCCCGGGTTGTACTTGCGGCTGATCGACCGCGCGAGCGGGCGAACGCTCCGCCTCGACCAAGCGTCGAGCTGGGCGAAGGTGGGCCAGTCAGCCGGCAGGAAATGCGACTCGGACTCGGAGCGAAGCACCGTCTGCCCCAGGTTGTAGGCGAACTGTTGGTAGGTGGCCACCGGGTTCGTCGAGGGACCGAACACCGCGACGTCCTCATTCCGGAAGCCGAGGTACCGGGCCGTCGACTGGACGATCAGCGAGCCGAAGCCGTCACCCACGACTGCGATCGTCACGTCACGTGGGCTGGTGGCCGGCACGCCTGTAGTCTCTCGACCGGCCGCGGGCGCGTCAAGGCCCCCGGTGTGAAACCCGTATCCGCCAGGAAGGATTCGATCTTCATGAACCCGCCGCCTCCCGAAGTCATCGCGCCGGCCGATGTGGTCGCGTATGTGCTGGCGGGGCTCGCGATCATCCTGATCGCGGCACGCATCGTCGGGTCGATCTTCGAGCGGTTCAATCAGCCGCGCATCGTGGGCGAGATCGTCGCGGGGATATTGATCGGCCCGACGATCCTCGGCGGACAGCTCGCGCGCGCCGCCGTCCCCGGGAAGCCCGCAGTCGACGGGTCCGGCCTTGTCAACGACCTGTTCCCGCTGCAGTCGTTCGGGTTCCTCAGCCTGCTCGGGCAAGTCGCGCTCGTCTTCTACATGTTCCTGGTCGGCTTGGAGCTCGACAAGCGGCTGCTGCGAGGACGCGGCATGCAGATGCTCGTCGTCGCGCTCGCCGCCACACTCGTGCCGGTCGCACTCGGCTTCGCCGTGGGGGGCATCCTCGACAGCGCCACCTGGCGTCCGGCGGGTGTCAGCGCGACCACGTTCGCGCTGTTCATGGGCGCGGCCCTGTCGGTGACCGCGTTCCCGGTGATGGCGCGCATCCTCCAGGAGAAGGGCCTCCTGGGCTCGCAGCTCGGCGCGGTCGGCGTCGGCGCCGCGGCGATCGTGACGGTGCTCATGTTCCTCGTGATCGCCGCAGCCAGCGCCTCCGCGAAGGGAGCCGCCCCGGTGGGCAGCGTCGGCGTCCGCTTCCTCTTGATCGGTGGCCTGATCGTCGGCCTGTTCGTCGTCCTTCGACCGCTCATGCGGCTCGCGGTCCGTTTCTTCGACGAGAAGAAACCCCTCCACGGGAACCTGCTGGCGTTGCTTCTGGTCGGCGCGCTGGCGACGGGACTCGCGACCGACCGGATCCTGGGTGTCGGCCTCGTCGGCGGCTTCCTCTTCGGGCTCGCGGTGCCTGAGCGCGAGGGGCTGGCCCAGGCCGTCATCCAGCGTTTGGAGAACGTCGTCATCGTGTTCCTGCTCCCCGTGTTCCTCGCGGTGTCGGGCCTTCGCACCGACCTGACGCTCGTCAACGGGACAATCCTCGCCGGCGCCGCCCTGTTCCTCGGGCTGATGATCGCCAGCAAGATCGGCGCGGGCTACGTCGCGGGCCGGGCGGTCGGCCTTTCGAACCGTGACGCCCAGGTCATCGGGGCGCTCCTGAACTGCAGGGGGCTCCTGATACTCGTGGTGGGATTGATCGGGCTTCAACTCGGCGTGATCACCCCGGCGATGCAGGTCGTCTTCGTGATCGGGGCGATCGTCACAACGATGATGACCGGCCCGCTCATCAACCTCCTCGTGCCGAAGCAGGAGGTGGAGGACATCACGGCCACGCTCACCCCGGCGGACATCATGGACGCGAGGCGCACCGCCTCCGGGACGTCGCGCATCGCCGGGTAGGCAAAGCTTGTTTGTGCCGATGAATGTTCTGGGTTCACTCCTTTCGCGGACCCGGGCGTCGGCAAGCGCCGTGACGGTTCAGGCGGAATGAAATCCCGCTACACTCATGCGTCGAACATTGATTGGCGAAAGGTCGAAATGAAGTCGGACATCCACCCGAACTACGTCAATGCCCATGTGCGCTGCACATGTGGCAACGAGTTCGACACCCGATCCACGAGTCCCGAGATCAAGGTGGAGATCTGCAGCAACTGCCACCCGTTCTACACGGGGCGGCAGAAGCTCGTCGACTCAGGTGGCCGGGTCGAGCGGTTCCAGCGCAAGCTGGCGCGCCGCCAGAAGACCTGAGGCGGTCTCACGTGGACCTCGGGCGCTTCGGTCGACTGTGGCCGGTGCTTCGCGCTGCGGTGGCGGCTCCGGCGGGGCAGGTCGGCGGGCAGGCCGTCATTGAGGGCGTGA
>JANMDV010000271.1:0-10353 GCA_031376485.1 Actinomycetota bacterium
TACGGCTCGTTCTCTCCCAAGAACTCGTAACGGACGATGTCCCGGGCGAAGGCCCGCTCGATGACCTCCATGCGCAGCATCTTGCCAGGGGAGAAACGTCGGAACTCCTCGTCGTATCCCCCCTTGGCGGCGTAGTACACACCGTCCGCCTCGATGTCGTAGTCGAAGGCGAGTGCCACGCCGTCGAGTCGGAGGAAGCACAGTCGCAATAAACCTCGCTCTGCGGCCCAGCGCGCGATCTGACCGTAGAACCGCCGGGTGGTCGGGTTCGAGGCGATCGCAGTCCCGGCTGCGCCTTTCCAGCCGGCAGCCTCCACCCTGAAGCCCTCGTCGAGGAGCGCCTCGAGACCGACGCTCCCGTCGTGCACCTCGATCGTGACGTGACCTTGGTCATCCAACCGGCGGCGACGGCGACGGAGGTCGGACTTCACCTTCGTCCCGAGCCGGCTCTCGTACTCCTGCCATGGGCGGGTGGTGTCGATGAACGGAGAGTTGAGGATGGGTTCGGCTCGCGTCTGGTAGCCCGCATCGACGGCGCCCGCCAGCCACGCTCGCGTCGATCTGGCGTCCGGATCGACCAACTTCAAGATCACGCTCCTCGGGCGACTGGCGAACACCCCCGCCGCGAGGTCGTGGGCGGCGGCCTCGTCGGCGGCGAGGATATCGAACATCGGGCTGTGGAAGTTCGTGGCCGAACGCATCGCCCCGTGGCGCTCCACGAGCGGGACCACCGCTGCCAGGCGACCTCCCCGGGTAAGCGCCACGAAGCGTACGTCCGTGACGCCGAACGCCTCGCTCCAGATCGCGAACCAATCCGGACGCATGAAGGGCGCCGCCCCCACCTCGTCGGCGAGCGCATCCCACGCAGCAGCGACGGGTGTGACGGTCCGGTGAATCGCGATCCCCATGCGGACGGAAGTTTAGTGTCCTGCGCGACGCACCGGCGGTCCAGGCGTCCACCGCTCAGAAGCAGCCGGTCGTACACCGGCCCGAACAGGAGCGCGTGGATGAGACTCCCCGCAGCAGCTCGCCGCCGCCCACGTGACGAGGGTGCTCGAGGTCCTCGCAATGTTTCGCGGCACGAACGCCAACGGAGCCGGTCCGGCGTCGGGGCCCTATCATCACGGCCGTGGGACGGATCGAGGACTATGCGCTGATCGGCGATCTGCAGACCGCGGCGCTCATCAGTCGCGACGGTTCAATCGACTGGTGTTGCTTTCCCCGGTTCGATTCTGGAGCCTGCTTCGCAGCGCTCCTCGGCGGCCCCGACAACGGGCGCTGGAAGCTCGCGCCAACGATCGACGTCAACCGCTGTACGCGCCGCTACCGGCACGACACGCTCATCCTCGAGTCGGTGATCGAGACTGACAGCGGGACGATCCGGATGATCGACTTCATGCCGCCTCGCACGCGCACCCCGGACATCGTGCGCATCGTCGAGGGTCTGGACGGCGACGTGCCGATGCGATCGGAGTTGGTGATCCGATTCGACTACGGGCGGATCGTGCCGTGGGTTCGGCGCATCGACCATGCTCGCCTGGCGGTCGCCGGTCCAGATGCCCTGTGTTTTCGCACGCCCGTCGAGGTTCGCGGCGAGAACCTGTCGACGGTCGCCGAGTTCGTCGTGCGCCAGGGGGAACGGATTCCTTTCACGTTGACATGGTTCCCCTCCCATCAACGGCGGCCACCGCGCCTGGTCGACCCGGAGGTCGAGCTGGGCCAGACGGATGACTTCTGGCACGATTGGGCCAAGTCGTGCGGGCACACAGGTGCCTATCACGAGGAGATCCATCAGTCGCTTTTGATCCTCAAGGCGTTGACGTATGCGCCGACGGGAGGGATCGTGGCGGCCGCGACGACCTCGCTTCCAGAGGTCGTGGGCGGACCGCGCAACTGGGACTACCGGTTCTGCTGGCTTCGCGACGCGACGCTGACCCTCGGGGCGATGCTGGAATGTGGGTACCGCGACGAGGCGCGGGCCTGGCGGTCGTGGCTCCTGCGCGCGGTCGCGGGCGACCCCGCGGATCTGCAGATCATGTACGGCCTCGCCGGCGAGCGGCGGCTGGACGAGCGGGAGCTCGAATGGCTGGACGGCTTCGAACGTTCGCAACCGGTCCGGGTCGGCAACGCCGCATCGACACAGCTCCAGTTGGACGTCTACGGCGACGTTCTCGACGCGCTCTACCAGACACGAAAGCACGGGGTCACGGCGGACGACGACGCATGGTCGCTCCTCGTGATGTTGCTGGGATGGCTCGACGAGGGATGGCGCTTGCCCGACGCCGGCATCTGGGAGGTCCGCGGCCCGGCCCGGCACTTCACGCACTCCAAGATGATGGCGTGGGTCGCGTTCGATCGCGGCGTCCGGTTCTGCGAGGAGTTCGGCCGGCACGGTCCGGTGGAACGGTGGCGCGAGCTTCGCGACGAGGTCCACGCCCAGGTCCTGCAGCACGGCTGGAACGAGGAGCGCCACGCATTTACGCAGTCCTACGGGTCGGCGGACCTGGACGCGAGCCTGCTGGTGATGCCCCTCGTGGGATTCCTGCCCGCGGACGACCCGCGCGTGGTCGCGACGGTCCAGGCGATCCAGGACGAGCTGACCCTGGACGGGCTGGTGCTGCGATATCTGCCCCGACACGACGGGGCGGTGGACGGCATCGCGGCGGACGAGGGGGTGTTCCTGCCGTGCTCGTTCTGGCTGGTGTCGGTGTTGGCCATGCAGGGCCGGCACGACGAGGCGCGCGAGCTCTTCGAGCGCCTGTTGGACCTTCGCAACGACGTGGGGTTGCTGTCGGAGGAGTACGACCCCGTCGCAAACCGCCAGTTGGGAAACCTGCCGCAGGCGTTCACCCACTTGACCCTGGTCAACGCGGCGCTCGCGCTGGAGGCGGGACGCGCGGCTCACCCCTCGTCGCATCAGCCGCGACGCAGCTCAGGGAGCTAAGCTGCCAACGTGAGTTGCGTGACGACGATTCCACGCGGGCTCCATCCCCAACCCCTCGGACGTCCCCGTCGCACGCCCTCCCTTGTGCGGGCCACGCTCTGGCACAACGGGGCGCAGGGTGTGGATCGCGGGCCGATGATCCCGGTGGATCTCCAGAGTCCGTCTCGGATAGTGACGGCGAACGGATCGGTTGTCTGGTGTCGCGGCTATCGAGGCCTCGCCGGCCTCTTCCGTAAGGATCGGGGGCCATCGAAGGAGCTCGGCCGGGCGCTCTGCGACGAGGTCAAGCAGCGCTTCGGCTGTGAGGGGTTCCTGACGACCGACGAGCTGCCGCGCTACGGCATCAGCCGCGAATCACGGCGGGTCATCCAGATTGCCGCCGGGGCGTCGCGCCGCGACTGCGTCGCCGTGTACGCCTATTCCGAGGTGCTTGCACGAGCGATCGACGAGTACCTCCACACGCGGCTCAGCGGCATGCTCTGAGGGTCATTCGCACGAGGTGACGTTGCCGGGGGTTCAGGCGGAGTGGACATGGCGGGCTTCGCCGCTCACCGACGCCGGGTCGATGTGGATGATCGCGTCGCCGAGGTGTTCCACGTGTTCCATCAGACGACTTCGCACAGCCATCGCGATCTGGTGGCCCTCGGCGACCGACGCCTGATCGGCGACGACGACGTTGAGCTCGGCACGGATCTCGTGACCGAGCCAGCGGGCGCGGACCTCCTGGACCGAGATGACGCCGTCGACATGACCGGCCTGATGGCGCAGGTCCGCGACGACCTCGGGCTCGATGCCGTCGAGGATCCGGAGCATGATCTCCTTGCCGGATGTCCAGACGATCCTGAGTATGACCAACGAGATGAGCAGGCCCACGATCGGATCGGCAAGGTCGAAGCCGAGTGCGACGCCGATCGCCCCGGCGACGACCGCCAGGCTGGTGAACCCGTCGACGCGGGCGTGGTAGCCGTCTGCCACCAGTGCGGCCGAGCCGATGCGCCGCCCGGCACGGATGCGATAGATCGCGACCCATTCGTTGCCGACGAAACCGAGGATCCCCGCGATCGCGACCGCCAGCAAGAACGCCGGGCGCTGGGGGTCGACGATGCGCCGGATCGCCTCGTAGGCCGCGAACACGGCCGAGAACAGGATGATCGCCAGCACCGCCAGGCCCGCCAAGTCCTCGGTGCGCCCGTAGCCGTAGGTCAGTTTGGAAGTGGGCGGTCGCCGCGACAGCAAGAATGCGGCGGCCAATGGCAGCGCTGTGAGCGCGTCTCCGACGTTGTGGACGGTGTCGGCGAGCAGCGCAACCGATCCCGAGATCACGACGACGACAACCTGCAGAAGCGCTGTCGCGCCCAAGATGGCGAGCGATCGCCACAGCGTGCGCAGCGCATCCTGGCTCCCCAGGATGGAGGCGCTGACCCCACCGTGGCTATGGCCACCAGGTCCGTGGTCGTGACCTCCGTGCGCGTGGCCGTGGCGGTCGTCGTGGACGTGGCCGTGTTCCGACGGCGCCGGGTGCGTCACGAGGCCTCGACCGGGATCGGGGTGGTCCCAGTACCCATGCGCAGGTGCTCCACGTGTCCGACCGCCTCGTCCAGCAGGTCTCCCACATGCTCGTCGTGAAGCGCGTAGATCACCTGGCGGCCGTGGCGCTCACCGATGACCAGGCCAAGATGGCGTAGGACGCGCAGTTGATGAGAGACGGCGGACTGTTCCATGCCGACTGCCATCGCGATCTCGGCCACCGGCTGCGGCGAGCGGCGAAGGCAATCGAGGATCAGCAGCCTGCTCGGCGTGGAGAGCGCCTGCATGGTCTCGGCCACCGCGGCAGCGAGGTCTCGGTCAAGCGGGCGAGGAAGTCCAGAGTGGTCGTGGCTCACGAGCTGGACCATAACATGAACAACTGTTCATGCGTTCATGCGTTCGGTTGCAGGAGAGGCGGCAACCGGCACAGGCGACGCAGTGGTCGGAGCCGGGCCCGTCAGCATCCCCCGTCTCCTCGTGAACCGCGGGTGCCCGGCACCAGCGGTCGACGGGTTATCGCCCGGTCTGCTCAATCGAGACGCGCACCTGCGGCGGGGCGACCACGGCAGGCCCGCTTTGGATCTGACACCACGGCACATCGCCCGCGTCGCGGCCGCGCGCGATCACCACGAGCTCGGTGGGCGCGGTCATACCGGTGGGATCGAGCAGCTGCCAACGCTCACCGTCGTGGGCTTCGACGACCGCGTGGAAATCAGGCGGATCGACACGCGGCCCGTAGGCTGCGACGAATCGGGCCGGCACGCCCAACCCGCGGAGGAACGAGATCATGAGGTGGGCAAAGTCCCGACAGATACCTTCGCGAGCCAGGAGCGTCTCGTCGGCGGATGTCATGGCGTCGCTTGAGCCGGGCATGTACGTGACGTTGCGATGCACCCATTCGCGGCAGCGCTCAAGGAGGCCTGGATCGAGGCGGTCGGGAAAGAGATCCTCCGCCGTCGGCGCCAGGCGGTCCGAAGGGCAGTAGCGGCTGGGGATCAGCCACGGGCCGTGCATCAGGTGTGTGTAGTGCGCGTCCGGAATGACGCGTGGCGATGCCGGATCCCGTCGGACGCGGATGTTCCCGTCGTAGGTGATGGTGACGTCGCCAGGCGCATCGGCGTCGATCACGACGACGCGATCCTCACCGAGCAGCTCGACACGATACGGCGCCCCTGCGGTCGCGATGTTCTCGAACCGAACGAGTTGCGTGTCCGATGCCGCGGGGATGATCTTCAGGAGCGCCCGCCCCGCACTCGAGAATGCGATGCCGACGGTCGCAGCGATCTGTACTTCGGTCCCGCGAAAGTGGCTCGTGAGATCTGCCTGACCACCCGAAGGCCCGGCGGTCATCGGCATGTTGCGCGCGTCAAAGGCAGGTGCGTCCGAATTGCCGTGCCTGGCCTCACAGGGGAGCGTGTCAAGCGTTTCATCACCGTTTCTCTTTCATCGTTCCCGGCTGCGTATCCTCTCAGGGGCTCCCGAAGCTCGGTTTCAATGAACCCGCGACCGAGCCTCGACTTCGGCGCAATTGAGTGGAGACCCCATTGTGCGCGAACGACGCGCCTTGATCTTCGTGAACAGGGCCAGTTCCTGCGACGCTGGATCGTGACGATCGACGGTATTCGCACGCCAGAATTCCAGACGGCCGGACAACCATGGCATCGCGCCGCAGAACTCATGGCTGACCGCGAAGCGAGATCTGACAACGCGTCGGTACGCTGAAGACCTACGTGTCGGTGAGCGTCGCCTGCTCGGTGCGGACAGAGGTGGCAATCAGCACCCGGTCGCGACCGGAGCGCTTTGCGCCCATCAGCGCCTCGTCCGCGGCCATCAACGCGCCGTGAAGGGTTTCGTCGGGCCCTGCCTCGGCCAGGCCGACGCTGAAGGTGAATTCGGGAACCTCGGCGTCCGCCAGCGCCTCCTTGAGCGCCGTGCGCGCCCGGTCCATCACCTCGGCGGCGTCATGAACCGAGCAACGCGGTAACACGATCACGAACTCCTCGCCACCGTAGCGAGCCACGATGTCTTGCGTCCGCACGGTTTCCTCCATGGTTCGCGTAAAGATACGGAGGGCGCGGTCGCCGGTCTCGTGGCCGTGGGCATCGTTGAGGAGCTTGAAGTGGTCGAGATCAGCCATCGCGACTACGAAGGGGACGTGATCGCGGCGCAGGTCGACCACGCGGTCCTCCAGGCTGCGACGGTTGAGGAGACCCGTAAGCGGGTCGGTCGAGGCTTGGAGTTGACTCTGCCTCATTGCGCGAATGACGCCGAGGCGCGACCCGGTTTGGGCCCCCGTGATCTCCAGCAGGTCGCGCACACCCCCGCGCGGAGGGCTTCCGACAGGGCCGACCGCATGCAGTACCCCGATTGTCCGACCCAGGACGGTTACGGGTGTACAGACCGCCGAGCACGGTCCCTTCGGGCGACCCCGGAGCTTCGGGCAGGCGTCGATGGTCTCGCTGGAGGTGAAGGTCGTCGTCTGCCCACTCCTGACGGCTTCGCAGGATCGAGGCGCGTCGACAGGACACCCTGGGGCGCCTTCGTCCGGGTCCACGACGAGCGCACGCTTGAGGTGCGCCTGGCTCGAATCGGCCAGCAGGAGCTCTACCGGCAGACCGGAGCAGACGTTTCTCAGCGAGCGCCCCACGACATCGAGGGCCTCCTCCTCGGTGTCCGCCATCTCGAGTGCCTTCTGGAAGCGGCGGCGATATGCCTCGGTGACGCTCGAGCGTCGAAGTGGCCCGATCACGAGGAGCCAGAGACCGAGACCTCCGATGAGCGCCATGCTGGCCAGAAGCGCGACGACAAAAGTCGTCCGCGCGGTTGTGAACTCTCGTGCTCCACTCGCGAGGACGGCGCCGGCCTCATCCGCCTCGTCCACCCGCACCTCTTGAAGGTCGAGCCGGAGCGTCTCGAAGGTTGCATCGGCGCGCCTTGAGACGATGGTGCCCTGCTGCCCGTCCCCGTTCGGCCGGCTCCCAGCCAGGGCTGACTCGCTCTCCCGGAGATAGCGCCGCCAGGTCGCGAGGAGCCGCTCGGCTGTCTCGCGCTCATCTTGGTCCGGTGTAAGCCTCCGATACGCCGCAAGGCCGTCCTCTATCACGCGCTCGGTGTCGGCGAGTTCTGTTGCGGTACGGCGTCCAGTTGGCAGCGAGCGCTCGCGTACGAAGCTCAGCTGTATTTGACGGTACTCTTGCAGCGTCACCAGAGTGTCACTTGCGGCGACCAGCTCCCCGATGTTCTTGACGATGCGATGACTGCCATCGTTGAGGTCGGTCATCACTCTGAGCGCGTAGACCCCAAGCGCCGCTATGACAACGAGGGTGACCCCGAGTGTGGCGAGCAGGCGTGGGCTGAATGTTGAGCGCATTGCGGGCCGGGGGCCACTTTCATCATGCGGCCGCCAGTAGTGGTATCGGCCACGTTGACCGGCAACGTGAGCTTCCAGATACGACCACGCGCATTCTCTCGCCCATTTGGACATCACGCACCTGCGCACGTCCCTGCACGTCTCTGCATATCCACCGGATCTGGTGAGAGCGACCGGATTGTCCAGCTCGGACCACGAGGTCGCCGCACGAGTTATGTCGCCGGATTCACGCCTTCTGCGACTCGACGTAGGTGATGTAGCCGCGTACGTCTGCCGCCGGCTCCGAGTAGGCCTCGCCGAGGGTCGTCTCCATGGCGGTCAGGTACTCCTCGGCCCAGGCCGGGAACGCGTAGTCGATCGCGCGCAGGAACTCGAGCGACGCGGCCAGGCGGATGTCGGCGATCGAGGGGGAGGCGCCGCCGATGAACGGCTTGCCGTCCAGGAAGAACGTGCGATAGACGTCGAGTGGCTCGGCGATCGCGTCCATCGCGTCCTTCTGCGCCCGCGCCTTCAGCTCGTCGTCGGCGCCGGACGGGCCGACCTCACCCGGATACTGGGGGAAGCCGAGCGTCGGGTAGGTGGCGCGCGCGATGAGCGGGTAGAGCGTGCCGATCAGGTAGAACATGGCGCTGTCGACCATCGCTCGCTCGCCCACGTCCTTCGGGTAGAGCTGGTCGAGGCCGTGCGTGTTGCAGAGGTACTGCATGATCGCGCAGCTCTCCCACAGTGAGCCGTTCGGCAGGCCCGCTTCTTCGAGCATGGGTGTGAGATGGGCCGGATCCTTCTTCAGGAACTCCGGGGTGGTCGTGCTCCCCCACACGTCCAGCTCCTCGAAGTCGAGCCCGGCGGCTCGCACGAAGATCCGGGCGGTCAGGTTGTTGACGCTCGGCTTCAAGATGTTCAGCGTGTTCGCAGCCACTTGATTCTCCCGGATCTCAATGTTCGCGTAAAGATAACTGCTGGGCCTGATGGTGAGCGAAACGGCCCGGAGCGGGGCTCGCCCCCGGCGGCTGGAAATACGAACCGCAGGACGGCTATTTCCGAAGCAAAACCGAGTGAGACGGTGTGCAGCCGCCAAACGGTGCAGTCGTTTTTGCGTGGACCCTTAGGTTTTAGGTTGTCGGACTCTCCGTGCGGTACGGCTGTCGTGGCGACCGGTCGTCGGAGAGCGACTCCCGCGATCGCATGACGAGCGTCTCGATGGCATCCGCGAGGTGGACCTCGGCGATGTGGTGGTCGCCACGCGCCACGCGGATCTTGTGCGCCTCAAACAGCACGTCGACGTGTGTGTGGCCGGCGGGCGGCTCGAAACGATACGAGGCGAGCTCGATCAGAAGGCCGAGCGGGTCCTCGAAGTAGATCGAGTCCATGAACCCGCGGTCCTTGACGCCGCTGTGCCGGATCTTGCGTTCGTCCAGACGTTCCACCGCCTGCCGGAACGTGACCTGCGAGACCGAGAAGGCGATGTGGTGGACGCAGCCGGGGTCGGTCGGAGTGCGCCGCGGATCGGGTTTGATGTCCTCGTTTGCGAACACGGTGATCAGGCGCCCGTCACCCGGATCGAAGTAGAGGTGGCTCTCGTCGGCATTGTCGAGGTTGGGTTGCTCGAAGACGAAGGGCATGCCGAGCACGCCTTCCCAGAAGTCGATCGACGTGCGCCGATCGGCGCCGGTGAGCGTGATGTGGTGAACACCCTGGCTCTGAAGTTTTCGCACCGGGCTCCTTCGATCCCCGAGACGTCTAGACGTGCTCGACGAGCTTCGATTTGTACTCGCTGCGCCCCAGGCTGCCCCATGCCACGAGCTCCACACGGGTTTGGACGACCAGGACGCTTCTCAGTTTCTCACGGATGGCTTCGGCGAGGGCGCTGTCGCCCGTCGCGTCGCGTGCGAGTTCGACGCTGACCGGGAGCGGCGGCTCCTGCTTGACGCCCGGCGCCTGCGGCCTGACCAGGATGTGGCCGCTGACCCGGGGTGCAAACGTGTTGACCACCTCGCGGACCGCCGATGGGAAGACGTTGACCCCGCGGACGATGAGCATGTCGTCGGTCCGCCCGATGCACCGCACACGTGGGCTCGTGCGACCGCACTTGCAAGGGCTTGTTCGGAACAGGACGTGGTCGCGCGTGCGAAATCGCAGAACCGGTGCAGCGCGATGCTGAAGGTGTGTCAGCACGAGCTCTCCCGTGGCACCGTCCTCCAACGGACGGGCCGCGCCCGATTCGGGGTCGATCAGCTCGGCGTGGACGTAGCCTCGGGCGCCCAGATGCATGCCGTCTTGCTCCTCGCACTCCCCCCACAGGGAGATGCCGACGTCGCCGATGCCCATCGCCTCGGTGACCTTGGCGCCCCAGCCGTCCTGGAGCATCGCGCGGAAGGCGGGCTCGCCTCCACCGGGCTCAGCCGCCACGATCACCCGCTCGATGCTCGATCCCCGCAGATCGATGTCGCGCTCGGCCGCCCACTCCACGAGGTGTGCCGCATACGAGGGGGTCAACACGACGGCCTCGGGC
>JANMDV010000028.1:0-60119 GCA_031376485.1 Actinomycetota bacterium
TACGGCGTCCCGGTTGCCCGGCTGCGTCGCGTCGCGATGTGCGAGTCGACGCTCAACCCCAATGCCCGCAACGGCCGCTACGTCGGACTCTTCCAGTTCGGCACCCCGCTGTGGAACACCACCCCGTACCGCCGGTTCTCCCGAACCGACCCCTACGCCGCCGCCGGCGCAGCAGCCTGGGCCTTCAAGCGCGGCATGGCCCGCCACTGGCCCGTCTGCGGTCGCGGATAGGGGTTCACGACCCCGGCGCCGCAGGGCGTTCGGTGTCGTCGTCTGCCGGGGGTCCTTCGGCGACCAGGCGGCGGATGATCGGGAAGACGTCGGGGGTGCCGATCACGACGAGCACGTCGCCGGCTTGCAGCACCTCGTCGGGGTGGGGCATCGCAACGGCCCCACCCTGGCGCAGGATGGCGACGATCGTCGAGCCGGTCGTGCGGCGAATCCGGCACGTCATGACCGTCAACCCGACCAGCGGGCTGTCGGCCGGGAGCTCGATCCACTCGACGACCAGGTCCCCGAGCGCGAGCTCCAGATCCTGGACGAGTTGGGGTCGGTAGATGACGCCGCCGAGCAGGGCCCCGACCTGGCGGGCCTCGTCGTCGTTGAGCGCGATGCGGTAGGGCTCTTCGTCGTCGCGCTCGTCGAAGTGGTACAGCTCGCGCATGCCATCGGTGTGGACGATCACGCAGACGCCCTCCCCGCGGTGGGTGTCCATGGTGAACTTGGTTCCCACGCCCGGCAAGCGCGTCTCACGCACCTCACGCATTGTCGACTCCTTTGGTCACAGTCCGAGCACGCGCCCCGGTGGCGAAGATCAGCCGGCCAAGACGACGTGTCTCCTTCATGAATAGCACTCCGATGACCGTCGTCGCCACGACGAACACCCCCGCGAACGGCCCGATGCGATCCCGGAAGCCCGCGTCCAAAGCGACGCCCGCCGCGGCGAGCTGAGAGAGGATGATGGTGAACTCCCCTCGGGCGATCAGGGACGTCCCGGTGTTGAAGCTGCGACGGGGTGTCAACCCGGTCGCCCGACCGGCGATGTAGCCGCCCAAGAGCTTGGTGGCGACGGCGACGGGGATCGCCGCCACGAGCCAGGTCCACACGCGACCGGTATCGCCCAGATCGACGCCCAGACCGAACGAGAAGAAGAAAATCCCGGCGGCGAAGTCCCGCAGTCCCAAGAGCTCCCCTTCGATGTCGTCGCGCAACTGGCTTCCCGACAGCAGCACACCCGCCAGGAGCGCACCGATCGCCTCGGAGAGTCCCGCCACCTCCGAGATCGCCGCCGACCCGACGGCGATCGTCAAGGTCAAGAGCAGCAACTGCTCGCGCTCGAGTCGGGGGGCGATGCGGTCGAAGACACGCGGCGCATACCGGCTTGCGAACAGGAACGCCGCTACGACGGCCAGGGCGATCGCCACCGTGCCCGCGATGCCGAACGCGGTCACACCGGAGCCGGCGGCGAGTGCAGCAGCCACGGCCAGGAACAAGGCGATCGCGATGTCCTCGAAGACGAGCACCCCAAGGACCAAGTCGGTCTCGGGGTCGGCCAGCCGCCGGAAGTCGAACAGGGCGCGGGTGATCACGGCGCTGCTTGACACGTAGATCAAGCCGGCCAGGATGACCGCCTCGGCCGTGAACCCGAGCAGGACGACCGACAGGATCACCGCGCCGCCGCCGGCGATTCCAAGGTCGATCATGCCCCCGACGAGCGTGAACCGCCGCGCCTGGGTCAGGCGCTCGAGCGAGAACTCAAGACCAAGGAAGAACAGCAGCAGCACGATGCCGAGGCGTGAGATCAGGTCGGTCGCGTCGTTCGGTGTGACGACGTGGAGCACAACCGGCTCGCCCGGCCCCAGAAGGATGCCGGCCCCGATGTAGATCGGTATCGCCGACAGGCCGAGCCGCAGCCCGATCACCCCCGAGACCGTCAGGGCGACGAGGACGACTGCCAGCTCGGTGAATTCGACGGCGAGATCCCCCTGGTCGGCGGTGGAACACCACCCTACCGTCCTGACCGAACGGCCCCACCGGCAGGGGCGGGCAGTCGAGCGAGCGGCGGGGCCGCACGGGTCGGCTTCCGGCCGGTCAGAGAAGTCCTTGGGGCCATCTGGCGGCGCCAAAGTTGGCAGACCGTTGCATCTGCACGGACTCGATCGAGTCCAATTGCACTTTCCCTATTGCATCACTTGACAAAGTGGGTACACTCCTGTCCATTCAAATCACATGAATGACCATGGACAAAAGGGGGTTTTATTGTGAAGAGGCTGTTGGCCGCTCTGCCGCTCGTCGTGGCACTGGCCGCGACAGGCTGCGGCGGGGCCTCCGACCAGAAGGGCGGTCCCACCGCGCAAGGCGGAGGGTCGGGCGGCACCATCTCGCTGGTCGCCTACTCCACCCCACAGGTCGTCTATGACGAGATCATCCCGGCTTTTGCTGCCACCGACGCCGGCGAAGGTGTGGCCATTCGCACCTCATACGGCGCCTCGGGTGAGCAAAGCCGAGCTGTCGAAGCGGGCCTCAAGGCGGATGTGGTCACGTTCTCGATCGAGCCGGATGTCACGCGCCTGGTCAAGGCGGGCCTCGTCGCGGACACGTGGAACGCGACCCCGAGCAAGGGGCTCGTCACGACCTCCGTCGTTTCGTTCATCGTGCGCAAGGGAAATCCCAAGGGCATCAGGACGTGGGACGACCTCCTGCGTCCCGGTGTCGAGGTCGTGACCCCGAACCCGTTCACGTCGGGCGCGGCGAAATGGAATCTGCTCGGCGCATACGCGCACGGCGGGCTGCCGTATGTCGAGAAGCTGATCAAGGAACACGTCGAGGTCCAGCCCAAGTCGAGCCGGGAGGCGCTCCAGACGTTCACCGGCGGCAAGGGCGATGTGCTGCTCTCGTATGAGTACGAGGCCACCACCGCCCAAAAGAAGGGTGAGGACGTCGATTACGTCATCCCTGACGACACGGTCGAGATCGAGATCGACATCGCGACGACCGTGTCGGCTCCGACCGCCGCCAAGGCCTTCGTCGACTACGTGTTGAGCGAGCCCGCGCAGCAGCGATTCGCCGACTGGGGCTACCGACCGGTCAACGCGGCGGTGCTGGCTGCGAATCAAGCGAAGTTCCCAACACCGGCGAAGCTCAAGACGATCGACGATCTCGGCGGCTGGACCAAGCTCAACGATGAGTTGTTCGACCCCGAGAAGGGCTCGATCGCCAAGATCGAGGAGGACGCCGGGGTGTCCACCGCCAAATGAGCACCGCGCAAGCACGTCTCGACCGCTCGCGCCGCCGGATGCGCCCAAGCTCGGGTGCCCTCAACCTGGGCATCGCGACCCTCTGGCTCAGCGTCATCGTCCTGTTGCCGCTCGCAGCCGTCGTCAGCCGGTCGTTTGACGACGGCTTGGGCGCGTTTCTTGACTCGGCCTTCAGCCCTCAGGCGGTGGCGGCGCTCGTGTTCACCCTCTGGATCTCGCTCGTTGTGACAGCCGTCAACGGCGTGCTCGGGACGCTTACGGCGTGGGTGCTCGTCCGGGACGACTTCCCGGGCAAGCGGATATTGAACGCGTTGATCGACCTGCCGTTCGCCCTGCCGACGATCGTGGCCGGCATCACGCTGCTCGCGCTGTACGGCAACGCGATCGCCTACACGAAGTGGGCAGTGCTCCTCGCGCTGATGTTCGTCACGCTGCCGTTCTGCGTGCGGGCCGTGCAACCGGTACTTCTGGAGCTCGACGCCGAGATGGAAGAGGCCGCCGCGTCGCTCGGCGCATCGCCGCTGGTCACGTTCCGACGGATCATCCTGCCGAACCTGGTACCGGCGATCATCTCCGGGTGCGCGCTTGCCTTCGCCCGCGCCGTCGGCGAATTCGGGTCCATCGTGCTGATCTCCGGAAACATCCCCTTCGACACCCAGGTCTCGTCGGTGTTCGCGTTCAAACAGCTCGAGTCCGACAACGTACGCGGCGCCGCCGCCGTGTCGGTCGTACTGCTCGCGTTGTCGCTCGTGATCCTGTTCGGGCTCAGGCTCATCGAGCGCTGGAACCCTGGAACGCGAGGGGAGTGATGACCGGTCGACTCACACTCCGCGCGGTCGTGCTCCTGTACCTCGGAACGATCTTGCTCGTGCCGGTGGGGGTCGTGCTGTTCAAGACGTTCGAGCCGGGCATCGGCGCGGTCTGGGACAGCGTCACCACGCCTGCCGCGATCCACGCGTTCTGGTTGACCGTGACGGTCACGGCGATCGCCGTCCCGCTCAACGCGGCGTTTGGCGTGTTGACGGCCCTTGTACTGGTGCGCGGGAAGATCCGCGGGCGGCGACTACTCGAGGCGTTCATCGACCTGCCCTTTGCCGTGTCGCCGGTGGTCGTCGGCTTGGCGCTCGTGCTGCTGTACGGGCGCACCGGCTGGCTGGGAGACGAGCTGCAGGCGGTCGGTCTGCAGGTCATCTTCTCGACAACGGGGATCGTCCTCGCGACCATCTTCGTATGCCTGCCGTTCGTCGTCCGCGAAGTGGTCCCTGTGCTGCGCGAGGTCGGCGACGATCAGGAGCAGGCGGCATCGACGCTGGGGGCCTCGGGCTGGCAGACGTTCTGGCGGGTCACGCTTCCGTCGATCCGCTGGGGCCTGGCATACGGTGTGGTCCTCTCGACGGCGAGAGCCGTCGGGGAGTTCGGGGCGGTCAGCATCGTCTCGGGCAAGATCTCGGGCGAGACCGAGACGCTGACGCTCTTGGTCGAGAAGCGCTTTACGAACTTCGATTTGGCGGGCGCGTACGCGGCGTCCGCATTGCTTGCGGTGATCGCCCTCGTGACACTGCTTGCCATGACTGTTGTGCACCGCAGAAAGGACGAGACGTGATCACGGTCGAGTCGGTCTCAAAACGATACGGCGACTTCGCCGCGCTCGATGATGTGTCGGTCGAAGTTGCGTCGGGCTCGCTCACGGCCCTGCTCGGGCCATCGGGATCGGGTAAATCCACGCTTCTTCGCATCATCGCCGGCCTTGAGACGCCGGACAGCGGGACCGTGGGGCTGGACGGCCAGGACGTGACGGGCGCGGCGCCCCAGCGACGTGGCGTGGGGTTCGTGTTCCAGCACTACGCCGCGTTCAAGCACATGACCGTCCGTGACAACGTCGCGTTCGGTCTGGTGATCCGCAAACGCCCCAAGGCCGAGATCGCCGCGACGGTCGACCGGCTGCTCGAGGTGGTGGGGCTCGCCGGGTTCCACACGCGTTACCCCTCACAGCTGTCGGGTGGGCAGCGACAACGGATGGCGCTCGCACGGGCGCTCGCGGTCGAGCCGAAGGTGCTCCTGCTCGATGAGCCATTCGGCGCACTCGACCGCAACGTCCGCACCGAGCTGCGCGCCTGGCTTCGGCGATTGCACGACGAGGTGCACGTCACCACCGTGCTGGTCACGCACGATCAGGAGGAGGCAATGGAGCTCGCCGACACCATCGTCCTGCTGAACCGCGGGCGCATCGAGCAGGCCGGCCCACCGCGCGATCTCTACGACCGCCCGGCGAGCGACTTCGTCATGGCGTTCCTCGGCCCGGTCGCGCGGGTCGAGGGCGGCCTTGTGCGCCCCCACGACGTGACCGTCCATCTCGAGCCGGACGTCGGGACGAGCGAGGCCCAGGTCACCCGCATCGTGCACCTGGGCTTCGAGGTGCGTGTCGAGTTGCAACTCGAGAACGGCGAGCCGGTCACGGTGCAGCTCGCACGCAACGAGGCGGAGACGTTGGAGCTCCAGACCGGACAGATCGTCTACATCAGACCGCCGGAGGCGGCACTGTTCATCGCTGAAGGAATCTGAGGAACAAACGGAACTGACTCTCTCCTCCGCTCGCCATCTGGACAAAGCGCAGCGTTCTCTGCCAGGCCCTTACCGGGTCGTCCACGACTCGGGCTCGTTGGCAAGCTTCGCGATCTTTGCCGGGAGGCGACCCGAGGCGATGTCAGCGATCGTGACGTGCTCGACGACCTGACGCAGGCTGGTGCGAAGCGCAATCCAGACGAGCTGCAGGGGCTCTGCGGCCCCGGGGTACGTCGTGTTCTCGGGTCGCTCACCGCGAACCGACGCCAGGGGTCCGTCGACGGCGCGAATGACGTCGGCGACCGTGATCTCGGCCGGGGGTTTGACAAGCCAGTACCCGCCGTCGTGCCCCCGGCGGCTGCCGACGAGCCCGGCGTGTCGCAGATCAGCGAGGATGTTCTCGAGGAAGTTGAGCGGTATCCCTTGTGCCTGGGCAATGACGTCGCCCTTAGTGGGCGTGCCCTGGTCGGCGCCGGCGAGCTCGATCGCGGCGCGTACCGCATAGTCGGCTTTTGCTGAGACCCGCACCGCGTTAGCGTGGCAGACGCCGCTCGGTTCCGTCAGGCACGCACGAACCTCGCGACCGCTTCGATGTGAGGGGTCTGGGGGAACATGTCGACTGGACGCACCCACTCCAGGACGTAGCCCCCGTCGACGAACGTGCGGGCGTTGTCGGCGAACGTCGCGGGGTGACATGACACGTAGACGAGCACCGGCGGGGCCAGCTCCAGGATCCGCCGGATGGCTCCGCCCGAGAGCCCCGCCCTGGGTGGGTCGACGATCGCGACGTCGGGGGGCGGAAGTTTGCCTCGCTGCTCACGCAGCACGACCCGCACGTCGCCGCACAGCGCGCGGTAGCGCTCGAACCCGTTGGCTCTGGCGTTGGCCTTGGCGTCTCGTACGGCCTCCCGGATGAGTTCGATCGCAACGACCTCAGAGGCCTTCGGTGCCAGAACGAGTCCCACGCTTCCGGCCCCGGCGTACAGGTCATACAGCACTTCGCCGCCGGTCAGGCCGGCGGCCTCCGCTGCCCGGTCGTACAGGCGCTCAGCCATCTTGGTGTTGGTCTGGAAGAACGCGCCCGAGGACAGCCGCAGCTTGACGCCGTGGACACGCTCCTCGAGCCAGTCCTGGCCCCAGACGACACGCGACGGCAGCCCGCCCGTCACCTCGGCCACGCCGTCGTTGACCGAATGCACGAGTCCCACCAGATCGGGGTGCGCATCAGTCAGGAGTGGCGCCAGCCGATCGACCACCTCATCCGCCCCCGGCGACGTCACGATCGTCACCAAACCCTGCCCCGTGTTGATGCCGACTCGGACCACGACGTGGCGAAGCGCGCCGAACTGCTCGACCCGCATATCGTCGTCGGATGTCCGCGCCACCTGGCGTTGATCGAACGCGCGAATCTGCTCGTCCACTGCCCATGCGCGAACGGTCTCGCGGAGCGCATTGCCCAACGGCGTCGCGAGCATGCACTCGGAGATGTCGACCACCTGGTCCCAACGTCCGCGCATGTGGAACCCAAGGGTGAGTTCGCCATCGGGACCGGGCGCCGCCGAGTACTCCATCTTGTTGCGGTAGGCGAACTGCTCGACTGCCGCATCGGGCTCCAGCACCGGGACGCCAGGCAGATGCGCAATGCGCGACAGGTGGTCCACGATCTGATCCCGCTTGGCCCTGAGCGTGGCTTCGTAGCCGATGTGCTGCAAGCGACACCCGCCGCAGCGCGGCACGTACCGGCATGGCGGGGCGATGCGATCCGGTCCCGGCTCCAGCACCTCGACCAACTCGGCCTCGGCGAACTTGCGCCTGGCTTTGCGCACCCGCACCCGCGCACGGTCACCCGGAGCGGTGTCGGAGCAGAACATCACGAACCCGTCGGTACGGGCAACACCCTGACCGCCGAAGGCGAGATCGCCGACGGTCACTTCAAGCTCGTCATCGCGTTTTGGACGTTCCATGGGGCCGCAGACAATAGGGGCTGCGGGCAGACGGTACCCTGAGTCGGTGGCGACCCACCCCTACCTGATCGTCGATGTGTTCACGAACGAGCCACTGGCGGGTAACCAGCTCGCGGTCTTCACGGCGGGCCAGGCCATCCCGAGCGCGTTGCTGCAACCGCTCGCCCTTGAGATGGGCTTCAGCGAGACCGTCTTCGTGTTTCCGCCCGACCGCCAGGAGACGGCGCGCCTGCGGATCTTTACACCCGCCAACGAGGTTCCGTTCGCCGGACATCCCGTCTTGGGCACCGCGGTCGCGCTCGCGATCACGGGTGGCCTGGACCATGTCGAGCTGCGCACGCACCAGGGTCTCATCCCCCTCGAGATCTCAGACCGGAGGTCGTCGAGCGCGTTCGGACGCATGCGCCAGCCGATCCCGACAGTGGCGCGGTTCGACGACCCGGCACCGCTGTTCGCAGCCCTCCGGGTCCAGGGGTCGGAGCTCCCGGTCGAGATATACGACAACGGCCTGCCCAATGTCTACGTCGCACTGCCCGACGTGGCTGCAGTCGCGCAGGTCCGCCCGGACTTCAGCGCACTCGCCGACCTTGCACGGGTCCGTGACATCGAGATGGTCGGGATCAACTGCTTCGCGGGCGCAGGACGCTGGTGGACGACCCGAATGTTCGCCCCGGCGGACGGTGTGCCCGAGGACGCCGCCACCGGGTCGGCGGCAGGACCGCTCGCCTGTCACCTGGCTCGCCACGGACACATCGCGTTTGGTGACGAGATCGAGATCGCCCAAGGCGCGCAGATCGGTCGGCCAAGCACGCTGTACGCGACCGCACACGGGTCAGGCGACGCCATCACGCGCGTCGAAGTCGCCGGCGGAGCCGTCGTCGTGGCATCCGGCGCATTCCACCTGACGGGCCCTTACGGAACGGCCTGAGCCGTCCCGTCGCCAGTGTCGCCGATGCGTTCGATCCATGACTCCTGACCGACCAGTACCGCGCCGACGGCGGGGGCCTGCCCGCGCGACACGACGGCTGCGCTGAACGCGAGCGAGACGCTGGTGCCCCGCTTCCAGGCCAGCAGGTACGGATAGGGATCGACGCTCGCGCCATCACCGGGGTGAATCTCGAAGTGCAGATGAGGCGGCGTGGTGATGGCCTGGCCCGTGTTTCCGACGAACCCGATGATCTCGCCGCCACGCACCCTGACGCCGTCCGCCGCATGGGCCGCATACCCCGACAAGTGAGCGTAGTAGTAGGCGTTGCCCAGGTCGTCGGTCAGCCACAAACGGTTGCCGCCGAGGGTGTTGACACCGACCTTGGAGAGCACGCCGTCGGCGACGGCCAGCACCGGCACGCCGGTGGGCGCGAAGATGTCGTTGCCTTGATGCCACCCCGTGCCGGCCCGCGGCGCGCCATACTCACTCGTGAACGTCGCACCTGAGCCGAACACCGGGAACACATACCGCGCCGTGCCCGTTGAGCCTGCGGATTTCGGCCCCACCTGCGGGATCGCGACGACGGGCGGCAGAGTGGCGCTCTGCCCGCGCTTCGCGAACGTCACCGATGTCGCTCCCCACGCACACGAACTCGCAACCACCGTTGCGGCGATTGCGAACAGGCTTCGGATCGTGACAGGACGCAAGCGCACACACCTATTGTCGTCGTGACATCGGACACGATCAATCACGGAGGGTCCGCAATTGCCGCCGCGTCACCCCGCGACGCGCAACGGCAATTTCATAAACCCGCTAATTGGACAAATATCGTAATGCTGGTACCTTGGCCGGTTCGACCGGAGGCCGGGTCGAAGGTGTCCGTTGAAAGGCAACCCTGCAGCACCATCGCCGTATTCATTCGCGCGCCTTCTGGGTGCTCCTGCTGGTCGTGACCAGCATCGCCGTGACCCCCGCCGCGGCATCGGCTGCCCCGTCGATCGCGGACCTGCGGGCGAAGGTGACGCAGATCCAGGCCGAAGTCGCGGCGATCGACCATCAGGTCGGGTCTGCCGCCGAGGCCTACAACGGCGCGATCTACCGGCTCGACCAGATTCACACGCGGATCCGGGCAAACGGCGCGACTTTGCGAAACGCGCGGCGTGACCTGGCGCGCGCACGGTCGATTCTGGGCGAACGCCTGCGCGCGGCATACATGCAACCACCTCCTTCACGTATCCAGCTGATCCTGTCGAGCGGCAGCGTTTCGGCGTTTCTGAGCGGGACCGAGGCGCTCGAGCGTGCGAGCAGCCAGGACGCGAACGTCGTCCGCAGTGTCCAGGCGCTTCGCCGCCGCACGGTCGTCGCCCGACGCGATCTGTTGGCCGACCAGGGCAAGGCCAAGACCGAGGTCACAGGCCGTCAACGCCAGCGCGACGTCGTCACGGGGCTCCTGAGGCAGCGGCAGGCGGTGCTGTCCGGCGCCAAGGGCCGCCTGGGTGCGTTGCTCGAGCAGGAGCGTGCGCGCGAACGGCGCGAAGCGGAAGCACAGCGGCGCCAAGCTCTGGAACGGGTCCGGACGACCACCCCGAGCAGTCGCCCGGCGAGCGGCGGCAACTCCGGCGGAGGTGGGTCGAGCGTCCCGGCAAGTGCCGGCGTCGTCAGTGGCGCCGGCAGTTCGGCCAACGCTCAAGCAGCCAGGATCGCAATGCAGTACGTGGGCGTGCCCTACGTTTGGGGCGGCGCAACGCCGAGTGGTTTCGACTGCAGCGGCCTCGCCAGCTACGCCTACGCAAAGGTCGGGAAGTCGGTTCCGCATTACACAGGGGCGATCTGGGCGGCGTTCCCACGGGTGACGGGTCCGCTGCAGCCAGGCGACATGGTCTTCTTCCGCGGTCTCGGCCACATGGGTATCTACATCGGGGGAGGTCAGATGGTCCAAGCGCCGCGCACCGGTGACTTCGTCAAGATCTCGGCGATGGCAAGCCGCAGCGACTTCGTCGGCGCTGTCCGCCCCTAGAGCGGTGCGACATCGAAAGAGCGGTGGCGTCTCCCCGGCTGCGAGCGTCGCGATGCGGCGTCCTCGGTATCGCGAATATGCCCGGTGTCCCGTCGACGTGCGTCCACCGCTTCGCTCTCTCTCGCTCGGCGATACAGGCACGCCATTTGGATGTCACACCACTCGCTGATGCGCCGGACATTTGGCGCAAAAACCTAAAGGTTCGCGCACAGACGCCGATTGCTATCCACAGAATGGCTGGACGCCGACTCAGAGTGGCTGGACGCCACCTCCCGATCAAGCGCACGCTGGCGGCGGCCCTCGTCGCTGCCGCAGTCGCTGCGGGTCAAGCATCGGCAGCCGGGGAATGGACCGTCGGTTCGAGTCCCTCACCCGCTGGCGCAAAGAGCGATGCATGGCAGGTCGGGCCGGCCGGAGGTTCCTGGACGGTGGGGCCCGCAGTGGAGCTGCCCGCCGAGCCGCCCAGTCCGGGTGAGATCCTGGATCAGTTCATCGCGAGCGCAAACCCCGGCGCCGCCCCTCCTGTGCCACCGACCGCCGCCATCGCGAGCGTCGAAACGGCTCCGGACATCGAGATCGACGAGAACGCACCCGAGGTCGCGGCCCTGAGAGCAGCCGAGGCCGAGCTCGAGCGCATCAATGCGGATCTTGCCGACGTACGCTCACAGCTCGAACTCGCGCCAGAGGACCAACTCGATGCCCTAACCGAGCGTGAAGGCGCCCTCGAGGAACAGGCCACCACGGCGGCCCTCCGCGTCGACGAGCTTCTGCCGCCAGTCGAGAAGCTGCGTCAAGAGGCCGCAGCGCGTGCCGCTCAGCAGGTGACCGCGGCAAGCCCCTTCGCGACCTTGCCTGGCCTGTCGTTTGCTCCGGTCTCGTCGACGGTGCCCGTCATCGACGCCAACCTGTCTGCCCAACTCGACAGTTACCTGGCAGGTAAGGGCAGCCCACTCGCAGGCCACGGCGCGACGTTTGTGTACCAGTCCACAGCGGTCGGCCTTGACCCGCGTCTCCTCGTCGCGATCTCGGGAGCCGAAACGAGCTTTGGCGCCTACGGGCCGTCCCAGAGGATCTTCAACCCGTTCGGCATGGGCCCGGGCATCGTGTACCCCTCGTGGGACGACGCGATCGCCGGAGCCGCACGAAACCTGGGCGGACGCCTGTACAAGGGTTCCGACCTCGTCACGATCTCGCAGATTCAGCGTCGGTGGGCGCCGAACGGCGCGGGTAACGACCCGACGAACCTCAACAGCAACTGGAATCGCAACGTCAGCCGCTACTACGCGGATCTCGGCGGCGACCCCAACGGCACGGTGTTCACCGACCGCACCGCCTCGCAGATCGCGATACCGGTCGCTCCCGCGGTCGCACCCGGCATTCAGGGCACGGTTGCCGCCCCCGCCGCATACGGCCCAGGGACGGCGGTCCCCGGTGGCGGTCAGGGCAAGGGCGCCGCCGCAGTCCAGTTCGCGGTCACGTTCATCGGCACGCGCTACCAGCGGGGCGGCGCGAGCCCGAGCACCGGGTTCGACCACTCCGGCCTCATCCAGTACGTCTATCAGCGTCACGGCGTCACGCTCCCCAGGGTCGCCGGACAGCAGGCAGCGGTCGGAACCCCGATCTCGCCCGAGAACCTCACGCCCGGTGACGTGGTGTTCTTTGCCGACCGCAACGGGACGATTCACCACGAGGGCCTGTACATCGGCAAGGGCTACTTCGTCCACTCTCCGCAAACCGGCGACGTCGTCAAGGTCTCGTCGCTGTCGGAGCCGTACTACGCATCACAGTACGCCGGCGCCCGCCGGTACTGACCGCCCATACGACGATCCCTCCGCGGGGTCGCCTTACTGAGAACTGTGTGACAGATGCCACGCGCACCGGGTGGTCACTGATCACCTCGCGGACCGAGACGTCAGTCATCGTCCTCGCCACCGCCACTCGTTCCGTCGCCACTCGAGTCGCTGCCCTCGCCGCTCCTGCCCGTGCCGCTCGCCGTGCGTGATGCGCCACTTCCGTCGTCGTCCGAAGACCTGGGTGCTGACGAGGCCGCCGTTGCTCCCCACTGACCTCGTTGGTGACCGGGCTGAACCCTCAATGTGACCAGAGGCGGCTCCCCCTGAGGGGGTGGGGAGCCGCCGCTCGGGATGGGGTCCGTGAGCGTCAGGGACCGAGGGGTGGGAGCTGCGGTGGGCCGCCTGGACCGAATCCGCCGGGCCCGAAGCCTCCGTGGCCACCGGGACCGCGATGACCGCCGCGACCCTGATCGGTTTGGTCGGCCATGCGCTCGGCCATCTCGGTCAGGCGCTCGGGGGTGAACGTGACGCCCTCCAGTTTGGAAACCGCGGTGATGCCCTCCTTGAGGGCCTCGAGGAGTTTGGCGCGCGAGACGCCCTTGGATTCTGCGAGCTTGGCCAGGTTGGTTCCGTCGCGCAGCTTGTCGCGGATCGCGTCGGCGGTCATGCCCAGCAGATTCGCGGCCGGAGCGATGCGCGCTGCCCGTGCCGCCTCATGCTCGGCCCGACGCTTGGGGGCGTCCTTGGCCCGCTGCAGCAGCTCCTCGGCCTGGGCCTGCGTCAGCCGGCCGGACGTGACCGCTGCGTCGAGGCGCGCCTTATGCACCGACTGCATCGCCTCCTGCACGTCAGTTTCGGTCAGCTTGGTGCCCTCGTTTCTGTTGAGCGCGTCGGCCAGATCCTTGGCATGACTCGAACCGCCGCCGGACGCGGCGACACCGAGCGTGGCGCCGCCGGCGCCCAGTGCGACGGTGCCGGCAAGCACCATCAACGTTCGATTGGTCGGTCGTTTCATTTACCACTCCTTGTCGTCACTTCCGATTCGATGGACGCACCGTAGGACGCGAACCTGCCGACCACCTGGGACTTCGGTAAAGAACGTGTTAATGCTCCGTCGCCACGAAATCAGATATGAACCTGGGCGATGTCCATCGCCGACCTTCTCGTCGATCCGTTCCGACCGCCGTTTATGCAGCGAGCACTGATCGAGGTGCTGATCCTCGCGGTGCCGGCGGGCCTGCTCGGGACCTGGGTCGTCACACGTCGGCTCGCGTTCGTCACACACGCGCTGGGGCACGCGACGTTTCCCGCACTCGTGGTGGCGGCACTCGCCGGCTGGAGTTTGTTCGGCACGTCACTCGTCACGGCCGTCGCCCTTGCGCTCGGCCTGGCGTGGATGTCCACCCGCCCCGAGCTTGCCAACGGCGTCGCGGTCGCGATCATCCTGTCGGCGGCGTTGGCGCTCGGAGCCGTGCTCGTCAGCGACGTCACCGACCCGGGTGTCCGCGCCAACGCACTTTTGTTCGGCAGCCTGCTCGCGATCGGCTGGGCCGAGATCGCACGCACGGCGATCGTTGCGGCCCTCGTGCTCGGCGTGACGCTGGTGGCGGGGCGCGACTTGGCCACCGCCACGTTCCAGCGCGACTTGGCTGTGGCCGACGGTCGGCGGGTGCGACTGCTGGACAGCGTGCTGATGGTGCTGCTGGCCGCCACCGTCGCGGTCGCCCTGTCTGCCGTCGGCAGTCTGCTGGTCGCGGCGCTGCTGCTGGTGCCGTCGGCGACGGCGCGACTGCTCACGCGTCGCGTCCCGACCATGCACCTGGCGGGCATCTGCCTGGCGGCCGCTGAGGGCGCGGCCGGGCTGTGGGTGGCCTACCAACTGGACGCGCCGCCGGGCGCCGGGATCGCCGTCGTCGCAGCAACGGTCTTCGTCGTCGTGTCGTCATTGCGGGCCGCGCGGTTGTGGCGCAGCCGCCATATGGCAGTCGTTCCTATTTGACATTGATTCTCATGTAGGTACGGTTCGTCGGGATGCGCCTGAGTACTCGCTCGCTCGCCCTCGGGGCGATCATCGCTGCAACCGCCGTTGTCTTGACCGGCTGTGGGCAATCGTCGAACGCCGACGACGGCCGCGTCACGGTCGTCGCGACCACGACCCAGCTCGGGGACTTCGCCCGTAACGTCGGCGGCGATCGCATCGTCCTGACGCAGCTCCTGCAGCCCAACACCGATCCGCATGAGTATGAGCCCACCCCTTCGGACGTCTTGGCCGTCGCCGATGCCGACGTCGTCCTGGAACACGGACTGGGCCTGGACGACTGGCTGAACCAGGTCGTCGCCAACGCGGGCGGATCTGCGCAACGCACCGTCACCACCACGGGCATCACTGCCCTGCCGAGTGGCGACCCACACATCTGGCTCGACCCGGTCAACGCGATTGACATGGTCGGCGCAGTCGAGCGGGCGCTCGCAGCCGCTGACCCGCCGGGAGCGGATGCCTACCGCGCCAATGCCCGGAGCTTGACCGACCGGATCACCGCACTCGACCGCGAGCTCAAACGACGGATCGCGACGATTCCCACCGATCGCCGCAAGATCGTGACCGACCACGACGCGTTCGGATACTTTGCGAAGCGCTACGGGATCGACGTCGTGGGGACGACGCTGCCGTCGCTCTCGACCGCCGCCCAACCCTCTGCCAAGCAACTGGCCGAGCTGGCGCAGACGATCCGCGCGCAGGGGGTTCGCGTCGTATTTGCGGAGGCGTCGATCGATCCGCGGGTGGAGCGCGCATTGGCCGAAGAAGCCGGGGTCAGCCTGGGCGCGCCGCTCTACGCGGACGCACTCGGACCGGCCGACACCCCCGCCGGCACCTACCTGGGCATGATGCGGGCCAACATGGACGCGATCATCTCCGGCATCGGCACACCGTGAGCCGGTCTCCGCTGGAGGTCACCGGCGTGACTGTGGCGTTCGGCGCGAAACGGGCGCTCGACGACGTCACGTTCGCGGTACCGGCCGGGTGCATCGTCGGGGTCATCGGTCCCAACGGCGCCGGCAAGTCCACGCTGTTTCGCGCACTGCTCGGCCTGCTCCCCCACACCGGTGCGGTGCGGATCGACGGCACGCCCGCCTATGTGCCCCAGGGTGACCGCACCACCTCGGACTTCCCAGCGACGGCGTTGGACGTCGCGTTGATGGGGAGGTACTCGGCGACGCCGTGGTGGCGACCCCTGGGGCGCGACGCCAAGACCGTGGCCGAACGGGCGCTCGACGAGGTCGGGATGGGCGAGCACCGGGCCTGCGCGTTCGGTGAGCTGTCGGGCGGACAGCGACAGCGGGTCATCATGGCCCGTGCCCTTGCCCAGGGCGGACAGGTGATGTTGCTGGACGAGCCGCTGACCGGGGTGGACGCGGCGAGCGGACAGATCCTGCAGGAATCGATCGTCCGCCGACGCGACCATGGCGGCACGATCCTGGTGGCCACGCACGACATCAACGAGGCAGCCGCCACATGCGATCGATTGCTGTTTCTGAACCGGCGCGTCATGGCATACGGCCCACCGGACGCGACGTTTACCGCCGAGACCCTGAGAAACACCTACCACGGCATCCTGGTCGTCACCGACGGCGCGGGCGGAGGACCCATCCGAGTACTTGACGAAGGTGCTCATCACGACCACGACCACGGGCATGACCGCGATCACCCGGCCGACCACCACCACGGCGACCGGTGAGCTGGCTGACCGATCCGTGGGCGACCGAACTGGTCGCACGCGCAGGCCTGGAGCTGATCATCGTCGGAATCCTGGGCGGCGCGCTCGGGGTGTTCGTCGTGATCCGAGGCTTGCCGTTCACAGTCGAGGCGTTTTCGCACACGGTGCTGCCGGGCGCGGTGCTGGCGTCAGCGCTGGGCGGCTCGATCATCCTGGGCGGCCTGGCCGCAGGCCTGGCTGCGGCGATCGGCATCGCGTTGACGTCGCGCGCTGCACACACAACCGACGAGACGGCGATCGGCGTGGTGTTCACCGGGATGTTCGCGCTGGGCGTGCTGTTGGCGTCCGCCCTGGGCCCGCTCGACCGGAACATCTCGTCGTTCCTGTTCGGTGATCTCTTGGGTGTGTCGCGCGCAGACCTGACGGTATCGGCCGCGATCGCGGTCCTGGTCATCGGGACGTTGGCAGTGATGCGCCGACCGCTCATCGTCAGCTCGTTCGACCGGGCCGGCGCCGCTGCCGCAGGCATGCGTCCGGGCGTGATCGACGTCATCCTGCTGTGCGCGCTGGCGCTCGTGGTCGTCGTGTCGATCCGCGCGATCGGCACCGTGCTCGTCCTGGCGTTGCTGGTCACCCCGGCCGCGTCAGCGCGACTGGTGGCGCGCCGCATCGCAACGACGATCGGGGCAGCGGTCGCCTACGGCGTGGCAGCGGGCATCGGCGGCCTGTACCTGTCGTTTCACGCCGATGTGGCAGCCGGCGGTGCGGTGGTGCTCGTCGCAACCGGACTGTTCGCGGTCACCTGGATCGCATCGCCGCGATCAGGGCTGCTTGCAGTGGCGCAGCGGCGGCGGGCGGCACGACCCGCTCCACGCTGACCCGTTCGCACCCGACCCACCCGGCCGCCTCGACCATGGCGCGCGCAACCGACGCCAGCGCGCCAGGGCGCTCCAAGGTCACCGTGCGACCAACGAGCGCACCATCCCGGCGCACCGGATCGACGCGGGCCACAAGGCGTCCGCCCGCCAGGACGGGCATCGCGAAGTACCCGAAGACCCGCTTGGGCGCCGGCACATACGCCTCAAGCCGGTGTGCGAACCCGAAGATCCGTTCGGTGCGCGCCCGGTCCCAGACCAGCGAGTCAAAGGGAGACAGCAGCGTGGTCCGATGGGTTCGGGGCAACCCGGCCTCAAGCGCCTGCAGCGCCTCGACGCCGGCCCAGGCGGGCGCATTCCATCCCTGGACCGTGACTGGCACGAGCCCCGCCTCGTCGATGACCGCCCGCATGCGCGTCGGACGCTGACGGTGGTAGTCGGCCAGATCAGCGAGCGTGCCGACGCCGAGCGCGGATGCCGCACGACGAACGAGCGCGATCTTGCACTCCCGATCGGATGGAGCGTACGCGCGCAGAGCGTCGGGAATTGCTCGCTCGGCCACGTCGTACACGCGGTGCCAGCCGCGGCGCGTGACGCACACGACCTGACCGGCGGCCAAGAGTTCCTCGGCTGCACGCTTGAGCGGCGACCAGTCCCACCAGTCGCCGCCTTGGCGGGCGCCGCCCAGTTGGCGCGCCGTTTGCGGACCATCTGCTCGCAGCGCGGCCACGATGGCGTCACGGGGTCCGGCGGGCCCGGTCAACGCATCGCGGTGCCGGGCACGGCGCATCGCGTACCACGGCCAATCCTCGATCGGCAGGATGCTCGCGGCGTGTGACCAGTACTCGAACGCGCCCGCGCCCGACCAGTACGCGGCCTCCACCTCCTCTCGCCGGACCGACCCCAGTCGGGCGTAGGCGACAAGTTCGTGGGAGCGCGCCAGCACCGAGATCGTGTCGAGCTGCACGGCGCCCAGCCGTCGCAACATTGCAGCGGGCCCGCCCCGCCGATCCCGCGGCCCGAGGAATCCTTGGCTCCACAGCGCGAGCCTGCGGGCCTCGTCGGCGCTGAGCGTTATTCGGGCCTGTGTCATGACTCCCTCACCGTTCGGCGGCTGCAAACCGTCGCACTCCGGCACTGGCGAGATCGCCGTTACCACCAGTAGCGGCGAGGCTCGCCACCACCGCAGTGCTCGGTTTTCGCTCGCCGTCCGGCAAGGGAGTTTTCATGACACAGACCCTAAATCAGCGTCAATGAACTACTACGACGTTTGGCGGCTGCAAACCGTCGCCATACGGCGTCCGCGAGATCGCCGTTATGCCCGATAGCGGCGAGGCTCGCGGACACCGCCTGACTCGGTTTTCGCTCGCCCTCCGCCGCAGTAGTTATTCATTGACACTTCCTTACGGCGACTGACACTCCCGGCACAGACCGTGGAACGTCAACGTATGCCCATCGACCCGAAACCCGGTATCCGAGGCGATGCGCCCTTCGATCGGGCTCAGGTCGCACTCCGAGAGTTCTTCGACACGCCGGCACGCTGAGCACACCAGGTGATGATGGTGCGAGCCGCCGCAGAGCCGGTAGGTGGCCTCGCCCTCGTGCTGACCGATGGCATCGAGCAACCCGGCGTCAGTCAACGCGACCAGCGTCCGGTACACCGTCGAGAGCCCAAGTTCGGGGCAGGTCCCCCGGGCGCGCGTGAAGACGTCCTGGGCGCTCAGCGCATGACCGTCGTCAAGCGCACGCAGCACCGCCATGCGCTGAGGCGTCCGGCGCAAACCGCGATCGGTGAGAGCGGCGTTCGTGTCCACGGTCCGATGATAGGCGACTCGCGAGGGCAGACGGCCCGAAACCCCGATCCCCGTTCGCGACGCCCCACGGGCCGCGGCCAGCCGGATTGACACCAAAAGTTGAGCCGTGTCACATTGTGCGGTTTTGATACATGGTGTCAGACACAAATGTACCGGGAACCCTTTGCCCAGGCGGGTTCCCGGGGCGCGTAACGACCCTTCCGTACACGGCTCACCGGAGCGACATCGACCCGGCCGAACGTCGCGGCTGGTGGTCGTCCCGTATCGTGCGGCTGACGATGAGACGATCACTCCTGCGCACGAACGGCGTGCCCATAATCGCCCCGGCCAACGGGCCGGCGCCGTGATTCCGGATCTGTTTTCGATTGGGCCGTTCACGCTGCACAGCTTCGGCCTGATGGTGGCGCTCGGGTTGATCGTATCCGCGTACTTTCTGTCGCTGGACCTGGCCAGCCGGGGGCGTGACCCGGCCCTGGCATGGGAACTCGCGATCGCGGCGGGTGTCGGCGGGTTCATAGGGGCCCGTATCGACTACCTGATCCAGAATGGCAGCGACGGCGGCCTCTTCTCGAGTACCGGCCTGATTTGGTACGGCGGGGTCATCGGCGGGGCGATCAGCGTGTGGCTCGTCGCCGCGTGGCGCAAGCTCCCCGTCGGCGTCGTCGCCAACGCCATGGGACCGGCCCTGGCGCTGGGATACGCGATCGGCCGCATCGGGTGCCAACTCTCGGGCGACGGCGACTACGGCTCGGCCAGCTCACTGCCGTGGGCGATGAGCTACCCCGAAGGCGAGGTACCGACCACCGAGCTCGTCCACCCCACCCCCATCTACGAGACCACCGCAATGCTCGTCGCGTTCTACGTCCTGTGGCGGCTTCGCAACCGGTTCGACCGCCCCTGGGCGCTCTTCGGCGTGTGGTGCGTCTTCGCCGGCGTCGAACGCTTCCTGATCGAATTCGTCCGCCGCAACGACTCCGTCGTGGCCGGTTTGACGACGGCGCAACTGATCTCGATCGGACTCGTCGCACTGGGCGCCGCCTTGATGTGGACCCGCCGGTCCACGCCGAACGGTCGTACCGTGACCACATGATCGCGCCGACATGCACAGCGCACGCACAGCTTATTCTCATCTGATTCCACTGTCCCTGAACGAGAGTTCCCGCAGGGCCAGACAAAGGGCTCGATGAGCACCAAGGGTTGGCGCAAAAATAACTGCTGTGCCGGATGGCGAGCGAAACGGCCCGGAGCAGGGCTCGCCCCCGGCGGCTGGAAATGCGAACCGCAGGACGGCTATTTCCGAAGCAAAACCCAGTGAGACGGTGCCGCCGTATCGCGAAGGTTGCAGCCGCCAAACAGTGCAGGAGTTCTTGCGCTGACCCCAGGGGAGCAGAGAGACATGAGACGACAGATCAGCATCCTCGCGGTGGTCCTCCTCGCAGCGGGAACCGCAGGTTGCGGAGGTGGGAACGAGCCGTCAACCGCTGCTCAGACCGGATCGAGTACGCAAACGGCGCAAACTGCGTCTGCAGCGCCTCCAGCGGCAGCAACATCAACGACGACGGATGCGCCGGGCGCGCCGGGCTCCTCGTCCGCATGCTCGTCGATCACCGATGGCACGACCGAGGGCCCGTATTACGTCACGGGGACGGCGGAGTTGACCGACGGCAACCTCAACTACGACTCACTGCCGGGAGATGCCATCGCGATCGCCGGCTACGTCTACAGCGGGACCGCCAAGACCACGCCACTCGCCAACGCCGCCGTCGACATCTGGCAGACGGACAACAGCGGCGCCTACTGGCCGGAGTCCAACGGTCCTGCCAGTGGCTATACGGCCGAGCAGTTCAGCCTGCGCGGGCATGTCGTCACGGACGCCAACGGCTACTACCGGTTCACCACGATCTTCCCCGGCGAGTACGAGGGCCGCGCACGCCACATCCACGTTCGAGCGACCTCCGCCCACAGCAACCAGGACGTCATCACGCAGCTCATCATGAGTAAGGAAGGCGACCAAACCCCTGCCGCCGCCGACGACATCGCCCGATCGCTCCCGGAGTGCCACACGATGCGGCTCGCGACGATCGAGGGAACCGCGACGGGGTTCTTCGACTTTCACCTCTAGGAGGCCCGTTGCGTGGTGATGGCGCGAGGTGGACACTCCGCGACCTCAAGGGCGTCCATCCGGCATGCTGACGGGGTGATCCCACCAGCTCCGAAGTCCCGTCCCGGGCGTATCGTCATCCAGGACGTCCAACCGGTACTGGACGCAGGTGCCTACGCACCCAAGATCACCGCGGGCGACAGGGCCGAGATCTCGGCCACGATCCTTCGCGACGGACACGAGATCCTGCGAGCGGTATTGCGCCACCGAGGACCCTCGGGCGGGTGGGTCGAGACTCCGCTGACGGATGCGCCCGGGACCGACCGCTGGCACGGGACCCTGACGCCTCATGACCTCGGCGTCCACGAGTTCGCCGTCGAGGCATGGGTGGATGTGTTCGCGTCGTGGCGCCACGAGATGCGCCGGCGCGTCGACGGGGGGCAGGAGGACCTGACGAGCGAGCTTTTGGAGGGCGCGGTGCTTGTCGGCGCCGCAGTCCGGCGTCTTCGCGGGACCGCCAAGACCGCCGCCCGTGCGAGCGCAGTGGTCATGGCGTCCGATGCGCCACTGGATCAACGCGTCGCCACGGCCCTCGGCGAGGAGCTGGCGGCGGCGATGGACCAGAGCCCCGAACGCCCCGACAGATCCCGGAGCGGCGTCTACCGGTTGGACGTCGACCGCGAGCGCGCAACGTTCGGGGCGTGGTACGAGCTCTTCCCGCGCTCGTGGGGTGGCTTCAGCGGCATCGAGGCGGCCCTGCCGGCGTTCGCGAAACTCGGCATCGACGTGCTCTATCTGACCCCGATCCACCCGATCGGCATCACCCATCGCAAGGGTAAGAACAACGCTCTGACCGCCAAACCGAGCGAGCCGGGAAGCCCTTGGGCCATCGGGGCTGCCGAGGGCGGACACGACGCGATCCACCCCGAACTGGGAACGCTCGAGGATTTCGACCGGCTCGTCGCCGCCGCGGCCACGCACGACATCGAACTGGCGCTCGACCTGGCCATCCAGTGCTCCCCCGATCACCCATGGCTTCGCGAACACCCGGAGTGGTTTCACCGTCGCCCCGACGGCACGCTCAAGTACGCCGAGAATCCGCCCAAGAAGTACCAGGACATCTACAACGTCAACTTCGACACGCCGTATTGGCGCGCACTGTGGGAGGAGATCCGGGCTGTGGTGCTGCACTGGTGCGACCATGGCGTGCGCATCTTCAGGGTCGACAACCCTCACACCAAGCCGCTTGGCTTTTGGGAATGGTTGATAGCAACGGTGCGCGCGGCGCATCCCGAGACGGCCTTTCTGGCCGAGGCGTTTACCCGCCCCGCCGTCATGTATGAACTGGGCAAGGTCGGATTCAGCCAGTCCTACACGTACTTCACGTGGCGTACCCGCAAGAGTGAGCTGCAGGAGTACCTGACCGAACTCGCCCGCCCCGACGTCGCCGCGTTCTTTCGCCCGAACTTCTTTGCCAACACCCCGGACATCCTTCATGAGTACCTGCAGACCGGTGGACCCGCGGCGTTCCGCGCCCGACTGGTCCTGGCGGCGACGCTCAGCCCGAGCTATGGGATCTACTCCGGGTTCGAGCAGTTCGAGCGCACGCCGGTCCGCGCGGGGAGCGAGGAGTACCTGGACTCGGAGAAATACGAGTCCAAACGCCGTCGCCTGGACGGGCCTCTGCTCGACCTGGTGGGCAGCCTCAACGCGATACGCAGAGCCCAGCCGGCGCTGCGACGCATCGGCCCCCTGCGATTCCTCGAGACCCAGAACGAACACCTGATCGCCTACGCCAAAGGCAAGGGGGCGCAGACTGTGGTGTGCGTAGTCAACCTGGATCCGAGCACGCGCCAGGTGGGGCTCGTCCACCTGCCACCCGAGTACGGCCTGCCCGAGCGCGTCTCCCTCTCTGACCTGTTGGACTCGGCGATCTACGCCTGGCGCGCCGGAGGCAACTACGTCGCCTTGGACCCGGGCGCGGCGCATGTGATGGCGGTCCGGGGATGAGCGCCACCACTCCCGGGGAGCGCCCCGGCTGGTTCGCCTCGCAGCCGCTGTGGTTCAAAACAGCCGTGTTCTACGAGGTCTACGTCCGCGGCTTCCACGATTCCAACGGCGACGGCCATGGCGACCTGCGCGGCCTGCTCGAGAAGCTGGACTATCTGGAGTGGCTCGGCATCGACTGCCTGTGGCTTCTGCCGGTCTACCCGTCGCCCATGCGCGACGGCGGGTACGACATCGCCGATTTCTTCGGCATCCACCCCGACTATGGCGATGTCGACGACGTCAAGACCCTGATCGACTCGGCCCACCAGCGCGGAATCCGGGTCATCGCAGATCTGGTCATGAACCATACGTCCAACGAGCACCCGTGGTTCGTTGAGGCCCGTTCCTCGCCCGACAACCCCAAACGCGACTGGTACGTGTGGTCGGACACCAAGCACCGCTACGAAGACGTCCGCATCATCTTCATCGACACCGAGACATCCAACTGGACGTGGGACGAGGAGGCGGGCGCCTATTACTGGCACCGCTTCTTCCATCACCAGCCCGACCTCAACTACGACAACCCCGAGGTTCAGGAGGCCATGCTCGAAGCCCTGCGCTTCTGGCTGGAGATGGGATTGGACGGGTTTCGCCTGGATGCCGTGCCGTACCTGTTCGAGCGCGAGGGCACCAACTGCGAGAACCTGCTCGAGACACATGCCTACCTCAAACGCGTGCGCCGCGAAGTGGACGAGCGCTACCCCGACCGGGTGCTCCTGGCCGAGGCCAACCAGTGGCCGGCGGACGTCGTCCACTACTTCGGTGTCGGCGACGAGTGCCATATGGCGTTCCACTTCCCCGTCATGCCACGCATGTTCATGGCGCTGCGACGCGAGGACGCCACCCCGATCATCGAGATCCTGGAGCAGACCCCGCCGATCCCCGACTCGTGCCAGTGGGGTCTCTTCCTTCGAAACCATGACGAGCTGACGTTGGAGATGGTCACCGACGACGAGCGCGACTACATGTACGCGGAGTACGCCAACGACCCACGCATGAAGCTGAACCTCGGCATCCGCCGCCGCCTAGCGCCTCTGCTCGACAACGGCCGCGACGAGGTCGAGCTCTTGACCGCGATCCTGTTCTCTCTGCCGGGCAGCCCCGTCTTGTATTACGGGGACGAGATCGGGATGGGCGACAACATCTACCTGGGCGACCGCGACGGAGTGCGCACGCCGATGCACTGGACGAGCGACCGCAACGGCGGCTTCTCGCGCGCAGACTTCGCGCAGCTCTACCTGCCGCCGTTGATGGACCCGGTACACGGGTTCCAGGCGGTCAACGTCGAGGCGCAGCTTCGTTCACCCGGGTCGCTGCTTCGCTGGACGCAGCGGTTCATCGCGCTGCGTAAAGCGCATCCGGTGTTCGGCCTGGGCAGCTACGAGGCGCTTCGCACCAGCAACCCCCGGATCTTCGCCCACGTACGCCGGCATGCCGACGACACGATCCTGTGCGTTCACAACCTGGCCCGCTCGGCCCAAGCGGTCGAGCTGGACCTTTCGCCGTTTTCCGGTTTGACACCGGTCGAGATGTTCGGCGGGTCGCGGTTTCCCCCTGTCGGCGAGCTGCCGTACCTGTTGACGTTGGCGCCACGCGGGTTCTTCTGGTTTACGTTGGAGGACGGCGATGCGTGACCTGACCACGCTGCTCACCTCAGGCGACCTGGACCAGGACGCCCTCGCCGCGTTCGTCGCCGACCGCCGCTGGTACGGCTCGCGCCAGCACGCGATCGCGCAGGCGACAGTCGTGCAAGTGGTGCCGATCAGCGACGATCCGCCGCTTGCGATCGCACTGGTCGAGGTCGGTTTCCACAGCGGCCATCATGAGCTGTACCAGCTCATGATGGGCCGGCGTCAGGCCGGTGGCCCGACGGAAACGACGGTTTGGCGGGCCGGGGACGAGGAGCTGTACGAGGCGTTCGACGACCCGCGTGACCTTGGTGTCGTCCTTGCGCATATTCGCGCGTCTGCGACGCTCGGCGAGGCGTCGGGCGTGGAGTTCCGAAGCGCGGTCGGGGCGGATCGACTCGATCCGTTGCCCGACCGGCCGCGGCCCGCCGGCCACGAGCAGAGCAACACCTCAGTCGTGTTCGACGATCGCATGATCCTCAAGTGCTACCGGCGGTTGGAGCCGGGCATCAACCCCGAGGTCGAGGTGCTGCGGTTCCTCGCGGCGCACGACTTTCCGCACACGCCGCCACTGCTCGGCTGGTTCGAGCATCGAGGCCCGCCGCTGGACGCGACCCTCGGGATGTTGCAGCACTACCAGGCGGGTGCGCAGGACGGCTGGGAGTTCGTGACGGCGGCGCTCCGCGATGGCCGTGGCGACGAGGTATTACCCGCCATCGAGCGCCTCGGCGCCGTCACCGGACTCCTGCACGCCACATTGGCCTCCGAGCGCACCGACCCCGCCTTCGTGCCAGAGGAGGTCAGCCCCGAGGGTCTGGCGCTGATGTCGGCGGCGCTGGACGAACTGACCAACGACGTGTTCGCGAACCTGCCGGACGATCCGGCCCTGGCGCCGATCGCAGGCCGCGCCGACGACATCCGGGATCGCCTGCGTGGGGTCTCCAAGGGCACGGGCCTGGGGCGCAAGATCCGGGTGCATGGCGATCTGCACCTGGGCCAAGCACTGTGGGGGGACGGCGACTGGCACCTGATCGACTTCGAGGGCGAGCCGGCGCGTCCCGTGACCGAACGTCGCCGCAAGCGGTCGCCGCTTCGCGACGTCGCCGGCCTGGTGCGGTCACTGGATTACGCGGCGGGGGCGATTCGCCTGCACGACGGTGTCGATGTTGCCGGGGCCTGGCTCCCGGCGGCCCGCGCGGCACTGCTGGACGGCTACTTCGGGGTGGTCGAGCCGACTGGCCTCTTGCCGCCCACGTCCGCGATGACCGACGAGGTGCTCGGGTTGTACGAACTCGAGAAAGCGGTCTACGAGCTGCGCTACGAAATCTCCCACCGGCCGGACTGGGTCGCGATCCCGGCCGCAGCGATCGATGTGCTCCTGGAGAGGACCGCATGAGCGATGCCCCCGCCGCAGCCGAGCTGCTCGAGCAACGCGCCCACCACGATCCCCACGCCGTCCTGGGCGTCCATCCGACCAGTGGCGGTTGGGTGGTCCGGGCGTGGCGTCCCCTGGCGGCGCAGGTGCGCGTATATCCCGCGTCAGGCCCGGCGCTCGACCTGGACCACGTCGCCTCTGCCCTGTTCGCCGCACCGCTGGCAGACGCTCCCGGTCGCTACGAGATCGAGACCGTCTACCCCGACGGATCGACCCACCGCGCGCCCGATCCGTATGCGTTCGCCCCGACCCTGGGCCAGCTCGACCTGCACTTGATCGCCGAGGGTCGTCACGAAGAGCTGTGGCGGGTGATGGGGGCCCAGTCGCGCGATATCGACGGTGTCCCCGGAGTCGCATTTTCGGTCTGGGCACCGTCGGCTCGTTCGGTCAGCGTCGTCGGCGATTGGAACGGATGGGACGGCGCGGCGCAACCGATGCGCTCACTCGGCGGCGCCGGCGTCTGGGAGCTGTTTGTGCCCGGCATCGCCGACGGCGCCAGGTACAAGTTCGAGATCCACGGCTCCGATGGCGCGACCAAGGCCAAGATCGATCCGATGGCCGGTGCGTCCGAGGCGCCGCCGCGCACGGCCTCGATCGTCACCCGCAGCACCCATCGCTGGTTGGACGATGCTTGGATGCAGGCCCGCCAGGATCGCAAGCCCTGGCGCGAGGCGGTATCGGTCTACGAAGTGCATCTGGGGTCGTGGCGACGCAACCCCCTGCAGGGCAACCGGTCGCTGACCTACCGCGAGCACGCCGACGAGCTCGTGTCCTACGTCACCGACATGGGTTTTACGCATGTGGAGCTGATGCCGGTGATGGAGCACCCCTTCGCCGGATCGTGGGGGTACCAGTCCACCGGCTATTTTGCGCCGACGTCGCGCTTCGGCGACCCGGATGCGTTCCGCGCGCTGGTGGACGCATGCCACGCGGCGGACCTGGGGGTCATCCTGGATTGGGTGCCCGCGCACTTCCCGCGCGACGACCATGCGCTCGCCAACTTCGACGGCACCGCTCTGTACGAGCATGCCGACCCCCGCAGGGGCGCCCACCCCGATTGGGGAACCCTGATCTTCAACTACGGGCGAAACGAAGTGCGTAACTTCCTGCTGGCCAGCGCGTCGTTCTGGCTCGAGGACATGCATGCCGACGGCCTGCGCGTAGACGCCGTCGCGTCGATGCTGTACCTCGACTACTCGCGCTCCGCGGGAGAGTGGGTGCCGAACCCCCTTGGCGGGCGTGAGGATCTGGACGCGATCGCCTTCCTGCGCCAGCTCAACGAGCGCACGCACGCACGCACCCCGGGGACGCTCGTGGCGGCCGAGGAATCGACCGCGTGGCCGGGTGTCTCGCGGCCCACCTCGCAAGGTGGGCTCGGCTTCGACCTCAAGTGGAACATGGGGTGGATGCACGACACGCTTCGCTATTTCGAGCGCGACCCCATCCACCGCTCCCACCACCATGACGACCTGACGTTCGGACTCCTGTACGCGTTCAGCGAGCAGTACCTGCTGCCGCTCTCCCACGACGAGGTCGTCCACGGCAAAGGGTCACTCCTGTCGAAGATGCCGGGCGACCGGTGGCAGCGGCTTGCCAACCTGCGCGCGATGTACGCGTGGATGTGGGCCCACCCCGGCAAGAAGCTGCTGTTCATGGGGGGTGAGCTTGCCCAGGAACGCGAATGGGATCACGACGGCAGCCTCGACTGGCATCTTCTGGACGATCCGGCACATGCCGGCGTGCAACGACTGGTGCGGGACCTCAACCGTGTCTACCGCGACGCGCCCGCATTGTGGGAGCGCGACGCCGACCCGGCGGGGTTCGCCTGGCTTGAGGGCGAGGATGCGGCCGCCAACGTCCTTGCGTTCTGCCGCTACGCCGACGACGGGCGTCCCGTCGTGTGCATCGCGAACCTGTCGCCCGTGCCGCGCGAGACGTACCGGATCGGGTTGCCACAGGGGGGCACCTGGCACGAGGTGATCAACTCGGATGCCGAGGTGTACGGCGGCTCGGGTATCGGCAACGTGGGCACGACGATCGCCGACGCAGGCCCTTGGAAGGGCTTCGCGTTCTCCGCGAACGTGACGATCCCACCGCTCGCCGTCGTGTGGCTCGGACCCGGGTGACACCGCCGGTGTGGCCGGGACGGCTCTTTCCGCTCGGCGCGACGTGGGATGGTGAGGGAACCAACGTGTCGCTCTTCTCCGAACACGCGACCGGGGTCGAGGTGTGCCTGTTCGATGAGGCCGGCGCCGAAACCCGGTTGACGTTGACCGAGCGCACCGCGCACATCTGGCATGGCTACCTGCCCGGGGTCGGCCCGGGCCAGCGGTACGGATTTCGGGTGCATGGCCCGTGGGCGCCGGGCGAGGGACACCTGTTCAACCCCGCCAAACTCCTGATCGACCCGTACGCCAAGGCGATCGACGGGGCCGGCGAGACCGGCGACCCGCGCATCGCGCCGTTCACCTCGGACGGCGCACGCGACCCGACCGACTCCGCGCCCGCGGTTCCCAAATGCGTCGTCACCGACCCGGCGTTCGACTGGGGGGACGATCGCGCGCCCTGCGTGCCATGGCACGAGACCGTGATCTACGAGACCCACGTCCGCGGTTTCTCGATCGGGCATCCCGACATCCCGCCCGAGCTTCGCGGAACCTACGCGGGCTTGGCACACCCAGTTTCGATCGCACACCTCCTTGATCTGGGCGTCACCGCCGTCGAACTCCTGCCGGTACACCACATCGCCGACGAGCCGGCGTTGCGTCACCGCGGGATGCGCAACTACTGGGGCTACAGCTCGATCGGCTTCCTGGCCCCTGACGCCCGCTATTCGGCCAACGGCACGTCAGGCCAGCAGGTCCGCGAGTTCAAGGGGATGGTGCGCCTACTTCATGCCGCCGGCCTCGAGGTCATTCTGGACGTGGTCTACAACCACACCGCCGAGGGCTCTCCGTCCGGACCGATGTTGAGCTTCAAGGGCATCGACAACCGCTCCTATTACCGCCTGCACCCGGATGATCCGAGTAGCTACGTGGACTTCACCGGGACAGGCAACAGCCTGAACCCCGTGCATCCGAGCGTGCTGCGGCTCATCATGGATTCGCTTCGCTACTGGGTGCTTGAGATGCACGTCGACGGCTTTCGCTTCGACCTGGCATCCGCACTCGCACGCGAGTTGTGGGACGTCGATCGCCTCTCGGCGTTCTTCGACACGATCCACCAAGACCCGGTGTTGAGCCAGGTCAAGCTCATCGCAGAGCCGTGGGACCTGGGCGAGGGCGGCTACCAGGTGGGCAACTTCCCGGTGCTGTGGACGGAGTGGAACGGCAAGTACCGCGACACGATGCGTGATTTCTGGCGTGGCGCCGGGGGCGGCATCGCCGATTTCGCGTCGCGTTTCGCCGGATCGAGCGACCTGTATCAGGAGGACGGCCGTCACCCGTCCGCGTCGATCAACTTCATCACCGCCCACGACGGGTTCACCATGGCGGACATCGTCGCCTACGACCACAAACACAACGAAGCGAACGGCGAGGACAACCGCGACGGCACCGACGACAACCGCAGCTGGAACTCCGGCGCAGAGGGCCCGACGGACGATGCAGGCGTCGTCACGCTGCGCGCCCGGCGGCAACGGAACCTGCTCGCGACGCTGCTTCTGTCGGAAGGTGTGCCGATGCTGTCCGGCGGCGACGAGTTCGGGCGCACGCAGGGTGGCAACAACAACGCCTACTGCCAAGACTCCGCGATCAGCTGGCACGATTGGGCGCTCGATCCAGAGCGCGAGCGCCTGCTCCGGTTCGTGCAGCGGCTCGTCGCGTTGCGCCGCCAGAACCCGGTGTTTCACCGCCACGCATTCCTGACGGGTCGTCAGACAATGGACTCTGGTCTTCCCGACGTCGCCTGGTTCCGACCGGATGGCCGACCGATCGCACAGCGCAACTGGCGAGACCCCGAGCTTCGCAGCCTCGCCGTGTTCCTGAACGGCGACGAGATCCCCACCCCGACCGACCGCGGCGAGCGGTTGACAGGCGACTCGTTCCTGATGATTGCGAACGCTGCATCGGAACGGGTGCTGTTCACGCTCCCCCCCAAGCGATTCGGACTGCGCTGGGAACTTGCGCTGTCGACGAGCGAACCCGACACCGAGAACGATCGCTCGTACCCCGCGCGCACCGAGATCGCGATGGAGGCCCACTCGCTGCTCGTGATCCGCCGCGCCCGCTGAAGCGCGAACTCAGCCCGCGATGTGGGTCACCGCCTCGATGTTGTTGCCGTCCGGGTCGAGTACAACGCGCCGTAGGAGGACGGGTGGTACTGCGACCGGACTCCAGGAGCCCCGTTGTCGCGACCACCCGCCGCGATGCCTCGGAATGAAAGCGATCGACGGTGCCGCGGTCCGCGCCGGCGAACGCGATGTGTACCAAGCCAGAGCGCCCGCGCTCCGAGATCCAGAACTCCGGCTTAGGGTTCGCCATCACGAACGTGATGCCGAGCGGAGCCGGCGCCCGCTCGGAGAACACCCTGCTCGCCGCCAGGTCCGCAACCCCGATGTTGACGTGGTCGAGGATCATGCGCCCTCGTACGTGCCGAAGCTCCAAAGGGTGCCTCGGGGTCGCGAACGGTCAACCCACGTGACCCGTAGTCCTCGGTGACGAGGCCTCGGACGACCTGGGCGGCTCGTCGAATGGCCAGGTCGCCAGACCGAATCAGACGACTCCACCGCCCAGGAATCGCGCTCATCCTCCGCACTTGACGGCGAGTCGACGCATGGTCGTCGTGTTGCGGAATGTCGCGGGCATTCCGATCGCCCGTTCGATTTGGCGGTTCGTCAGTTTGGACGCGGCCGTATCCGGCCGCAGCCACGCAATCTCACGCCCCTCATGGGCGAACAGATCGGCGTCGGTCGCGAGCGCCCTCAGCGCCGCCTGGGCCTCGACGCCGAGCGGAGTCGCCACGAGCCCGTACTGCAGCGATCCCCCCTTCACCCCGAACGGTTGTCGCGCAGCGATCGCGGCCACCTCGACCGGTGTGCGCACGAACGTCGCCACCTCGTAGCCGAGCGCGGCGTGAAGATGCACTTCGATAGGCCGTTCCAGGTCAGTCACAGCGTCTTCGGACTCGGCGCCGAAGATGATGTTGCCGCTTGCGATGAAGCTCTCGACGTCCGCGAAGCCCATCTCGGTGAAGAGTTGCCGTAGCTCGGCCATGCCGACGTTGCGTCCGCCGACGTTGATCGCCCGGAGGAACGCGACGTACGTCGACACTACTCGGCGGGGCCTCCAGGAACCCACAAGACGTCGCCGTCCACGTTGGCGCCGCGGGCGAGGATGAAGAGTAGGTCCGACAACCGGTTGAGGTACTCGACCGTGTGCGTGTTGATCGTCTCGGCGTCGCTGAGTGCGACGACGGACCGCTCCGCACGTCGGCAGACGGTGCGCCCCAGGTGCAGCGCCGCCGCCCCGGGCGAGCCCCCGGGCAACACGAAGCTGGTGAGCGGTTGCAACGTGTCGTTGACCGCGTCGCACCAGCGCTCGAGTAGGGCGACCTGGTCGGCCGTGACCCGCAGCCGATCACCCTCACCCCCCTCGGGCACGCAGAGGTCGGCGCCCAGGTCGAACAGGTCGTTCTGCACGCGTGCGAGCCACGCGTCGTAACCGGCCGGCATTGCCTGTTGCCGCGCGAAGCCGATGACGCTGTTGAGCTCGTCGACATCGCCGTAGGCGGCGACCCGCAAACTGGTCTTGCGCACGCGCGACATGTCGCCCAGATGGGTATCGCCCCCGTCGCCGCCACGGGTGTAGATGCGCGTCAGCCGAACCATCACGGTCAGCCTACGCCGGTGGGTGGACGTCCGCCCATGCGCGCGCGAAGCGCTCGGCCTGCGCACGCGTACGCACCAGTCCGACGACCTGCTCCTCGCGCAGCGCGTCCAGCAACTCCCCCGTCCACCGGCCTGCCTGCCGATGCAGGAGTTCCGCCAGCTCGGCCCCGTTGACGAGCGGTCGCATCGGGCCGCGTTCGGCCAGGGTGACGTACCACTCGGCGATCTGCCGGGCGACGGCCAGGTGGCGCTGGATCTGCGGCGGGGTGGTGCGCGGACCATCCGTCGCGAGCCGGTCGGCGACCGACAGCACCATCAGCTCGACGTCGGCGGGCGCCGTCGCGCGCAGGTAGCGGTCGATCTGGCGAAGCGACAGCGGTTGGCGATGCACCATGAACCCAAGTGCCAGGTGCGTGCGGACGCACAGCGCGACGACCTCGCGAAAGCGGGTCGACGTGCGGTAACGCCGACACCATGCGTCGGCGAGCTCAGCGCCGCGGCGGTCGTGGTGAAAAAACGTGGCGCGGCCCTCGGGCGTGACCGCATACGTCTCGGGCTTCGCCATGTCGTGGAACAGGGCAGCGAACACCAGCGCGTCGCTCCGTGTGAGTTCGTCAGCGAGGGGCTCGGCGAGATCGGCGGTAAGCCGCGGTCCGGAACCCCGGAAGATCTCGGCGGGGTCGGCGCGAATCGCGCAGACGTGGCGGACCACCTCGAGGGTGTGGTCGAGCACGTCCTTGTGGTGGTAGGGCGTCTGCTCCAGGCCGCGCCCCTCCTCGAGCTCAGGCACGATGACCCCGAGCACCCCCAGATCGTCCAGCGTCTCGACACCGCGCCATGCGTCAGGCAGGCGGGCGATGCGGCGAAGCTCCTCGGCCGTGCGCTCGGGAGCAGACCGCACGAGCCCGCCGGCGTCCATACGGGCGCGTAGCCGGGTGTGGGGCTCGATGTCAAAACCGAGCTGGCATGCAAGGCGCGCCAGACGAACCAGGCGGACCGGATCGTCGCGCAGCACCGTTGGACTCACGATGCGCAGTGACCGTGCCCGCAGGTCGTCGAGACCGTTGTGGTGGTCGATCAGATCACCACCGGCCAGTGGCAGCGCCAACGCGTTGACGGTCAGGTCGCGCCGGGCCAGGTCTTGTTCGAGGCTCCCGCCCTGCAGCGGCGTCAGGTCAACGGTGAACGGCAGCCGGCCGCCGTGTACCCGCCAGGCGCCGAACGTGTCCGACAGCGGGAACCGCGCCGCATGGTGCGCCGTGGCCAGGCGCTGCGCGAGTTCCTTGGCGTCAGCGCAGACGGCAAGATCCACGTCGGCCACGGGTCGTCCCAACAGTGCATCCCGCAGACCCCCGCCGACGACCCAGCCGTCGGTGCCCAACGGTGCCAACGGACCCAATAGCGCGGCCAACGCGGGCTGCGTCACGACGGATCGCCGAGGTACTGACGAGGTACCCGCGACCCCACGGCGCACGTGACCTCGTAGTTGATCGTCCCGCGCCACGCGCCAAGCTCCTCGGCGGTCAGGCGCGCGTCGCCCTGGGTGCCGAGCAGCACCACCGGGTCCCCGACCGCTTCGGTGGCCTCAGGGCCCAGGTCCACGGTGAGTTGGTCCATCGACACCATGCCGACAACAGGAACGCGCCGACCGCCGACGAGCACCTGGGCGTTGTTGGCATACGCACGGGGATAGCCGTCGGCGTACCCGAAGGGGACGGCTCCGATCCACGTCCCGCGCGCCGCGCGCCACCGCCGACCGTAGCCCACGCTTTCGCGGCCGAGGAGCGGCTTGACCGACGACAGGTACGACCGCAGCGACATCGCCGGCTGCAGGTCGTGATCCGCGGGATCGTGGCCGAACGGGTCACAGCCGTAGACCGCGATACCGCAGCGCACCAGGTCAAAGTGGGTGTCGGGTGAGCGCAACGTGGCAGCCGAGTTGGCCGCATGCACGAGCGCCTCGGGGAACACTTGGCGCAGGGGCCCGATGAGCGAGCGGAACCGCACCAGCTGTTCAACCATGAACGCCGCGTTCTCCCCCGCGGTCTCGTCGGACGTCGCAAAGTGCGTCATCAGCCCGACGACGTCGACATCCGCAGCTGCGGCGGCATCGGCAAGGGCGGCCACCATCTCGGGCCGGGCACCCAGACGCCCCATGCCGCTGTCGAGCTTCAGATGCACCGAACGGATACCGGCCGACGCCGCCGCATGGACCGCGTCGGGGGTCCACGCGGCGATATCGCACCCGGTCGCGGCGGCGCGACGCCACTCGTCACCCATGAGCGGTCCCCACATCAACAGGGGCGCGTCGATCCCTGCCGCCCGCAACTCTTCGGCTTCTGCCACCGCCGCGACACCAAGCCGACCTGCGCCTGCGTCCAGAGCGGCCCGCGCCACCGCGACTGCGCCATGGCCATAGGCGTTGGCCTTGACCACCGCGACGACCTGGGCGCGACCGGCGGCAGCGACGAGCACCCGCACGTTGTGGCGGATCGCGTCCAGGTCGATCCGCGCCACGCTGCGCCCGTCCGTCACCGCGCCCCGATCGCCCCTGGCAGGTGCTCGACGATGTCACCCGCGATGGTGCCGTCCCCCCGACCGGCCAGAACCCCTGCCCGGGAATGGACGGCGACCGCTGTTGCAGCGGCGACAAGCGCCGGCATGCCCTTGGCCAGCATGGTGGCGACGACCCCGGTCAACACGTCGCCGCTCCCGGCGCTCGCCAGCGCGGCCGTGCCGATCGCATCGATGATGACCGATCCCTCGGCATCGCTCGTGATGGTGCCCGGCCCTTTCAAGACGACGACGGCGCGTGACGTGTCGGCCAAACGTCGGGCCGATGCAAGCCGTGCCGCCTCGACCTGGGTGCGGGGGATCCCGAGCAGCCGGGCAGCTTCGCCGGCATGAGGAGTCAGGACGGTCGGGGCACTTCGGGCGGACAGCCACGACGGTCGGCGCTCCAGGTGCCACAGGCCATCGGCGTCGACGACCGCGGGCAGCGCGACCGCCTCGAGTACAGCTCGCACAAACGCAGTGGTTGCCGGATTGCGGCCGAGCCCCGGGCCGATCGCGATGGCCCCGACACGTTGGGCTGCCTCCACCACAGCGTCGAGCGAGACGTGGGTGAAGCAGCCTGATTCGTCGGGAATCGGGGTGCTCATGACCTCGACCGTGCTTGCGGCGAAGATCGGCTGCAACGCATGCGGCACGGCTGCCACGGTCAGCCCGGCGCCGGACCGAAGCGTCGCACGTGCACACAGCACTCCCGCGCCCGTCATTCCGGGCGACCCGGCGATGACGAGCACCGCACCGGCGCCGTACTTGTCGGAGCTGTCGGATTTGGGCATCACCACACCCGCCGCGGCGCCCGCAAGCCATGCACTCGGGGCCGAGGTCGCGGCCGCTGGAACGCCGATGTCACCGACCACGACCTGGCCGCAGCGTGTACGGCCGGGCTCGACGTGCAATCCCGGCTTGTCGCCGTGAAATGTCACCGTCAGGGCAGCGCGCACAGCCGCCCCCGCGACCTCACCGGTATCGGCATCGACCCCCGACGGGACGTCCAGCGCCACCACCGTCGCATCGGAACGCTCAATCGCCTCGATCGCCGAGCCGATCGGGCCACGCGGCCCGCCGCGGCCTCCGATCCCGAGGAGCGCGTCGACCACGAGGCGCCCCGGCTCCAGCAGGGCGGGCGTGAACGTCCGGGGACGCAGGCCCAGCGTGCGCGCGATCGTCGCCATCGTCATCGCGTCCGGTGTCGTGGGCGAACCTCCCCGGGGCGCCGCGATCTCGACGTCCCATCCGGCGTCGGCCAAGTGCCGCGCCACGGCATACCCATCCCCACCGTTGTTGCCGGAGCCGCAGATCACGAGCGCACGGAGGTCGTCCCCGAACTGCTCCGTGATCGCCGCGGCTGCGGCGAGGCTGGCGCGTTCCATCAGGACGATGGAGGGGAGGCGATGGCGTTCACTCGCCCGGCGGTCCGCCAACCGCAGCGCCGACGTCCCGAAGAGCGGCGTGCAGCCGGGGATCGGCGCCTGGGTCGTGGTGGTCGCGGTCGGCATAGGGATCCATCCTAGTGCGACGCGTGGGGCCCACCGCGACCCCGCGGCTGTTCGCAGCTGCAAACAGGTCCCTGTTCGCCGGCACGGCCACCATCGGCAGCGGGTTGTGGCACCAATCGCCATTTGTCCGTGTACCCGACGGCCAATGGTCACATCGACGACACAGTTCGGTCCGGCGCCGACGCCCACGGGTACGACCTGCCGCCCCCGACCGTACGCGCGACGTTTTGCGAGGACCTACGCCACTCGACCTGGGCGGTGTCGGCCAGTTGGCCTCATGTCCGACGGCCACTCGTCACGTGGACGACACACTTTGGACGGCGTCGGCGAAGGGTGGGATTTGGGCGCCCGGCGCGAGATCAGGTGGGATCGGTCTCGGCGACCGCGACTGCGACCGCCAGGCCCTTGCTGTGCGTCAGCGACAGGTGGATGCGCTCCACCCCACGGCGTTTCGCCCATTCGGCGTAGTGGCCGTGGAGGGCAACGGTCGGTGCGCCCCGGCCGCGGACGACCTCGACCTCGCGCCAGCGGGTCATGCCGCGCCCGAGCGCCTTGCCGACCGCCTCCTTGGCGGCAAAGCGTGCTGCGAAGTGTTGGGGTGGAAACGCGCGCGACAGGCAGTAGGCGGCCTCGGCCTCGGTGAAACACCGCTCCGCAAAACGCGGGCGGCGTTCGAGTGCGCGAACGATGCGTTCGATCTCGATGACGTCGACGCCGACCCCGACGATCACTGGGCGCTCGCCGCTCGCGCGTGGGCCTCGCGTGAGCGACCCCACAACGGTCCCAAGAGCGCCAACGTGTGTTGGGGGGCCACGTCGTCGACGAGCGGCGCGGCCCCCTCGACCAGCCGGTCCAGACGCCTGCCCCACACCACCTGCCACGGATCGCGATCCAGGCCGGCCAGCCGGGCGAGTTGCTCGGTCGGCACCTCGCGATCGGTGGCGACGATGACGAGGTTTCCCGACGTCTGCTTCTCAAGCGTTGCGGTGTCGGCGAGCAGCGCCACCGAGCGGTAGCGCTCGCGAAACGTGGCGACCGCACCGGCTGCATACCCGAGGGGTGGCAGGTCGATCAGGTTGATGATGTGGATGCCGTCGTCACAGAGCACACGGCGGGCACCGTCGACGAACTCGATCGTGGTCAGATGGTGCGGCACGACGACCCCCGCAAATGCGTCGACCACGAGCACGTCGAGGGACCCCGCCGGAAGCGACGCCAGCGCCTGCCGGCCGTCGCCGATCTGCACCTCGAGTCGCGGTGAGGTCCGCAGCCCCAGCCACTCCCTGGCGATCGCGATGACCTCCGGATCACGTTCGATCACGAGCGCGCGCAGGTCTCGGCGCGTCGCATCGAGGTAGCGCGGCAGCACACAGGGTCCGCCGCCGACCTGGGCCATCACCATCGGGCGGCGCTTGGGGTGCATCACGTCGAGCACACGTGCGAGGTGACGCAGGTACTCGAACTCGAGATGCGTCGGGTCGAGCACGTCCACATAACTCGACTCGACCCCGTCCTGGAGCACCAGGCGGCCACCCGCGCGCGCGGGGTCCGCTCGAATCTCGACGACGACGTGGCCCGCGGGAAGCTCGTGATGCGGCAGCGGGGGAGTGTCCAGGGGGGCTCGGGTTCGGCGTGTGCTCACGCCTTGCACGCTACCCGCTCCGACTCCCGACGACGTCTGCCAGGTTGGCCCGCGTGCCACCGAAGCGGTACTGTCGTCACTTCTCAGCACCGCGCATCAGCGCGTGCCTCTCGTCGCATTTGGAGCTGACAACACCCTTGGAAGCTCGGAGCGATTCGTGACGCAATCACGACACGTGTTCCTCGCCGGCGCGAGTCGCGGCGTCGGGCGCGAGATCGCGCTCCTGCTACGAGCAAAGCAGATCGTCGTGACCGCGCTCCTTCGCAGCGATGCCACGCAGGACGAACTTGAGCGCATGGGAGTCACGGTCATGTTCGGCGATGCCCTGGACTCTGACGCGACCGCACGGGCCATGGCATCAGTCGGTCCGATCGACGCCGTGATCAGCACGGTCGGGGGGGTGTCCGACGACGGGGTCCGGTCGGACTTCATTGGGAATCGCAATCTGATCGATGCGTATTGCGCGCTCACGACCTCCGAGTCCGGGGTCGGGATGGAGCGCCGGGCGCAGTTCATCTTGGTCTCCTCCGTCGGTGCCGGAGACAGCGCCGTCGCCATCCCCCCGCAGGTCCGCGAACGGCTTGCCGGCGCGCTGGACGAGAAGACGGCGGCTGAGGCACACCTGATCCAGAGCGGCCTCACGTACACGGTCATCCGACCCGGCGGGCTCAAATCCGAACCGGCGACGGGTCGCGGCGTGTTGACGCTGGACTCCCGGATCTCCGGCACGATTCATCGCCCCGACCTCGCACGGCTGGTTTACGACTGCGTGATGAGCGATCGCGCCGACAACGTGGTCCTCGCTGCGGTCGATCGCGACCTCGTGCGAGACGGCTCGACTTTCGAGGTCTTCGCGCTCGGCTGATGCCCCAGCGGATCGTGCATCCGGCACCGGTGGCAGGCGACGCCCGCGGCGTGGCCATCGGCATCACGACGCGCGATACGCTGAGCGCCGGTGAGAATGCGACACATTCACTACGGCTGGGTCGTCGCCGCGGTCACGTTCCTGGTCCTGCTCGCGGCGGCGGGGTTCCGCTCGACAATCGGCGTGTTCGTCGTGCCGCTCGAAGACGAGTTCGGGTGGGGCCGCGCCGAGGTGTCGCTCGCGATCGCCATCAACCTCGTGTTCTATGGTCTTGCAGCGCCGTTCGCGGCGGCGTTCATGGAACGCTTGGGGGTCCGCAAGCTGATGGTGGCCGGACTCGTCGCGGTGGGTGGAGGGGCGGCGCTGACCATTGCGATGACGGCGCTGTGGCAGCTCGACCTCATTTGGGGACTTGTGATCGGCACGGCCACCGGTGCGATCGCGATCCCGCTCGCCGCCATCGTGGCGACGCGATGGTTCGTGCGACGCCGCGGGCTCGTCACCGGCCTGTTGACCGCGAGCTTTGCGACCGGCAACCTGGTGTTCTTGCCGTTACTCGCGTGGGTCACCGACGGGTACGGGTGGCGGTGGGCGGTCGCAATCGTCGCGATCACCGCCACTGCGATCATTCCGGTCGTGCTCCTGCTGATGCGCGAGCGCCCGTCCGACATCGGACTGGCTCCCTACGGATGGTCGGACGACGGCACACCGACGACGCGCCCCGCCCCCGCCGGCAGTGTGTTCGCGACGCCGTTCCGCGTGCTGCGCCAGGCGGTGCATGTCCGCGACTTCTGGCTTCTCGCGGGCACGTTCTTCATCTGTGGCTGGACGACGAACGGTGCGGTGCAATCACACTTCATCCCGGCAGCGCACGATCACGGCATCCCGCAGGTGACCGCCGCGAGTTTGCTTGCGGTCATCGGCGTATTCGACATCGTCGGCGCCACGGCGTCGGGGTGGCTGACAGACCGCACCGACCCACGTCGACTGTTGTTTGTCTATTACTGCCTGCGCGGCACATCCCTGGCGGCGCTGCCGTTCCTGCTCCAAGGATCAGGGCTTCCGTTGGTCGCGTTCGCGATCGTCTACGGCCTCGACTGGGTCGCCACGGTCCCGCCCACGATCGCGCTGACCAATCAGGCGTTCGGTCGTGAGCAGGCGTCGGTCGTGTTCGGATGGGTCTTCTGCGCACACATGCTGGGAGGGGCGCTGGCGGCATGGACGGCCGGGACGTTCCGCGAGGTGTTCGGGGACTACCTGGTCGCGTTCACCGGCGCAGGCCTGCTGGCTCTGCTGGCCGGATTCGCTGCGCTCGGAATCGCCCGCAGCCCAAGACCGCGCTACGCATGACGGCTGCTCCGAGTCATGGGAGACGAGACCAACCATGGCGCAGATCAACGTCTACGAGGCGAAGACCACCCTGTCCCGGCTCATCGAGCGCGCCCGTCAGGGCGAAGAGATCGTCATCGCGCGCGCGGGCATCCCGATGGTGCGCCTCGTGCCCGTCGATCCGGCCCCTGCCCCGCGGCGGCTCGGAATATGGGAGGGCCGGGTGACGATGGCGTCCGACTGGGACGATGCGGCGGTCAACAATGAGATCGCCGGGATGTTCGACGACGAGGGTGCCCCGCAACTCAGTGGTCCACCTCGCCACTGACAGGCCATGAGGCCCCTGCTCGACACACATGCCGTGATCTGGGCGGTCTCGTCCCCGGCGACGCTCGCGCCAGCCGCTCGCGCCGTGATCGAGGATCCCGCCAACGACGTGTTCGTGAGCTCCGCAAGCGTCTGGGAGATCACGATCGAGGAGGCGCTCGGCAAGCTGACGCTCCCGGCGTCGATCGAGGAGGCGATCGGCGGCTCCTCGTTCGACGCGCTGCCGATCACCCACGCCCACGCAGTGCTCGCCGGTCGGCTGCCGCCGCACCACCGCGATCTGTTCGATCGGATGCTGGTCGCCCAGGCGCTCATCGACGGTTTGACGATCGTCACGCGGGACGCGACGATCCCCCGATATACCGCGGCGACGATCGCCGCCTGACGTCCTGGTCTGGACCGAGCGGCGACGTCCTCACGTCTCGTTCCGTCGGCCGGTCCGACGACGTCAATCGGCCGGCGGGTCGTCCTAGTGGTGCGACATCGAAGTAGCGATGGTGTCTCCCAGGCTGCGAACATCGCGATGCCGCGCCCTCGGTATCGCGAATATGCCCGATGTCCCGTCGACGTGCGTCCACCGCCTCGCTCGCTCTCGCTCGGGGATACAGGCACGCCATTTTGGTGTCACACCACTACTACTAGGCCGTGGGGGTCTCGGAGAGCAGCTCCCGGACCCGATCCTTGGGGCGCCCGATGATCGCCCGGTCGCCACGGACGACCACAGGGCGCTGCATCAACATTTTGTGCGCGACGATGATGTCCACCACCGCATCAGCGGTCTGCAGATCCGCCTCGTCCAAACCGAGCTTCTTGAACAGGCTGTCCTTGCGCACCAGGTCGTGCGGCGGGTCCTCGAGATGGGCCACGATCCACGCCAACTCGTCCCGATCGGGCGGGGTCTTCTGGTACAGGATGATCTCGGCGTCAACGCCAAGCTCGTCGGCAATGCGCACGGCATTGCTCGACGATCCTCAGTTGGGGGAGTGGTAGATCCTCACGCGGTCCATAGACGCGATCGTACCTGGCCGCGAGGCCCGCTACTCGACGGTGACGGTCTTCGCCAGGTTGCGGGGCTGGTCGACGTTGAGCCCCTTTGCGCGAGCGATGGCGTAGGCGAAGAGTTGGAGGGGGATATTGGCGGTGATCGGCGTCAGGAGGGGCGGGGTCTTGGGAACCCACAGGACGTCGTCGGCGTGCTCGCCAATCAGGCGGTTGCCCTCAGTGGCGACGGCGATCACCTTCGCGCCACGCGCTTTGACTTCCTGGATATTGGAGACGACTTTGTCGAACACATGCCCGTCGGTCGCGACAACCACCACAGGCGATCCCTCTTCGAGAAGGGCGATTGGCCCGTGCTTCATCTCGCCCGCCGGATACGCCTCGGTGGGGATGTAGCTGATCTCCTTGAGCTTCAACGCGCCTTCGAAGCACACCGGCACGCCGACATGGCGGCCGAGGAACAGGAAGAACGGGTTCTGGAAGTAGCGCCCGGCGACCTCAGCGACCTGTGCGGGAGCCGCTGAATCGAGGTATCCCTTGACGGTCTCGGGCAGGCGGCGCATCTCGTCAGCGATGTCGAGTGCGCCGGCCGACGTGAGCGCCCACTTGAGTCGACCAAGCTTGAGGGCCAAAAGCGCCAGCGCCATGATCTGGGCGGTGTGGGTCTTGGTCGCCGCAACGCTGATCTCAAGACCGGCGCGGGTGAAGATGACGCCATCCGAATCGCGCGTGGCCTGCGATCCCATGATGTTGGTCAGCGCAATCACATGCGCGCCGCGTTCGCGAGCGACCCGCATCGCCGCCAACGTGTCGGCGCTCTCGCCGCTCTGGGTGATGCCGATGACCAAGTCACCCGGGCCCGCGAGGCAGGTCCGGTAGCGGTACTCGCTGGCAACCTCGATATGGACCGGGACGCGCGCCCAATCTTCGATCAGATATCGACCGACAAGACCTGCGTGATGGGACGTGCCGCAGGCCACGATGTGGATGCGCTCCACGCGGGCCAGTTCGGCATCGTCGAGGTTGAGCTCGAACAGGTTGACGCTCCCGTCGGCGTTGAGTCGATCACCGATCGTGTCCCACAACGCGGCGGGCTGCTCGTGGATCTCTTTGAGCATGAACGTCTCGTGGCCGCCCTTCTCGGCGGCGTCCTCGTCCATCTCGACCCGGGTGACCTCTCGGACAATCGGCGCCGAATGCCCGTTCCACACCGTCGTCGAATCCGCCTCCAACACCACGACCTCGCCGGACTCGATGATCTGGATGTCCTTCGTCTCGCGCAGAAACGCCGGGATGGCCGACGCGAAGAACCGCTCGCCATCGCCGACGCCGACCACCAACGGACATTCCTTGCGCGCCCCGACCAAACGCCCAGGCTCGTCCGCGTGCATCGCGACGAACGCATAGTGACCTTCGAGCTTCGGCAACACGTCGCGTACGGCTTGGACGAGGTCGCCGCGGTACGCCTTGGCGATCAGGTGCGGGATCACCTCGGTGTCGGTCTCGCTTGTGAACGCGACGCCTCTGCCGGCGAGGTCGGAGCGCAGATCGACGTAGTTCTCGATGATCCCGTTCATGACCACGGCGACCTTGCCGGACTGGTCGCTGTGCGGGTGCGCGTTCTCCTCGGTGGGCCTGCCGTGCGTGGCCCACCGGGTGTGCCCCAGCCCGGTCGTGGCGGTCGAACGGTTCTCGCCTGCGGCTGCGCGCAGCTTCGCCAGGTTGCCGACCGCGTGGACTTGCGAGAACTCCTCACCTTGGCGCTCGAGCAGCGCGAAGCCCGCCGAATCGTACCCCCGATATTCCAACCGCTCCAGACCGTCGAGAATGAGGTCTTTGCAGGCACGGGGCCCGACGTAACCGATGATGCCGCACATACGCGCTACTCCTTGAAGGTGACCCCTGGGTGATCGGCACACATGGCCGTCAGGTCAACCTCTTTCGCCGCTCCCGCCGGGCTGCCCTCCAAGGGCGCGTCCCGCGATTTCTGCGATCGTAGCGCACCACCGTTCGCACGCATCCTCGGTGGGGGCCTCGACCATGACGCGAATCAGGTTCTCGGTTCCCGAGGCCCGCAGGACGACGCGACCCGCCTCACCGAGTTCGCGTTCGCACTCGGCGACCGCCGCCCACACATCAGCCGCATCAGGCAGGCCGTTCTTGTCGACGACGGAGAAGCTGACCAGCTTCTGTGGCGACCGCTGAACGATCGCTGCGCGCTCGGCGAGTGGGCGTCCGGATTCGACCACGGCGTGAAGAAGCTGCAACCCCGCTGCAAGCCCATCCCCGGTCGGCCCCGAGCGCAGATTGATCAGGTGCCCACTCTGCTCGCCGCCGATGACGAACCCACCTTCGCGCATCTCCTGAAGCACATAGCGGTCGCCCACGTCGGTCCATCGGACCTCGATACCGTTGGCGCGCATCGCGGTGCGGAAGCCGAGGTTGGTCATGGTGGTCGTCACGACCGCACCGCCATCCAGCTCACCCCGGTCGCGCAGCCGCAGCGCGAGGATCGCCAGGATCTGGTCACCGTCCACGGGCGTCCCTCCGTGGTCGACGGCGAGCACGCGATCGCCGTCGCCGTCGAACGCCAACCCCAAGTCGGCGCCGGTGCGCACCACTGCTTGGCCCAGTGCGTCCAGGTGCGTCGATCCACAGTCCACGTTGATGTTGACGCCATCGGGTGCCGCGCCGATGACCTCAACGAGCTGCGCGCCAAGCCGGCGCAGCACCTCGGGCGCGCTGACGAAGGTCGCCCCGTGCGCGCAGTCAACGACGACGCGGAGGCTCGAGAGATCGATCGGGAACCGGGCGACGAGCGCCTCCATATACCGGTCGAGTCCCTCGTTCCACGTCTCGATCGATCCGAGTCCCTCAGCCTCGGGACGAGGCCCCGCCTCGTCCATGGCCCGCTCGATCGCCGCCTGCTCGGCGTCAGGCAACTTGAACCCGTCCGGCCCAAACAGCTTGATTCCGTTGTCGGGGAACGGATTGTGCGACGCGCTGATAACCGCACCCGCTGCGAAGTCATCCCGAGCGACCAGCTCCGCGACGGCGGGTGTCGGGAGCACCCCTCCGAGAGCGACGTGTACTCCCGCGCTCGCGATCCCGGCAACGAGGGCCGCCTCGAGCATCGGGCCGCTTCGCCGTGTGTCACGGCCGACGAGCACGCGCACGCCCGGATTCAGGCGCGCGCCGAGCCCCCGCCCGATCGCCATCGCCAGCTCGGGCGTCAGGTCTCGGTTGGCGACCCCACGCACACCATCGGTGCCGAACAGGGGTGGGGTCGCCTTGCCAGACGCCATGGGGCTAACGCTTGGAGAACTGCGGACGCTTGCGGGCGCCGCGCAAACCGGCCTTCTTGCGTTCCTTGATCCGTGCGTCACGAGCGAGCATGCCTTCGCGCTTGAGTTGCGTGCGCAGGTTCTCGTCGAGTTCGATCAACGCCTTGGCGATCCCATGGCGCAAAGCGCCAGCCTGGCCGGTCACGCCGCCACCGTTGAGTCGCGCCGTGATCGACAGCTGACCTTCGAGCCCGGCGATCGTCAACGGCGAACGTGCGGTGCGCACGAGTGCGGCACGCGGGAAGTACTCCTCGATGGGGCGGCCGTTGCAGGTGATCGATCCATCCCCACCGCGGTTGACGATGACACGCGCGATCGAGGTCTTGCGCTTTCCGGTCGCCCGCGGGCGCTCCGCGCCGGGCTTGGGTGCCGCAATGACGGCCGGAGCCGGATCATCCGCGACCACTTCGGGAACCGGTGCCGTCTCTTGGGCCGGGGACTCCACATCGGTGGAAGGCGTCTCGATCGTCTCGTCCGTCATACCTCTGCCTTTCTGGTGAGCCGGAGCGGCTCGGGCTTCTGCGCCGCATGCGGATGCTCTGCGGCAGAGTAGATCTTGAGCTTGAGAAGCTGCTGGCGTCCCAGGCGATTCTTGGGGAGCATCCCGCGCACAGCTTTGCGCAACACCTCGTCGGGGCCCCGGTCGAGTTGCTCAGCGAGCGTCCGGGACTTGAGCCCGCCCGGATAGCCGGAGTGACGGTAGTAGCGCTTCTCTTGAAGCTTGTTGCCCGTGACCGTGACCTTGCCGGCGTTGACGACGACGACAAAATCGCCGGTGTCGACGTGGCGCGTAAACCATGGTGAGCGCTTGCCCGCCAACGTCTCCGCGATGACCGTCGCCAAGCGGCCCAGGTTTTGCCCCTCGGCATCGACGATCCACCAGCGGCGGTCGACGGTTCCTGCTTTTGCGCTCTTTGTGCTCATTCGTGCCCTTCAGCGAAAAAAATCGTCCAAACAACGAAAAGCGGCGCCCTTGCGCCGCGTGCAGCCGGGGAATGCTAGGAAATAGCGAGCCCTCTCGCAACCACGAGGGGCCGAAGGCGTCGTTATGAGACAATTGGACGTCCTACGGAGAGGATATAACTTCCGAGACGCATCCGGCCGTGTACTGCGCGCCAAACGGCGCCCCGGACGCCGACGAGGCGGTGTGAAGATGTCAGCAAGCCCGGTCACCCGGTGTATCGCAGTCGCAGGTCATGGGAAACGGTGCCAGCAAAGCCCCTTCCGTGGCAGCCCATACTGCTGGCATCACCTGCAAAGCCGCAAGGTCCCGGCCCCGAGCCGACCACTTCGTGTCGCGCAGAACCCCAGCTGGGTGGCCGCCGAGACTGCGGTACTGCCCACCGTCGACCGGATGGCGCTCGCGCTTCGCCTGGGACACCAGTTGGAGACCGCAGTCCTGGAGGAGCTCGTACGGTTCGCCGAGGATCGCCGTGACGGGACCTTCGTCATGCTCAAGGACGGCGGTCATGTGACCAATGTCCAGTCCCATCGCCGTCCCAGAGTGCGCGAAGTACGGTAAGGGTCCACTGAGCGACCTGCCGGCCCGCGCCCAGTTCGCGACTACTCCCACTCGATGGTGCCGGGAGGTTTGGACGTGACGTCCAGCACGACCCGGTTGACGCCGGGGACCTCGGCGATGATCCGGTTTGAGAGTTGCTCGACGAGCTCGTATGGCAAGCGCGCCCAGTCGGCCGTCATCGCATCGTCGCTGGTGACGGCGCGAATGACGATCGGGTAGGCATACGTGCGGCTGTCGCCCTGGACCCCCACGCTCCGGATCGCGGGCAGCACCGCGAAGCTCTGCCACAGGTCTCGGTAAAGCCCTGCGCGGCGGACCTCCTCCTGCAGCACGTGGTCGGCTCGGCGCAGGATCTCCAACCGTTCCTCGGTGACTTCGCCGATGATGCGGATTGCAAGGCCGGGACCGGGGAACGGCTGGCGCCACACCATGGCGTCTGGCAGGCCGAGCTCCTCGCCGACCGAGCGCACTTCGTCCTTGAACAGTTGCCGCAGCGGCTCGACGAGTTCGACCGCCATGTCCTCGGGGAGGCCCCCGACGTTGTGGTGGCTTTTGATCGTGGCCGCGCCATCCCGTCCGCCGGACTCGATGACGTCCGAATACAAGGTCCCCTGGACCAGGAACGGCACCGCCCCAAGCTTGGCGGCCTCCTCCTCGAAGATCCGGATGAACTCCTCGCCGATCGCCTTGCGTTTGGCCTCCGGCTCGCTGACACCCGCGAGTTTGGCGAGGAACCGCTCCTGTGCCCGGACGTGGATCAACGGGACGCCGAAGTGATGGCCGAACGCCTGCTCGACCTGCTCGGCCTCGTTGTGGCGCATAAACCCGTGGTCGACGAACACACAGGTCAGGCGATCACCGATCGCCTTGTGGACGAGGAGCGCTGCGACGGCACTGTCGACACCGCCGGACAAGCCGCAGATGGCGCGCTGGTCGCCGACCTGGGCGCGGATGCTCGCGACCTGCTCGTCGATGACGTGTGCCGCCGTCCACGTCGGGGTGCAATCACAGACATCGAAGAGGAATCCCTTGAGCAGGTCCGTGCCAAACGGCGTGTGGACGACCTCGGGGTGGAACTGGACGCCGTACATGCGCCGGTCCGGGTCCTCCATGGCAGCGACGGGTGCCCCGTCGGTCTCGGCCGTCACCGTAAATCCGGCGGGAGCTCGCACGACGGCGTCGCGGTGGCTCATCCAGCACTGCTCGGCCGGCAGGACGCCGAAGAGCCCCTGACGTGAGGTGACACGAATCGGGGTGCGGCCGAACTCGCCGCCGCCGGTGTGGGCGACCTCTCCGCCCAACGCCTGTGCCATGCCCTGCATGCCGTAACAGATGCCCAAGACCGGGATGCCCAGCTCCAACAGTTCGGGCCGCACTGCAGGAGCGCCGTCCTCGTAGACCGAGGACGGACCGCCCGACAGCACAAGACCTGCGGGCTCGAGCGCCGCGATGTCGGCCGCCGACACGTCGTGCCGCACGACGGCCGAGAACACCCGGCACTCGCGGATGCGCCGCGCGATCAGCTGACTGTATTGCGCGCCGTAGTCGACGACGAGCACACCGCCAGGGGCGGCCGCGGCAAGCGCGGGGTCGAGCGCCCCCCCTGTGCTCACCCCATCCCCACGGCCTGGGCCGTCTGCAACTTCTTGCCCTCGGTCTTGATTGCCGGCGCAACCATGACCTCGACTTTCTGGAAGCTCTGGATGGACTCGTAGCCACAGGTGGCCATGGCGTTTCGCAAGCCGCCCATGAGGTTGAGCGAACCGTCGTTCTCGTCGGCGGGGCCGATCAGGATCTCCTCGAGCGTCCCGATCGTCTTGGTCGCCACCCGGGTGCCCCGCGGCAACTCGGGATGGAACGTCGCCATCCCCCAGTGGTAGCCCTTGCCAGGGGCTTCCTTGGCTTTGGCGAGTGGGGATCCGATCATGCACGCATCGGCGCCGCACGCGATCGCCTTGGCCAGGTCACCGCCGTAGCTCAGGCCTCCGTCGGCGACGACGTTGACGTAGCGACCGGTTTCGAGCAGGTGCTGCATCCGGGCCCCCGCGGCGTCAGCGATCGCCGTCGCCTGCGGCACCCCGACCCCGATGACCTGACGAGTCGTGCAGGCCGCACCGGGACCGACGCCCACCAGCACGCCGACCGCGCCTGTGCGCATCAAGTGGAGCGCCGTCGAGTAGGAGGCGCATCCGCCGACGATCACCGGGACGGGAAGCTCGGCGATGAAGCGCTTGAGGTTGAGCGGCTCGTGGTGCGACGAGACGTGTTCGGCCGAGACGACCGTGCCCTGGATGACCAAGATATCGAGACCGGCGTCCAGCGCCACGTCGATGTACTGCGTCACCTTCTGCGGGGTGAACGAGCCGGCGACGACGACGCCCTGCTCTTTGATGTCACGGATGCGCTGGCGGATCAGCTCCGGGTCGACCGGTCTGCGGTAGATCTCTTGAAGGCCGCGCGTGGCCTCGGCGGGCGGGTAGGACGCGATCTGCTCCAGCTCGGCGTCCGGCTCCTCGTAGCGCACTTGGATGCCCTCGAGGTTGATGACGGCCAAACCGCCGATCTTGCCGATGATCCCAGCGGTGTGCGGGTTGACAACGCCGTCCATGGCAGAGGCCATGAGCGGGTAGTCGAACGTGAACGGCCCGAGCCGCCACGCCATGTCGACGTCCTCGGGGTCGCGGGTCCTGCGACTCGGGACGATCGCGATCTCGTCGAGCCCATAGGCGCGCCGGCCGCGCTTGCCCATGCCGATCTCGATTTCCATCCCCATCACACCTCCAGGTCGTCGGTTCGACGGAGCACCTGGATCGATACGAAAAAACCCAGATCGGATATCGCCGACCTGGGTTTTCTGGTTGCTTCGAACTGGATTTCCGTCACGTGCTGTCTAAGGGGTTACGCTACCAGGCACGCCGCTTCGGCTGCAACGGACGTTTCACGCAAGAAGCATGCGATTTGTCAGGCACAGGTCAGGCGATCTCGATGATCTCGACGCGACGCGAGAAGGCCTCGGCGTCGCTTGGGTCCAGTACGCCCGCCCCGAGGCGCAGGGTGTTGGCGGCACCGCACGCCACCGCCCAGCGCACCGCACGCTCGGGGTCGTGATGCGCGAGCCATGACGAGACGAACCCGGCAAGCAAGGCGTCGCCGGAGCCGACGGTGGCGACGACGTCGCTGACCGGTCCGAGACGTGCCCGGAATGTGCGTCCGTCTTTGCCCGGCCCGAACCGCGCCACGCATCCGTCGATGTCGTGGATCAGCACGATCCCGGCGCCCATCTGCGCCAACGTCTCGGCCCCGCTGGCCAGATCGGCGTCGTCTTGAAATTCGTACCCCACGACTTCCTCGGCCTCCCGGCGGTTGGGGCTGATGACCATCGGCTCGGCGGTCAGACCGGCGCGCAGATTGCCCCCGAACGCGTCGAGCGCGGCCGGGATCGACGCAGTGTTGAGATCGCGCAGCATCCTGGCGTACACATCCTCGGGAACGTTGCGCGGCAAGGAACCCGCGAGCACGACCAGGTCCGCGCCTTTTGACAGGTACCGCAGCTTGTCGAAGAGCACCGCGATCTCGTCTGCACCGACGGCGGGGCCGACCTCGTTGATCTCCGTCTGCTCGCCGCTCATCGGGTCGACGACCGCCGTCGACGCGCGCGACTCCTCGCGGATGCGGACGAAGTCGTTGAGGATTCCCTCGGCCGTCAACTCCTCGATGATCGTCGTGCCTGTGCGGCCACCGGCGAGTCCCGTCGCGATGACCGGCTCACCCAGGAACTTGAGGGCCCGGGCGACGTTGACGCCTTTGCCGCCCGGGAGCGCGATGGCGTCGGTCGCACGGTGGCGATGTCCGGAGGAGAAACTCGGCACGGTCAGCGTGCGGTCCAAAGCCGCATTGAGCGTGACGGTCAGGATCATACGAGCCTGCCGATTCCCGAACGGATGCGTTCGGCGATGCCGGGTCCGTCGATCGCCGTGGTGACGATGAGTTTGCGCACGCCGATGACGCGTTGCCCCTCCGAGATACGGACCTCACCCACCACGGCGCCCGCCGCGACGGCGCCGACGATCTCGGCGGGGACGACGACGGTCCGCGTCAGCTTGCGTCCAACCCGAATCGTGGCAGTCAGCTCGCTGTCGACGAACAGCGGCGCGGTGACGCCGGGGCGATCCCGCACGGGGATCGACACCACAACCGTGCCGGGACGAAGCGGGGTCACCCGGACGTACTGGGCAAAACCCCAATCCAGCAGCCGCTTTGTGTCACGGGCCCGCTGGGCGCGGCTCGACGAGCCGATGAGCGCCGCGTACAACTCGACCCCCGTGGCGCGGCGTCGTGCGTGCGCGACAAGGGAGTAACCCGCGCCCCTGGTGTGGCCGGTCTTGATGCCGTCCGCGTCGCGGTCGATCGAAAGCAGGTCGTTCTCGGATTGCAGCCGTCGGCTGCCGCGCCCTCCGGGCCCGGGGATCGTCACTGAGCGCCGCGTGACCACCCGGCGCAGGAAGGGGTTCTGCAAGGTCCGCTGTCCGAGGGCGACCAGCTCGCGGACGGTCGAGTAGTGGCCGGACTGATCCAAGCCGTGGGGGTTCGCAAACCGGGTCCTCGTCAAACCCATCTGAGCGGCCTCGGCGTTCATCATCTGCACGAACCGTTTCTGGGATCCGCGACCCACGTGCATGGCGAGCGCGACCGACGCGTCGTTTCCGCTGCCGACCATCAGCCCGGTCAGCAGGGTCCGAACAGGGAGACGCTCGCCCGGGACGAGGTGCGAGGTGGACCCGCCGGTGGCGACCGCGCTGCGGGGCACCACCGCGATGTCAGCGAGCTTCGCCCGCTCCAAGGTCACGATCGCGGTCATCATCTTGGTCGTGCTCGCCATCGGCAGCCGCCGGTCGGCGGCGCGCTCGACCAGCACCTCCTCGGTCGCGGGATTGACCAGGATGTAGGCGCGGGCGATGACGGGAGGTGGTGCGGAGACAGCAGGCGCCGCGAATGTCGCGACGGCGATGCCTGACGCGAGCAGCGGCCAGAGGCGCATCGGGGTCAATTTAGCACCGACCCCAGTCGACGACTCCCGCGCGGTCCGATTGATACGAACTCGGCAAACGGTGCCGGCTGCACGGGCGCCCGCCCCGCTGTGGGCGAACGTCGGCCTCGCGACGCCATCCTCACGTTGCGCCCAACGCCCCTTAGGGCCTGTGTCATGACTCCCTCACCGTTCGGCGGCTGCACACCGTCGCACTCCGGCACTGGCGAGATCGCCGGTACCACCAGTCGCGGCGAGGCTCACCACCACCGTAGTGCTCGGTTTTGCTTCGGAAATAGCCGTCCTGCGGTTCGCATTTCCGGCCGCCGGGGGCGAGCCCTGCTCCGGGCCGTTTCGCTCGCCGTCCGGCAAGGGAGTTCTCATGACACAGGCCCCTACCGGCACGAATGTGTTCAGATCCGCTTGTCGATGAGGGGTCGCGGGTCGGACGATGACGACTCCGCACTCGTTCGCGCTACGCGTCCGTCGAACGCCACGCAGCCCACACCGTTCGGCGCAGATCGGCGGCGGCGGCTGCGGGGTCGTCGGCGTAAATGATCGATCGGCTCGCCGAGACGAGGGCCCCAGCGGCCCGGCCGCCGAACGCCGGCCCAAGGTCCTGCGGGCGACCGCCCTGTACGCCGACTCCCGGCAGCAGAAATGGTTGGTGCGGCATCAGCTCACGAAGTACCACGAGGCGCTGGGGAACGGTTGCGCCGACCACCGCTCCGATCGACGAAAGCCCGGCCGCTCCGAGGCTTGTCGCGCCCCACCGGGCCACCAGACGGGCGACCGCCTCGTGCCACAATCCGCCGTCCGCCAGTGGCAGATCTTGCAGGTCGGCGGCGCCGGGGTTGGATGTGCGCACCAGGACGAACAATCCACGCCCGGACTGCTCTGCCGCCGTTCGGAACGGCTCGACCGCGTCGCCGCCAAGCATCGGGTTGACCGTCAGAGCGTCGATCGGGTCGCGAAGGAACGCCTGGGCGTAGGCGCGGGCGGTGGCGTCGATGTCGCCACGCTTGGCATCGGCGATGACCAGCAGCCCTGCGTCGCGTGCCGCCGCCGCCACAACCTCGAACGCACGCCACCCGTCGACACCGAACCGTTCGAAGCACGCGAGTTGGGGTTTGGCGGCCACGCACTGCTCCGCAGCCGCGGCGATGACATCCAGGCAGAACCGTTCCGCCCCCGTCGCGCCACCGGGCACCTGAGCGGGGTCCGGGTCGAGACCCAGCACGATTTGTGACTCCCGTGCCGCGACCCCCGCGGCCAGCCTGTCGCCGAAGCTCATCATTCGCCGCCCCCGACACGGCACTTGGGCGGCCTATTCGCGACCGACCCGAGAATTAGGATCAAGCGGTCGCTCAAACGCCGGTGGCGGCTGGTACTCACAGGAGTGCCCTGATCAGGGGGAGCACGAGCGTCGCGAGCAGGGTCGTCGCAACGACCGCACCCGCGATCACGTCGGTCTTGAGTTTGAACCATCCGCCGATCACAAGCGACATCATGGCGGTTGGCATGGCTGCCATCAGCACGACCGTGCGAAGCACATCACCGTCCAGGCCGATCGCCAGCGCAAACCCGAGGCACACGAGCGGGCTGATCCCGAGACGGATCACCGCGACGGCACCGACCTGCCGCCACGCGCGGCGGATGCCGTCCCACTCGATCACCAGCCCGGCATAGATCAGGACCAGGGGCAAGACGGCGGCGCCCAGGATGGTGAGCGGCCGGTCGATCACCTGGGGCAGGCTGTGGACCCCTCCCAGGTTGAGCCCCAACCCGAGCGCCATCGCCCACGTCGGAGGCAGCAGCAGGTTGCGCCACATGCTCGCCACGGGGGCACTCTCGGCGGAGACCTGACCGAATCGGCCGCTGATCCACACCGTGCTCGTCCAAGTGAGGATCCCGGTGCAGAACGTGTCGAACATCACGGCCGCTGCGACTGACAAGTTGGCTCCCGAGGCGGCGATGAGTGGCACCCCGAAGAACCCGGTGTTGCCGACCGCGCTCGCCACGATCAACGCCCCAGTGGAGGGGCGGTCGAGCTTCCACAGCCGCGCCGCGCCGAGGGCGACGGCGACGAGCACGCCGTGGACCGCGAAGCCGACCAGCGGCACAAGCACCAATGCCGGCTGCAGGTCGCTCGTGACCATGATCTGCAGCACGAGCGCCGGCAACGCCAGGTAGATGACCACCTGCATGAGCATGGGGCCGGCCGCGGCCCGAAGCACACCGAGCCGGCGGGCGAGCCAGCCGAGCAGGATGATTGCGAGCGCCCCGACCGCAGTTGCGGTCACGTCACCTCACCCGACGGCCCACCCAGCTTCTCGCATAGCCGACGCCCGAGCAGTGGATCGAGGATGCCGTAGCCGGCCTGCTCGATCTCGCCCCGTTCGTGCAGGTCCTGGACTGCTCCCTTCACACTGCCCTTGGTGACGCCGAACGCCGCCTGGGCCGCCTGGGCAAGCGGCGAGCCGTCGACGGCGATCGCGCGGAACACGCGCTGCCGGCTCCTCCCGATTGCGGACCAGCGGCCGCGAAACTCGTCTCCCAGAATGCCCATGGCGCCCTCCAAAGTCTCTTGCCGCTCAACGGGCCCTGGGTACTCGTGACGAGTACCTGTGGGTGCTGGACGAGCGCACCACATTGGGAGCAGTCAGCTGCGTGCGGGTGGTGTCAAAACGTACGTGACGCCTGGCTGCCACCGCCGGCCAGAGGCGTAAGGGCCTGTGTCATTACCCGGCCGCAGCCGTGAGCTCGGCTGGGACCTGGCGGCTGACCTCGACGATGGTGTCCACCGGCACGTTCGCACGCCGGGCGGCGTCCATGATGGCGTCGGGCGACGGAGCCTCGTAGAGACAGTACGAGTGGCGGCGGTCGGCTGAGAGGAACGAGAACAGCCAGTTGACGCCGGCGCCCTCGTTGGCCTCCTCGATCAACCGGACATCGTCGCCCGAGAGCTCCAGCTGCTCGGCGAATGTCCTCTCGATCAGGTACAGGGGCATCCCCGAGACCCTATCGCGGATCTCAGGGCTCGACCAGGCCCCGTCTGTGGGCGTACGCCGCCGCCTCGGTGCGGTTCGCGGAACCCGTCTTTCGCAGAATGCTTCGGACGTGATTGGCGGTCGTGTGCTCGCTGATGAACAACACACGCCCGATGTCCCTGTTGGAGAGGCCGTTGCCGACGAGGCGGAGAATCTCCGCCTCCCGCTGAGTGAGCCCGTCGGGAAGGCCAGTGGGCCGCCCGGTCGGCGAGCTCAGAGCATGCACGCGGGCCGCGAGGCCTCTCATCCCGATCGCGTGCGCGAGCCCGAGCGCTTCCTCCAGCAGGCCATCTGCACGAGTCCTGTCACCCTTGTGCCCACGCGCGCGAACCATCCTCGCGTGCTGGTAGAGGGTGTGGGCCTGCCATGTCCGCGCTCCAAGACGTCGGTTGAGGGCGAGCGCGTCGTCGAAATGCCCCTCGGCGAGATCCCACTCGCCGAGCACGGTGGCGAGCATGCCGAGGTATCGATCCGCGGATCCGTAACACGCGACGAGGTGTCCCACCATTACGCTCGATCCCCGGTGTGGAGCCAGTTCTGGATAGAGACGCTCCGCCACGTCGGCGTCACCCATCTCGGCACAGCCGTCCGTCAGGTATGTGAGCGCCACGAGCCACAGCGACTTTCGCAGGGTGTCGAGGTCGTCGAGGACCAGGCGTCGGAGCAAACGCCGGGCCTCGTCCACCATCCCCTGATCCGCCATGACCGCGACGAGCCCCGGCCCCCATTGCCCGCCGTCCTTGGCGGCGAGGAGCCGGATCACGGGCGCGAGCTCGTCGAGGCGCCCCTGCTCCCGACGGATGCTGAACATTTGGATGCCATGCACCCCGGAAGCGTCGCGTCCGGTCAGAAGCCGGCCCCACTCCTCGGAGCGCACCGCGGCGGCCTCCGCTTCGACCAGGTCGCCGTCGCACAGCGCGAGTGCCGATGCGGAATGTTCCGCGACGTGCAGCTTGAAGGGCTCGCTGCGCCTGCGAGCAGCATCGAACGCGGCGCGGAGCGCGACCCGTGCCGCATCGTGGTCGCAAAGCGACACGGACGTCGGAACCAGCCACGAAGAGGCCTCGGCACGGATAGCTGCATCGCCGAGCTCGTCCGCGATCTGAAGCGCCTCCGTGAGCATCGCGTGGACCTCCTCCATGGAGCTGACGCCGCGCGACCAGTACGAGGTCGCGAGCGTCGAGGCGAGGCCTCGGCGGTCGCCGCGACGGCGGGCGACCGCGATCGCCTCGTCGCGCGCACTCGCCGCGCGCGCCGACTCACCGCGGAAGACGAGCGCCCTTGCCAGCCCCCGGAGCAGGCGCGTACGCAGCTCGGAGTCCTCCTCCCCGAGCGCGATCGCAGCCTCCTCGAGCAGCTCCACGGCGCCGGCGTCGTGGATTGAGGGCCGCCAGCACGCCTCCTCGAACCCGATCGCCGCACGGGCGAGCAGCTCGGCGTCGCCGAGGGAACGGGCGAGCTCGGCTGTCCGATCGAACGCCTGGAGGGAGTCGACCGAGCGACCGGCGAGGTGGCTCACGTCGCCCAGCTCGAGGTACGCGTCCGCGCGCTCCCCGGGGTCTGGGATGTCGAGGTCCAACGCCGTCCGCAGCCGCTCCGTCGCCTCGTCGAAGGCGAGCTTCGCCGTCGCCGCGCGCGCTGCCTCCAGGTTGTATCCGATCGCGCGTTGCGTTCCCCCGATCGGCGCGGCGGCGGCAAAGTGGTGGGCGAGCGCGGCGAGGCGGTCGCCTCCCCCCTCAACCCGGTGATCTCGTTCCAGTGCCTCGGCCACGTGAAGGTGGATTTCGGCGAGGCGAAGCGACGGGAGGCGGTCGATCACCGAGCGGCGTACGAGCTCGTGCGAGAAGCGATACGCGAGACCCCGCGACGGCGCCGCGACCACGAGGCCGCTGCGCTCTGCCTCGTCGACGGCGTCGAGCAACACGCCCTCCTCGAGGCCGGCCGCCTGCCGCAGCATGCCCAACCCGAACACCGCGCCCGCGATCGCCGCGACCTCAAGCATGGCGGTGGTGGCCGGGGCAAGCCGCGCCAGGCGCTGCCCGACGACCGCGCGCACGCCGTCGGGCGTGCCGACCGCCGCGGTGGGACGTGTGAGCCGCAGAATCCCGTCACTGTCGTCGACCGCACCGGTATCGACCAGCTCGCGCCAGAGCTCCGTGAGGAGGAACGCGTTACCGTCGGTGAGCTCGCCAAGTGCCGCGACGAGGTCGTCTGCGGGCTCGAGGTCCGTGGCCCTGCGTACGAACTCCGCGATTTCCTCGCCGCTCAGACCGCCCAGGCGCATCCGCCCGACGCCCTCGGTCCGCCCCGCGTCGACGAGCGTGTCCGACAACGCGCCGGTGTCCCCCTCGCCATCCCGGTACGTGAGTACCAGGAGCATGCGGATGTCGCCGCCGCCGCGCATGAGATGCCGCACCACCAGGAGCGTCGGGAGATCCGCCCAATGTATGTCCTCGATCACGAGCATCAGGGGCGCCCGGCGCGCCGCCGCGGCGAGGAGGTCGGCGATCGCGACGTGGAGCCGGTGGCGGTCGCTGTCCGGGTCGGCGGACGGGGCCACCGCGGCCGCACCCGCCGAGGGGGCGAGGTCGGGAAGCAGTCGAACCAGCTCCACCATGGTCGCCGGAAGCAGCTCCGTGAGGTCGGCGGTGGGAGTGAGTCGGATGAGATCGCCGAGGATCTCGACGAACGGCTGGTACGGCCTGCGGATGGCGGGGTCGCAGCTCCCGTAGAGCACCTCCGCAGCCTCCTGGGTCAACTCACGGGCAAGCTCGCGCACCAGCCGGCTCTTGCCGGAGCCGGGCTCGCCCGCGATCAGCGCGACCCGGCGTCCTTGATCGGCGTCCAGCGGAAGCTGCGCCCGCAGCACGCCGAGTTCGCGGACGCGACCGACGAACGCGAAGGACGGGCTGACACGCAGGAATCCGGGGAGTCGGGTCATGACGGCATAGTCAATGTTGATTATCCGTCTTCGCCGGGATCCGTGCGTCAATTCGATCAAGTGTGGTCATGCACACTCTGAACGCTCGTCGTACATTCGGCCTCGTCGGGTCGAATCACGACCCGCGGCCCTGGAGGAGGCACGAGATGAGCACGACGATCACACCCGCCCAAGCCGCTCGGCGCGAGTTCGGCACGGCGTTCGAGGGTCAGCTGATCGCGCCCCCGGACCCCGGCTATGACGAGGCGCGGTCGCTGTTCAACGCGATGATCGACAAGCGCCCGGCAGTGATCGCGCGGTGCTCACGTCCGCAGGACGTCGCGCACGCGATCGCGTTCGCGCGGAAGCACGACCTGCCCCTCGCCGTGCGAGGAGGCGGCCACAACGGCGGCGGCCTGGGCAGCGTCGACGACGGGATCGTCGTCGACCTCTCACTGATGCGCTCGGTGTCAGTCGATTCCGACCGTCGCACAGTCCGCGTCGGCGGCGGGTGCACCTGGGGCGAGGTCGACGCCGCCACGCACGAGTACGGGCTCGCGGTCCCCTGCGGCATCATCGCCAGCACCGGCGTCGGCGGGCTCACACTCGGGGGCGGCCTCGGACACCTCACACGCGGATACGGGCTGACCATCGACAACTTGCTGGGCGCACAGGTCGTCCTCGCCGACGGCCAGCATGTCCGGGCGAGCGCAGGCGAGAACGAGGATCTGTTCTGGGCTCTTCGCGGCGGCGGCGGCAACTTCGGCGTGGTCACCGAGTTCACGTTCCGGGCGCATCCGGTGTCCGACGTCGTCGGCGGCCCGACGTTCTGGCCGATCGAGCAGACGGCCGAGGTGCTCGCCGCCTACCGCGAGTTCCTGCCCACACTGCCGCGCAACGCGACCGGCTTCTTCTGCTTTCACACCGTCCCTCCCGCACCGCCGTTTCCCGAGGAGATCCACATGCGCCTGGTCTGCGGGATCGTCTGGTGCATCGTCGGCTCGGACGAGGAGGCCGAACGCGCAATGGCGCCGATGCTCGCCGTGGGGACGCCGCTCATGCACGGCGTCGGACGCATGCCCCTGCCCGCGCTCAACAGCGCATTCGACGGCCTCTACGGGCCGGGCGATCAGTGGTACTGGCGCGCCGACTTCGTCAACGAGATCCCCGACGAGGCGATCGCACGCAACGCCGAATGGAACGCGAAGATGCCGACGTGGAAGTCGGGCTCCCACATCTACCCGATCGACGGCGCTGCGCACGACGTCGGCCCGGACGAGACCCCGTGGGCGTACCGGGACACCCGCTGGGCGCAGGTGATGGTCGGCGTCGACGGCGATGCGGCGAGCGCGCCGGCGCTGCGCGACTGGGCGGTTGGGTACTGGGAGGCGCTGCACCCATACTCGGCCGGTGGCGCCTACGTCAATTTCATGATGAATGAGGGGCAGGCCCGGGTGAAGGCAACCTACCGCGGCAACTACGACCGTCTCGCGCGGGCGAAGGCGGAGTACGACCCTACGAACCTCTTCAGCGTCAACCAGAACGTTCGTCCGGCCGCTTCGTAGCAAATCACGTCCGGGCCGCGAGACGGTCCGAGAAATGGCGACGGGGGCCACTTTGGCCCCCGTCGGATCCTGCGTCTCGGCATGCCGACCTGCGTCATTGCGCCGCCAGGCCTCCCACCGCCAAATCTTGCCCCCATGCCGCCCATCGCGTCGTCCCCGACCTTGTCGACGACAACGCACTCGGTGGTGATGATGTTCTTCGCGCTCGCCGTCGCGTTCTCCAACGCCGAGCGCGTCACCATCACCGGATCGATGATGCCGGCCTTGGATCGTGGACGTTATGACGAGCACCTGGGGGTGCGGATGATGAGCACCACAGCGCTGTTCAGGGCGCGAGACGTCGCACGAGTCCGGCCACGAGGCGTTTGAGCGCAGGCCGGTGTTGCAGCAAGAAGAGCGAGGGCTCGATGAGTTCGAGCTCCATCACCAGGAGTGCCCCGTCATCGTCGCGCGCGACGTCGACACGGGCATACAGGAGGGTCGCGTCGATCGCAGCGAGAACCCGCGTGCCCAGGTCGAGTTCATCGTCTGCGAGCGCAAGCGCCTCGGACACCTGCTCATCGCCGTCGCGAAAGCGCGGGGTCTTGCGGACGGCATGGGTGAACGAGCCGTCGATCCAGACGAGCGCGCGCTCACCGGTTCCGTCGACCGACCGCAGGTACGGCTGGACGAGCGCGTCGGTGCGCTCCAGGACCGACTCCAGGTGCCGCTGCCCCTCGGCCAGGTCGACCGAGCCGAAGCGACAGGTCGCGAACGAACTGGCGCCGATCGCGGGCTTGACGACGACGTCACCCCACCCTCGCTGTGCGCAGATCGCGGTGAGCTCCCCCGGTTGACTGCGTTCGATCAGAACGGTGGGCGCGACGGGCAAACCCGCCTGCGCCAACCTCAGCAGGTATCCCTTGTGGACGTTGGCAGCGATGACGTCCGCCCCGTTCCACAGGGGTGCCGCGGCGGCAGCTCGCCCGACCCAGGCGAGAAACGCATCGACATCGTGGATGTAGTCCCAGGTCGAGCGGATGACGGTGGGAACGGGTGCATCCCAATCCTCCGACGGGTCATGCCACGCCGCCATCCGCGCCGGGACCCCGGCGCGCGCGAGGGCGTCCAGCAACAGATCCTCGTCCGGGTCGGGCTCGGGCAGAGGACGGCATGTGGCGATCCGAAGCTCCACGGCCCGCGACGGTAGCAAGCGTCAGCGCCAGGCGACCTGATTCCAGCGCTGTCCCGGGCGACCATGTTCGGGCGGATCTGCACCGCCGATGCCCGGCCGAATGACGAGGGGGGCCTTTTGGGCCCCCCTCGGGTACTGCCTATCGGCGTGTGCCGCCTTACATCATTCCGCCGCCGGGCATTCCGCCGCCGGGCATCCCGCCCATGCCGCCCATCGAGTCGTCGCCGGGCTTGTCGACCACGACGCACTCTGTGGTGATGATGTTCTTGGCGATCGACGCTGCGTTCTGCAGCGCCGAGCGCGTCACCATCGCCGGGTCGATG
>JANMDV010000083.1:0-11715 GCA_031376485.1 Actinomycetota bacterium
GCGGGGTGCGAAACGACCCTTCCGTACACGCCGTGCCGCGGCCTCCGGGCGGCGCGTTCGTGTGGCATTCTGGCCGCGGTGAACGATCTTTTCCGGGGCGCCGACGGCGTCCTTCGATGCGGGTGGGGCACCTCGTCGCCGGAGTACGTGACCTACCACGATGAGGAGTGGGGCAGGCCGGTCGTCGACGATGACCGGCTCTTCGAGAAGCTCTGCCTGGAGGGATTCCAGTCGGGGCTGTCGTGGCTCACGATCCTTCGCAAGCGCGATGCGTTCCGTCGTGGGTTCGCAGGCTTTCGCATCGCCGAGGTCGCGCGGTTCGGCCAGGAAGACGTCGAGCGGCTGGTCGGCGACGCGTCGATCATCCGCCATCGGGGCAAGATCGAGGCGGCTATCGGCAACGCGTCGGCGGCGATCGCGGTGCAACAGGACCTGGGCTCTATCGCGACGCTCGTCTGGTCGTTCGAGCCACGCGGTCGCCGTCGTGCGCCCAAAGCGATGGCAGAGGTGCCTGCGACGACGCCGGAGTCGATCGCATTGTCCAAAGAACTCCGCCGCCGAGGGTTTCGCTTCGTCGGTCCCACCACGGCCTATGCGCTGATGCAGGCGATGGGCCTCGTCAACGACCACCTGGCCGGCTGCGCAGTCCGTTCCGGTGTCGAGGCGGCACGTCGGTCGATCACACGACCTTCTCGCCAACAGGTGTCGGCAGCCGGCGTCAAACGGCGCGAGGTGCCGGCCGTCGCGAGGTCGCCGTACGAAGGCTGATCGAGGATGACCCGGATCTCTCGTTGAAGGTCGAGGCGATTCTCGCCCATGACCGCGCGTCACCGTTGCCGTCACCCGCCCGGTATTCCGCCGCGCGAACGTTCGGAAGAGCCGGCGACTTCGGTTTCCTCCGCGAACCGTCGGACCGAGGGGGAGCGGTGCGGTTCTGCTACCGGCCGTTTGCCGGGGCTGACATCGCCGCCCGTGCTGCCACTACTCCGCTTCGTACAGCGCCCTCCATGGTGGCGGGCCAACCGGTGTCGGTCCACGAGCCTGCGAGGACGACACCGTCGACCGGGGTGCGCGTCCCCGGGCGATGAGGTGCCTGACCCGGGGCGGCGGCAAACGTTGCGTCGCGCTCTTTGACGCAGACGGTGCGCTCCACCTCAGCGTGCCGTGCGGCTGGGAACAGGTGGACGAGTTCCTCGGTGATCTGATCGATCAGCGCCCGCTTCGTCAGTTCGACCTCGTTCCGCGCTCCACTGATTGAGACGGCCACGTGCTGCCCGTGTCCATCCAGGTTTGCCATGGCGGTGCGGTTGAACACCCACTGCGCGGGGCTGTCGACGACCGCGGTGAACATCCCGTCCATCACGGGGCGGTCGTACCAGACGTGGACGTTGACGATCGGAGACGACCCCAGCGCCGGATCATGGGGCAGGGCCTCCGGGCAGGCTGCGCGGGCCCGGTCTGGAGGCAGGGCAAGTACGACCGCGTCCGCCGGCAGGCGTTCGCCGTCGGTCAGCTCGACATGTCCGTCGCCAACCGACATCACCTGTCGCCCGGTGGCGATCGTGACTCCACGGGCTTCCAAGAACCGCCGCGCCGGAGGGTCGACCAGCCGCGTGAGTCCCACCCGCGACCACCCGATCGCCGAGCCCGTTCTGGTGCGCAAGAAGCCCTCTTGGAACACAAACGCGGCGAGTGCAGCCGAGACCCGGTCGCTTCGGTCGTTGCACGTCGGCAGAACGATGAGGTCCCAAAAGCGCTCGATCGCGCCGGGGGACTGGCCGTGCGCGATGAGCCACTGGGCGAACGTCACGTCGTCCAGCGCGTCGCGCTGGTGGTCGCGCATGACTCCCAACGCGGCGAGTGCCCGCATCGCGTGCGCCTTCTCGACGCGCGACAGCAGCGGGTAGGTCAGGAACGTCGCTGACAGATGAAGCGGCGCCGGCAGACGCGAGGCGCGCAGCGCTCCCGCCCGCCCTGCGCGGTCGCGCACCGGCACATCGAGCGCCGGCTGCAGCGTCGTGTCCGGGTACGCCCCGATCAGGCGCAAGAACGCAATGTACGCGGTGCAACACCCCAGGAACACATGCTGGCCGTTGTCGACCTCGGCGCCGGTGTCGTCGTCGGTAAAGCTGTATGCCTTGCCGCCCAGAAACGGGCGGCGTTCGACCAGCGTCACTTCTGCGCCCAGAAGCGACGCCTCGCATGCCGCGGCCAGCCCTGCGAGACCCCCACCGCACACCACCACGCGGCGTCGATTCATCCGGGCGTCAGGGTCGTCAGGGATTTGTGGCCCATCAACGCGAGCTTGCGCGCGGTCGACAGTGCGACGCGCTCGCTCAGCACGTCGTAGTCGCGCGCCTCGATCTCGTCCAGGATGGCCTCGTAGAGTCCGCCCAGCATCGCGACGCACGCCCGCGCACGGCGGTCCAGGAGCGGCAACAACGCCTCCCCACTTGCGAAGTACCGCCGGGCCCGATCACCTTGAGCATGCAGCAGGGACCGAAGTTGTGGCGTCGTCACCCCTGCGTGGATGTCCGCGTCTGTGACGCCGTGGTCGGCCATCTCGTCCTGCGGCAGGTAGATGCGGTCACGCTCGGCGTCCTCGGCGACGTCGCGCATGATGTTGACGATCTGCATGCCGACACCCAAGTCGGCTGCGTGTCCAGGCGCCGCGGGGTCGGCGAACCCGAAGATATGCAGGCTCACCAAGCCGACCGCGCCGGCCACGCGGTCACAGTAGCGCTTGAGGTCGTCGAAGCTCGCGTACCGGTTGGTGCTCAGGTCCATGGCAACGCCGTCGATCAGACGGTCGAAGTGCACCCGCGGGACCGCGAACCGTTCCACAGTGTCTGCGAGCGCGACCAGCACCTCGTCACCCTGCGGCGGGGCACCCGCGTAGACCGCGTCGAGCTCACGCCGCAGCTCCGCCACCGCGGTCAACTTTGCGGTGAGCGGTCCCTCGTCGTCGACTGCGTCGTCGGCGCGACGGCTGAAGGCGTACGCCGCATAGATCCCCGCCCGCCGCGGGTTCGGCAGCAAGACGAAGCCGTAGTAGAAGTTGCGTGCGGCCGCGCGTGTGATGGTGCGGCAGCGCTCGTAGGCAGCGTCGACGGTCACCGCGACCTCCGGAGCATCCCCGCCAGGACATCGATCGCGATCTGCGCGCGTCCGAGTTTGCCGGGCGCCGGTCGGTTGGCCAAGGTGTCGTAGCCCTGCCGCGCGATCGCATCGCACAAGGCGAGCCCCCCAGCGGTGAACATGCGCAGGTCAGGGCGGGCCCGCCACGTCACGGTGCGCGCGAGCGGCGCGCCCGCGACCAGCTCGGCACGCGCACGGGCGACCTGGAACGCGATCAGCGCGCGCGTTGCATCGTTGGCCCTGGGCTGGGCGATGTCGGCATCGGTGACGCCAAACCGCTCCATGTCCTCGGCCGGCAGATAGATGCGGTCGTTGTCGACCAGGTCACGGTGGATGTCCTGCCAGAAGTTGACGAGCTGCAGACCGACGCAGGTGTGATCGGCGAGCGCGACGCGCCCCGCGTCACGGTGGCCGAGCACTGCCAGCACCATCTGGCCGACCGGAGTCGCGGAGTGGTGGCAGTACTCGGTGAGCTCGGCGAACGTCGCCCAGCGGCGGATGCGCTGGTCCATCCGGTTGGCCTCGACCAGCCGCAGGAATGGGTCCGGGTCCATGGCATGGCGGCGCACAGTGACCGCCAGCGCCTGCAGTCGCCGGTCCTGAGGCGTGCCCTCCCAGCAGCGGTGCAGGTCGCGTTCGAAGGCGTCAAGCACGACGAGCCGGTCGCCAGGGGCTTCGTCGCCGGCATCGTCGATCGCGCGACAGAATGCGTAGATCGCATGCATGTCGGCGCGCAGGTCGCGCGGGAGCAACACGAACGCGACGGGGAAGTTCTCGTCGTGGCCGCGGGTGATATCGCGCGCGGCGCGGCGGGCGTCGGCCAGGGTCGTGGTCACGCGACGAACCGCCCCAGCGCGGCGAGCGGGAAGTACAGGCGGTAGTAGTGGTATTTGATCATGAAGTCCCCTGGAAACCCGGTGGCCGTGAACGCATCCTCGCGCCATTCGCCGTCAGGTGTCTGGTGCTCCACGAGCCACCGTATCCCACTGGCGACAGCGGCGTGGTTGGGATCGACCGCCAGGAGCCCCAGAAGCGCCCATGCCGTCTGCGAGGCGGTGGAGTCGCCGCGTCCGACCCAGGCCGGGTCCCAGTAGCTGTCGATGCGCTCACCCCAGCCGCCGTCGGGGTTCTGATGGGTGGCGAGCCAGTCGACGGCGCGGCGGATGTGCGGCGCGGTGATGTCTTCGCCGACCGCCACGAGTGCCGGCAGGACTGCCCCGGTGCCGTAGATGTGGTTGACGCCCCACCGGCCCCACCAGGACCCGTCGGGACGCTGTTCGGCACGCAGGTAGCGGACACCGCGGCGGATCGCCGGATGGTCGCGCGAGAGCCCCGCGACGGCGAGGGCCTCGAGGATGTGGGCAGTGACGTCCTCGGTAGGCCAGTCGATGACCTCACCGAAGTCACACACGGGAAGTTGCGTCACGATCCGCCGGTCGTTGTCGACGTCGAACGATCCCCACCCGCCGTTCGTGCTTTGCATCGCCAGCAACCAGTCCACGCCGCGCGTGATTGCGCCGTCGCCCGCGGGCACCCCGGCCTTGAGCATCGCCAGAATGACCTCTGCGGTGTCGTCGGTGTCCGGATACCATTCGTTGGCGATCTCGAACGACCACCCCCCGGGCCGTCCGCGGCGTGGGATCGCGTGCCAGTCCCCGTAGCGGGTGATCTCCTTGTCCCGCATCCAGTCGATCGCCCGCGCGATGGCCGGGTCATCCCGGCGCAGTCCGGTGTCGGCGAGGGCGACGGTCGCCAGGCACGTGTCCCACACCGGCGAGACGCAGCCCTGCATCCTCAGACGCCGCCCGTCGTCGATGACGAAGCTGTCGAGCCCGTCGAGGCCACGCTGCACGGCGGGATGATCGAGCGGATAGCCCAACGCATGGAGCGCGATCAGCGAGTACACCCACGGCGGTTGGATCCCACCCCACGAGCCGTCGGCTTCCTGGCGCTCCAGGATCCACGCCGCGATGCGCCGGTAGGCGGCGTCCGTCACGCGGCGCGGTCCGCGGCGGCCCCAGGCTCGTGCGAGCGGCAGCGCGGCATTGAAGACCCGCGTCCAGGGTCCGGGCGTGCGGGGTGGTGGGCCGGGTACGGATCCCGGCGTCTCCAGGTACAGCTCGTCCAGCCCCACGGGCTGCGGGTACGTCGGATGCTTGGACAGCACCACCATCAGCGCCACAAACGTCTGACGCGCCCAGCAGGCGAACCGGTAGACAGACAGCGGCGCACGCGGTGGCAGAAAAATCATCTCGGGCGGCAGGTAGGGCAGCGCATCCCACGGGTGCCGGCCCAGTACCGCGAGCCACAGGCGCGTGAAGAACCGCGCACGGTTGGCACCGCCCATCGCGCGCACCAGATCGCGGGTGCGACGCATGCGTGGGTCATCGGCCGGGATCCCGCACAGTCGCAGCGCGTAGTACGCCTCGACTGCGACCGACAGGTCCGGCGGACCGCCGAACCAGACCGGCCAGCTGCCGTCTTCGCGTTGGGTCTCCAAGAGTTCGGTGGCGACCTTGGCCTTGGTCGCGTCGTCGGCCCGGTCGAAGAGGCACAGTAGGAACAGATGCTCGGCGGTCATCGTGGCGTTCGATTCGAGTTCGGCCCACCACTCGCCGTCAGGGCGTTGCAGACCGAGCAGGTGACGGCGGCCGCGCTCCATCGCCTCGGCTGCGGCGATGCCGAGCTCCGAGGTGGTCGTCGTCACCGGGACGCCTCGACGGGAACGCCCCTGATCCCGGCACCTGGGCTCCTCCACCAGTCGACGGCGTCACGCAATGCGTCGGTGACGTTCGATTGCGGCAACCCAAGCTCATCGATCGCGCGGTGTGACGAGAAGAACATCCGCTTGCGGGCCATCAACGCTCCGTCGAGCGGCGCGAACGGCTCGCGGCGCAAGATCTGCCCCTCGACCACTTCGGACATGGCGGCGAGCCCGATCGCGATGGTGTGCGGGATGCGCCGGGTGGGCTCGGGGACTCCGCTGATCTTGCTCAGCATGTGAAAGATCTCCTTGAGCGTCATGTCGCGGTTTCCCAGGATGTAGCGGCGCCCCGGCCGGCCGCGCTCAAGCGCGAGGCGATGTCCGGCGGCGACATCGCGAACGTCCACCATGTTGAGGCCGGTGTCGACGTACGCGCGCATGCGTCCGCGCAGGAAGTCACGCACGATGCGGCCCGTCGGAGTGGGTTTCCAGTCGCCGGGTCCGACGGGCGCCGTCGGGTTGACGATCACAGCCCACAGTCCGCCGCGTACCGCATGTTGCACCAGACGCTCGCTGGTCAGCTTGGAGCGCTTGTATGCGCCGATGACGATCGTCGGATCGAGCGGCGTGTCCTCGTCCCCCGGAGTCCCATCGGCCGGAATGCCGATCGTCGCGACCGACGAGGTGTGGACCAGGCGCACGCCCCGTGCAACGGCGGCGGCGATCACGTGTGCGGTGCCGGCGACGTTGGTGCGCTCGACGTCGCCGGCCTTGTGGTGTGCCAGCGAGTAGTGGGCGGCGACATGAAAGATCGCGTCGCAGCCCGCCGCCGCGTCGGTCACTGCCTCGGCGTCTGTCACGTCACCGGCAATCGGCTCGGATCCGCTGGGCCACCTGCCGTCGGCCATGCTGGCGGGGCGTACCAGCGCACGCACGCGCCAGCCATGGTCGAGCAGGTCGCAGGCGACGTGATGGCCGATGAACCCGGTCGCCCCGGTCACCAGCGCGCTCTTCACACTCCGAGCCTCGTCAAGAGCGTCCCCACTGCTTCGGTCAGGGCGTCGCCCGCTCGCCGCGCGGACCGGCCCAGGCGAAGAAGTCGCGGGATCTCGCGGGGGTGTCTCAACGCGAATGCAATGAGCGCGCTGCGGTCCGGTTGGCCGAGGTGGTCCAGCACGCCGATGATGTCGGGTATGCGATCACGGAAACGGTCGGTGACCGCGCGGATCGCGATGAACGGCACGTCGGCGTCACGTGCGGCACGCGCCAGGGCGGCACTCTCCAGATCCACTACCAGGCCGTGCAGTGCCGCACGGTCGGCGGGGGTGCGTGCGACATCGGTTGCGCTGACCAGCGTGCCGCGCCGACCATCGGCGGCCGCCAGCATCAGCGCGTCCGCTGGGAACGCGTCGCCCGTGTTCTCATGGACGACACGGTCTGCGACCACCACGTCCCCCGACCCGAGGCGGGGGACGAGCGCCCCGCAAAACCCGGTCGCGATCATCGCGCGCAACGGGCGCTCAGTCAGTCGCTCCCCCAGGGCGGCGGCCGCCTCGGCACCCATCCCGCTGACGTGAATCTCGACCCCGGGCCGCTCAAGCCCGACGAGTGCGCGGCGTTCGATCTCAAGTGCGCAGACGACGACGATGGGGTCGTCGGAGGTGACCAACTTAGTGGTCCCCGTTCCAAATACGGGCACGTTTGCCGAGCGAAAGCGGAGCCAGGGGATGACGCAGTGTCCCGCCGCTATCGGTCGCCATAACGGTGGGACCGAGGACAATGCCTGGCGACCGTTTGCAGCCGGGAAACGCGGTCGTATTTGCGACGAGGTCCACTGAGTCGTCGCTAGCCGCGCGCGAGGGTCAGCAGATCCCTGGGGCTTTTGAACGCCTCCAGGATCGTGGTGGCCTCGTAGCCGCAGTGCATTAGGCAGTTCGCGCAGCGGGGGTCGCGATCGGTGCCGTACGCCTCCCAGTCGGTGCCCTCGTAGAGCTCCTTGAGGCTGCCCACGTGCGCGTCGGCCAAGAGATAACACGGGCTGCGCCACCCCTTGACGGTGTACGTCGGCATGGACCACGCAGAGCATCGGTACTCGCGTTTGCCCTGCAGAAACTCGTGGAAGAGGGGGTTGTTGTAGAAGGGTATGTCCATCCCCGCGCACAGGTCATGGACATCGGCGTACAGCGCCTGCGCTTCCCGACGGGCCAGGAACTGCTCGCGATCCTCGCTCACGGAGTCATAGTCGAAGCCCGGGGAGGTGATGCAGCCCTCCACACCCATGTCTTTGAGAGAGTTGAACAGGTCCACGTACTCCTGTGCCGGTGTCCCGCGAAAGATGGTGGTGTTGGTGCAGACGCGGTAGCCCAGGGCGATGGCCTCGCGCATCTTGGCGGTGGCTTTCGCGAAGACGCCGGCCCGGGCGACCGCGTGGTCGTGGACCGCCTCCATCCCGTCGATGTGGACGACGAACGCGAACCGGTTGGAGGGCGGAATCGTGCCGAACGCGCGGTCCATCAGGATTCCGTTGGTACACAGGTAGACGAAGCGCCCCTGGGCGGTGATGCCGTTGACGATCTCGTCGATCTGCTTGTGGATGAGCGGCTCGCCACCTGGGATGTTGACGATGGGCGCGCCTGCCTCCTCGGCGACGCGCAGGCATTCCTCGACGCTCAGGCGCAGGTGGAACACGTCGTCGTACTCACGGATACGCCCACATCCGTGACAGGCCAGGTTGCACAGCTCCAGGGGCTCCAACATAAGCGTGAACGGGAACATGGCGCTGCGCTGGATCAGGCGCTTCTTGATCAGGTACGCCGCCATCCCCATCTCAAGCGCGATCGGGCGTTTCGGCACGTCGGTCCTCAGTTCGTCGAGGTGTCGGCGTTGCCCACTGCACGAACCAGGTGTGGGGTCCCGGCCAGGTCGGTCAGGGTGGCGGCGCCGATGCAGAACATAGCGATCCGAAGACCTTCGATGATACCCCTTAAGCGCTCGTCGACGGCGCGGCGCGAGACGACTGCCGCCTTCAGGAGGGGTGCCGCGAACCCCACGGCATCGGCGCCGAGCGCCAGGCACTTGGCCGCGTCGAGGCCCGTTCGCAGGCCGCCCGACGCGATGACGAGGCCGTCCGGAAAACCTCGGCGGCACCCCACAACGGCGTCGGCTGTAGGGATGCCCCATTCGCGGAATTCCCCGGCGACGCGCACCATTACGGGGTCATCCATCCGCCTGCGCTCGACCTCGCCCCAGTTGGTGCCGCCGGCGCCCGCGACGTCGATGCCGGCGACGCCGACCTCGGCCAGGCGCCTGGCGATGTTCTCGGCGATCCCCCAGCCGACCTCCTTGATGATGATCGGCACGTCGATCGCGGCCGCGACCTCACCGATGCGGTCGACGAGCCCGGCGAAGCGCGTCGTCCCTTCGGGCTGGAGCGCCTCTTGCAGCGGGTTGACGTGGATGACCAGAGCATCGGCGTGGATCATCCGGACGACGGCCAGGCACCGGTCGAGCCCGTCGGGGCCGGCCAGCTGCGCCGCACCCAGGTTGGCAAGCAGGGGCACGTCGGGGGCCAACTCGCGGATCTGGAACGTCTCCCTGAGCGCGGGGTCGTCAAGCGCGGCACGTTGGGAGCCCACGCCCATGGCGACACCCGAGTGTTGCGCGGCGGCGGCCAGGATCCGGTTGATCAGCCCGCCCTTGGCGACCCCGCCGGTCATGCACGAGATCAGGATCGGGGCGGCGAGTCGCCGTCCCAACAGCGTCGTCGTGGTGTCGACCGCGTCCAGGTCGATCTCGGGAAGCGCCTGGTGGACGAACCGGTACCGGTCCAGGCCGTTGGTCAGCGAGCCGAACCCGACGTCTTCTTCGGTCGCGATCCGAATGTGATCGGCCTTGCGGCCGGAGTGGTCCTGAGCGCTCACCCGTCTCCTGTCGTCCGACAGACGCTACCCGAGCCGCCCACGGCCGGAGCGAGTGGACCGGCTGGCGAGATCGGGAGCAGGGGAGCGGGTGTGACGTGGCCGATGCGGGTCATGGAGAGCATCGATTCGGACTTTGGACGATGAGCTTGCAAAACTTCGTCGTGCAAGGTATAAAAGCGGCGCCACATGTGTTGGTTGACTCGTGGCTTCGGTTTGGAGACGCGGTAAATGTCGGAACGCGAGTCACGAGATAGATCGGGATCGGCGGGTGATGTCCTCCAGCTGATCCGCGATGGCCGGGCGCGCACCCGCGCCGAGCTCGTGCAGTTGACCGGTCTGGCCCGTTCCACCGTGACCCAGCGCGTGGACGCCCTGCTGACCTTGTTCCTCGTCACCGAAGAACAGGGTGACACCTCCACCGGCGGCCGGCCGCCCGGCACGCTCTCCCTCAACAACGAGCGTGGTGTGGTGCTCGCCGCGGACGCCGGCGCCACGCACACCCGGGTCGCCGTCGCCGACCTCTCCGGCGTCATTCTGGCCGCCACCTCCGCTGACATCGACATCGTCGAGGGGCCGGCGGCTGTGCTCGACATGATCGCGGATCGCTTCGACGAGCTTCTCGCCAAGGCCGGACGCAATGCCGGCGAGGTGCGGGCCATCGGTGTCGGCTTGCCCGGCCCTGTCGAGTTCTCGACCGGCAGGGCACAGAACCCGCCGATCATGCCCGGCTGGCACGACTACTCCGTGCCCGATCACCTGGCCCCCCGCTACCACGCCCCGGTGCTCGTCGACAACGACGTCAACATCATGGCCCTCGGCGAGTACTACCGGGAATGGCGCGATCGGGCCAACCACATCCTCTTCGTCAAGGTCGGGACCGGGATCGGCTGCGGTATCGTCGCCGGCGGGCGGATCCATCGCGGCGCCGATGGCGCGGCGGGCGACATCGGCCACATCCAGATCCCGGGGCACGATCACGACATCTGCCGGTGTGGCAACCCGGGTTGCCTGGAATCCGTCGCAGGCGGTGGCGCGATGGCGCGTCAACTGGGGGAGCTCGGTTTCGACACGCGCGATGCGCGAGACGTCGTTCGTCTGGCCCGCTCAGGCGAGTTGCAGGCGGTCCAGCTCATCCGCCAAGCCGGGCGCCTGCTGGGCGAGGTCCTCGCCGGCATCGTCAACTTCTTCAACCCGGACGCGATCGTCTTCGGCGGCGACATCGCGACCGCCGAGGACTATCTGTTCGCCGGCGTTCGCGAGGTCGTCTACCAGCGTTCGCTGCCGCTCGCGACGCGCAAGCTGCGTATCGCGCGGAGCGTCCTCGGTGACGACGCCGGCATCCACGGCGCGGCCGTGATGGCCATCGAGCACATCCTCGCGCCCGAAGCGGTCAACGCTGCGTTGGCGTCGGCCGGGCCGGCGAACGGATCGAAGGGGCGCGCGGCATGACACCGCGCCTCCACACCCATGCGACGCACCGCGTCCGCGAAACGACAACCACGGGAAGGTCTCACGGTGGCACGTAACTCGACGCTCAATATCGGCATCGTCGGACTTGAGTTCGGCGCGGAGTTCATTCCGATCTACCAGCGCCACCCCAATGCGAACATGTACGCGATCTGTCAGCGGACCCGTTCGAGCCTGGACGCGATCGGCGACCAGTTCGGGATCGACGACCGGTACGACGACTACGAGGCGATGCTGGCGGACCCGGCGATCGACGTCGTCCACGTCAACACGCCGTTGCAGCACCACGCCGACCATGTGGTCCGAGCCCTCGAGGCGGGCAAACACGTCGGATGCACGATCCCAATGGCCACGAGCGTCGAGGACTGCAAGCGGATCGTCGACGCACAGGCGGCCAGCGGCCTGATGTACATGATGATGGAGACGGTCATCTACAGCCGTGAGTTCCTCTATGTCAAGGAGCTCTACGAGCGCGGTGACCTGGGG
>JANMDV010000089.1:0-4060 GCA_031376485.1 Actinomycetota bacterium
GCCTTGCGCGGGGGCGATCACGACGCCGAGCTCCTGGGTGACGGGGTCGATCGGCGCTGTCGCCTTGACGAGTACGCTCCCGTTCGTATGCACGATCATGCGTGTGGTCGTCAGCAGATCGACCATCTGATGACCGAGCAGAGCCTGCACCAGGCGGCCGAGTATGCGACGGCCACCGGCCACATCCATTGGTGTCGACCGCGGCCAGGCGCACGCCAAGAGTACGATGAGCAGCGTGTTGCGGATGACGAGCAGCGCGATCGGCCCAGTCTCGAGCGCCACCAGATCCCAGTAGCGCACGGGGAAGTAGAGCTGGGTCGCCACGAGTGCGCCGACGGTTGTCGCGAACGCGAGCCGTCCGTAGCGGCCGCTCACCAACAGGGCCGCCGGGACGATCCACACAAGGAACTGGGGTGACAGAACTTTGCCTGCGGTCACCGCGACGGCGACGGTCGCGGCGGCGCCGGTGACGAACAGGCGCGCACCTGCAACGCCGGGCGTTCGGCGCAGGAGCACTGCCACCGTGACGCACGCGGCGATGACGCCGATCGGCACGAGCGCGGTCGAGATCGCCGCGATGACCACGGGCCCGTCGCCGATCAGGTTCTGGCTGCCGAACGTCGTCTCGACCCGCAGCGGGATGTCGGCGAGCGCGTGCAGGCCAAGCAGGTACGCCGATCCCAGCGACTCGATCTGCAGCGGACGGTCAAGGTGATAGGCGAACATGCGCCACACCCCGCCGGGTGACAGTGCGACGAACGGAAGAAACGTTGCGATGACCCCTGCCCCCGCCAGGCCTGCGGCGCCCGCCGCGACCCGTCCGCCGCGATGCCGTCGGTGCCAGATGACGAGCAACGGCACCAGCACGATCGGCGCCAACTTGAGCGCGACGGCAGCGGCCAGGAGCGCCCATGCCGTGCGCCAGCGCAGGCCGGCGGCCGCCCAGAGCATCCACGCCAACAGCGCCGCGACCGCCAGGTCAAACCGCGTCGCCACGAAGTCGCCCAAGAGTAGGGGCAGCAGCGCGACGACGCCTCCGGCTGCGAGTTGACGTCGCCGGCTCATCCCCAACGTGCGTGCGGTGGCGACGACGCCGAGGGCGGTCGCGCACAAAGCCACTAGCATCAGCAGCGAGAACGCGGTTGAGAACTGCAGGGGAATGATCCGCGCGATGGTGATCAGCGCAGCTGCCAACGGCGGATACTCGAATGCAAAGTCGCGGTACGGCACCGCGCCGCCGGTGATGCGGCGGGCGGCGACGTCGTAGACCGGTATGTCGGTCAGGCGCTGGTGGGGGGAGAGGTCCTGGTTCGCGACGACGATCCATACGATCACCGCGGCCGCGACCAACGACCCCGACAGGGCCCGTCGGGTCACGCGGTCGCGCCGGCAGGGATCGCGTCGGTCAACGGCTCGGGATCGGGGTCGGGATCGGGTTGGGTGGCGGGGGCAACGGCGACGCGTCGGAGCGCCGGCCATTCCGGGATCAGCGCGACCAACGCGAACGGCGCGAACCACGGGATGTATAGGTAGAACCAATGCGTAACCGTCATCTGCATCCCGATCAGGAGCGCTCCGGACAGGGCTGCGAACGCGCGCAGGTCCAGGCGCCGGGGCCGTATGGCGACGAAGATGGCGAACAGCACGACCGCGACGCTGAGCCCGATCTGCACCGGGCGAAGCCATGTGTACTGGCCCCAGATCGAGAACGGCGACGCACGGTCCAACTGGTAGCCCAGGGTGCGCGACCAAAACGCGTGCAGTCCGTCGCCGCCGTCCAGCACCAGCACCCAGCCGGTCAGGAGAACTGCGATCGCGACACCGGCGACGTACGCGCCGAGCCGGCGGCGTGAGGTGGCCGCGCGCGGGAACGGATGTCGCGCCCACAGCGCCAGCAAGAGCGCCGGGCTGAACTTGCTCATGACGGCCAGGCCGATCGCGAGCCCCCTGGCCACCGGTCGGTGGGCCAAAACGAGCCCCCAGACCAGGCACGCCGCAACCAGGGTGTCGTTGGAGTTGCTCTCGAGGGCATATGCGGTGAACGGAAATGCCGCCCACGCGAGCCCCAGACCCGCCCCCAGGCGCCGACCGCCGAGCCGCCAACCCAGCACGACCATGCCGAGCAGCGCAACCAGGTCAAACAGCACGGCGGCCCCGTGGGCGGCCGGCAGATCGTTCCATTTGCCGATCCACGGCAGAGACAGCTCAAACGGAACGTATGTCAAGTACGTCCACGGCCCGTAGGTGTCGCACTGACTGCAATCGGCGGGGAACGTGCCGTACGGCGTCTGTCCATGCGCGATGCGGTCGGCGCCGATCACGCCCGCGTACCCGACATCGACGACATTGCTGTCGAATGCGTTGAGGCCCAGCCGCAAGCCGACGGCCACGAGCATCAGGCTGATCACGAGCCAGGTGGGACACCACGACGCCAGCCGGGGCCGGCGCGGTGCAGGTGCAGGGTCGCCGTCGAGTTCCGAGGCGCGGGCGGGCCGCGAGCCGCGTAGCCCGATCCATGCCAGGCGCACGGCCAGATACACCATCGGCGGGTATGCGAGCGGCACCGACGTAAAGATCTCGCCGCGATTGAACCAGACGAGCGACACGCTGAACCCACAGAGTGCGAGCAGATCGAGCGTGTGCCAGGACACCAGCCTGCGCCAGCGAAGCAGCGGCACCAGGAAGAGCGCCAGCAGCGGTATCCAGATCTGCGGTTCGGTCACGGAACGGCCGAAGGCACCCGGGTAACCGCGCGCCATCTGCCACGCGACCTGCGGGCCTGTTCGGGTTTCGGTGACGATGGCGAGCGCGTCGTCGACAAGCACCTCGGCCTGCACCTTCTCGGCGGCGTCGATGAACGCGACCGTCCACAGGTTCGTCTTGGGGTCGCGCACGTTGGTGGTCCGCGCGATCGGATGGTCGGCCAACCACGCGTCGAGTCGCTGGGACGTGCGCGCGATCTGCGCGGCCCGCGCCGAGGTCAGGGCCTGGCGGGGCTTCGCCGGCGGCGTCACAGTGCCGACGGCAGGTGACGCCTCGGGTCCCAGTGCCTGCGCGGGCGTCTGCGGCGCCGCGGATGCACCCCCGCTTGCGGCTATCAGCAGGGCGAACAGGAGCACGACGCGGCGGACCGGCGGCCTCATCTCGTCAACGGTAGTGGTGTGACACGGAAATGGCGTGCCAGTTTGGGTCAGGCCGAGTGTGGTGCAGAAACGACCTCACCGTTTCGCGGCGCAACACCGTCGCCATCGCGCGCAGCAGTCATTTTGCCGGGCCCTACCGGAACGACCAGCGCCGGTTGATCAGGAAGCTCACCGGCGTAACCGCGGCGATCGCAATGGCCTGCGCAGGGATCTCCGGCATGCCGAACTGCACCAGGATCTCCAGGAACACGAGACTGAGCGCCAGGCCGATCAAACTGACGGCGAGATTTCTCGTGCCTTGCTGAAGGGTCGACAGACCGTGACGGCGAAAGGTCCAATGCTTGTTGAGCACGAAGTTCGTCGTCCACGCCACGCAGAATGCGCCCACCGCGGCGAGCCGATAATGCAGACCCATCCCTTCGAACAACACCGAGAAGACGGCGAGGTTGACCAGATACCCCGACGCGCCGACCACGCAGAACCGCACGAGCTGTGCCCAGTCCTCGGGACTGGTGCGACGCAGGTCTGGGAGGGCGAGAACCCGGGATCGACCGCGGCGAGCGGACGGAGCATCCTGAACAGCCACAATGAACGATGGTACCAGGACCCTCCACGCCGCAGTCATCACGGCTCTTGGGACGACCATACGTCGCATTCAGCACGGCTCTTGGGCGGCCTATGAGCCACCTGCGGCGGCTCAAACGCTGACTGCGGCTGAATTTTCTTTCGTTTTCAGGCCTCAAGAGCTGACTGCGGCTGAAATTTCGGGTGTTTCACTACACTCGACGATTCCGCTGCACCAGGAGACGCCCGTGGCGACCGACCACGCACGCCAGACACACAGCCAAGTGACACCGACGGACGCGGAGCGCTACGACGCGCGCTTCGCTGCCCGCGCGACCGCGATCCGGTCGTCG
>JANMDV010000095.1:0-29544 GCA_031376485.1 Actinomycetota bacterium
CCGGCATCGGCGGCCTGTTCGGACGTGAGCCCGACGGCGGCGACCTCGGGATCGCAGAAGACCACCCGCGGCACCGCGCGGTAGTCGGCGCGAGCCTCCTGGCCCAGGATGTCGGCGCACGCGATACGCCCCTGGTACGCCGCGACGTGGGTGAACTGCCCCGCTCCGGTGACATCACCGACCGCCCAGACGCCCGCCGACGCCCTGCAGCGCTCATCGATGTCAATGCCGCGGTCGCCGGGGTCGATGCCCACCGTTTCGAGACCCAGATCCCAAACCCGTGGGCGGCGTCCGGTGGCCACCACGAGCCGCGAGACCTGGAGATCCTCCCCGTCGGCAAAGCGCACAAGAACCCCTGCACCTGCACGCGCCACACTCGTGACCTGCGCGCCAACCCGCACCTCGATGCCCTCCTCACCCAGGAGACGGCCGAGCAGCTCCCCTACCCTGGGCTCCTCTCTGTCCAAGAGCCGCGGGCCGGACTGGATCAGGCATACCCGACTGCCGTAGCGCGACAGCATCTGCCCCAACTCGATGCCCACGGGCCCGCCGCCCAGCACTGCGGTGCGTTCGGGGACCTCGTTGAGCGCCATCGTCTCGCGGTTGGTCCAGTACCCCGTCGCCTCCAGGCCTTCGATCGGCGGGGGCGCCGTCACGCTGCCGGTGGCGATCACCACGCGCGGGGTCGCATACACGCGCCCATCAACATCGACCCGCCCCGGGCCGGCAAGCCGGCCGTAGCCGCGGATGATCGTGACCCCACGCGCGGTGTAGCGGGCGACCTTGCCGTGATCGTCCAGGCCGGACGTGACGTCATCACGAAAGCCCAGGACCTCGTTCCAGTTCTCGATTTGCGCCGCGACCCCGGGGATGCGCCGGGCCGCGGCGACCGCCTCGACCGGCCGCAGCAACGCCTTGGCCGGCATGCATGCCCAGTACGGGCACTCGCCCCCCACGAGCTCGGACTCGACCATCGCCACAGCCATTCCGGCATCGGCCAGCCGTCCGGCGACCGCACGCCCACCGCTGCCGGAGCCGATCACGATGACGTCGAAACGTCCGAGCGCCACCCCCGTCATCGACGGCGCTCGCGCGCATCGTCCGGTGGATTGGGCACCTCGTAGATGTCCGCCACACCGAAGCTTGCGACCAAGGCGGTCGGTCCGATCCGGACGAACAGGTCCGCTTCACGCTCGCGCTCCGCCCGCTCCCACCGCCGCGCCTCCAGCAGGTCGGCACCGCCCACCCCGACGGCAGTCCCCATGAGCACGCCGGCCGTAACCCCCTCCCACCCCGCGAGCCGGTCGAACATCAAGATGACGATCGCCGACAAGAACACCCCACCGCTCAACCGGATGCGCCTGTCACGCCCGTCAGCCCGCGTCTCGTACACCACCCGCGAGGTCGGGAACCGGGGTGCGCGCAACCCTTCGCGAACCCGGCGGGGCACGTTGACCAATCCCGCGACGGCCGCCAGCACCAGCACGACGAACGCGATCAGCCACGTGCGGCCCGGCTGCAGCGGCTGATCGAGCAGCCACTGAATCGTCCACCACGCCGCCACGGCACCCCCGACCCCCAGCACCAACCACCCACGAAGCCGCACTTCTTCGGCCACTCGGGCGATCCGCGGCAGGCCCGCCAGTAATGTCTCGCCCATTTTGGCTACGATACCGCCCCGATGAGCACTCTGAGCAAGTTCCCGTCCCTGTGACAGACCGCGCACCGCAAGTCGGCATCATCGGGATGGGGTACGTCGGACTGCCCCTCGCCACCACGCTCGCCGAAGCCGGCGTCGCCGTGCTCGGGCTGGACGCGGTGCAATCGAAGGTCGACATGTTGAACCGTGGCGAGTCGTACATCGACGACATCGCCTCCGACCGCCTCGGGCCGCTGGTGGCCGACGGCCTGGTCCAAGCGACGACCTCGTGGGATGCCATGCGGGGGGTCGAGACGGTCATCATCTGCTTGCCCACGCCGCTCGACGAACACCGTGAGCCGGATCTGTCGGCGGTGCTCGGCGCTGCTGAGAGCCTGGCGCAGCGCCTCCGGCCGGGCCAGCTGGTGATACTCGAGAGCACGACCTACCCGGGCACGACCCGTGACGAGCTGGGTCCGGTGCTGGAGCGCTCCGGTTTGGTGGCCGGCAAGGACTTCCACCTGGCGTTCTCGCCTGAGCGCGTCGACCCGGGTCGCGTGGACTGGACCACCCGCACCACGCCCAAGGTTGTCGGCGGGCTCACGCCCGAGTGCACCAGGCGCGCGATGGAGGTCTATGGGGCGGCCTGCGACAGCCTGGTCGCGGTGGACACGCCCGAGGTCGCCGAGATGACCAAGCTCCTCGAGAACATCTTCCGCAGCGTCAACATCGCCCTGGTCAACGAGATGGCGATGCTGTGCGACCGCATGAACATCGACGTGTGGGACGTCATCGACGCGGCCGCCACCAAGCCTTTTGGGTTCATGCCGTTCCGGCCCGGCCCGGGCCTGGGCGGCCACTGCATCCCGATCGACCCGTTCTACCTGACGTGGAAGGCACGCGAGTTCGAGTTCCACACCGAGTTCATCGAGTTGGCGGGAAAGATCAACTCGCAGATGCCGGCGTTCTGCGTCGGCAAGGTCTCCCGCGCGCTCAACAGTCGGCGCAAGCCGCTCAACGGCAGCCGGGTACTGGTCATCGGGGTCGCCTACAAGGCCGATGTCAACGACATGCGTGAAAGCCCGGCGCTCAAGATCATCGACCTGCTGGCCGGCCAAGGCGCCCAAGTCGCCTACCACGACCCGCACGTCCCGCATCTGCCCAAGGTCGGTTTGCAAAGCGTGCCGCTGACGGCCGAGGTCCTTCATGATCTGGACGCCGTCGCGGTCGTCACAGCGCACTCCGGCATCGACTGGGAGATGGTCGCCCGGGAGGCACCGCTGGTCGTCGACTTTCGCAACGTGGTGCCCCCCGTCGACGGCAAAGTGTGGAAGCTCTGAGCGTCCGCCTCGGCGTCGTCGGCCTCAACTATTGGGGTCCCAACCTGGCACGGAACTTTGACCGGTTGGCCGACTGCGAGTTGGCGTACTGCTGCGACCTGGACGCGGCGATCCTGGACCGCCACCGACCGGGTTTCCCCGCCAGCACGTTCACGCGCGACCTTGACGACCTGCTGGGCGACGATACCCTGGACGCCGTCGTCATCGCCACGTCGGTGCCGACACATGGGGCGCTTGCGATCCGCGCGCTCGAAGCCGGCAAGCACGTGTTCGTCGAAAAGCCGCTGGCGCTGACCGTCGCCGACGCCCGCCGGGTCACCGAGCTGGCTGCCGAACGCGGGCTGGTCGCGATGGTCGACCACCTGCTCGTCTACCACCCCGGCCTACAGAAGGTCAAGGACCTGATCGACGAGGGCGCGCTGGGCGACCGGACGTTCTACATGTACGGCAATCGCCAGAACCTCGGCATCGTCCGCCCAGACGAGAACGCCCTGTGGAGCCTGGGCCCACACGACATCTCGGTCATGATCTGGCTGGCTGGGGAACGTCCCAACGAGGTCGCCGCCTGGGGGACCTCGTACCTGCAGCCCGGCGTCGAGGACGTCGTGTTCGGGCATGTGCGGTTTCCGTCCGGAGTGACCGGTCACCTCCACCTGTCGTGGCTCGACCCGCATAAGATGCGCAAGATGACGGTGATTGGCTCCGAGCGCATGGTCGTGTTCGACGACATGGAGACCGAGCGCAAGGTCACGATCTACGACAAGGGCCCCATCACCCAAACGGCCACATACGGCGAGTACATCCAGGTGCGCTCAGGCGACATCCGCATCCCCAAGATCGACGGCACCGAGCCTCTGCGCCGTGTCTGTGAGCACTTCGTCGACTGCGTCGCCAACGGCACGACACCGATGTCGGATGCCGCTGCGGGACTGGCCGTCGTCGAGGTGCTCGAAGCGATGACCCAGTCCATGGCCGACTCGGGCCGACCCGTCACCATCGGAGACACAGCATGAGCCGCGAGAACCTGGTGTTGGGCGAGGGCGTGGTTTTGGGCGCGGACGTCGAGATCGGCGCCAACGTCGTGATACACGCGGGCACGGTCATCGGCGACGGCTGCGTCATCCAAGACAACGTGGTCATCGGTAAGCAACCGCGCCTGGGCAAGCAGTCGACCGCCAAGCGCGACCCGCTCGCGCCGCTGCAGATCGGAGCAGGCACAGCGATCTGCGCGGGATCCGTGTTGTTCGCCGGTTCGGTCATCGGGCGTGACTGCGTCATGGGCGATCAGGTCGCCATCCGCGAGCGGGTCACCATCGGCGACAACGTCGTCGTGGGCCGCGGCAGCCTCGTCGAGAACGACACGTCCATCGGCGACCACACCAAGATCCAAGCCAATTGTTACATCACGGCCTACTCGATCCTGGAGGACCACGTCTTCATCGCACCCTGCGTCGCGACCACAAACGACAACTTGATGGGGCGCACCGAGGCCAGGTTCGGGGCCATCAAGGGCCCGACGATCCGTCGCGGGGCCCGGATCGGAGGGGCCTGCGTGATCCTGCCGGGCATCGAAATCGGCGAAGAGGCGTTCATCGCGGCAGGGGCCCTCGTCACCAAGGACGTGCCCCCCGGCAAGTTGGTCGCCGGACTGCCGGCGCGTGTGTGGCGCGACGTGCCGCCTGAGGAACTTCTCAGCGCTCAATAGCCGCGGGTTTTCTCTGGATTCGTGGTTCGCCGGGAGCTAGTGACACCGGTTACCAAGTGGTAGCGTCCGCGCACTCGGCCGCGTCCCGCAACCTGAGTAATCGTTTGTATGGCGGGCTCGCGGCCACAACAGGCGACGAGGAGAAAATCAAACATGAAGAATGGTCGATGGACCATCCTGGCGATTGCAGCCATCGCGGTACTGGGTGCCGTGGTCGCCGGTTGCGGTGGGGACGACGGGGGCAAAAGCGGCGGTGTGACAGCGCTGCCCGCATCGTCGTGTCCGGCTGCCCCCCTCTACGAGGGCGAGGGCTCGGCGGACTACCTCATCGCATCGGACCTGCCGCTGCAGGGTGCATCGCGCCCGCAGACCGAGCAGATGGGCAAAGCAATCGAGTTCATCATGAAGCAGCGCGGCTTCAAGGCCGGCGACAAGAAGGTCGCCTACCAGGCCTGTGACGACGCGACCGCACAGGCAGCGTCGTGGGACTCGGCGAAATGCACGGCGAATGCCAATGCCTACGTCGCCAACAAGGCGGTCATCGGCGTGATCGGCACGTTCAACTCGGGGTGCGCGAAGCTCATCATCCCGATCCTGAACCCCGCGCCCATCGCCATGCTGAGCCCGGCCAACACCTACGTCGGACTGACACAGGGCGGGCCGGTCGAACCCGGTGAGCCGGACAAGTACTACCCGTCGGGCAAGCGCAACTACACGCGCATCGTCGCGGCCGACAACTTCCAGGGCCCCGCCCTGGCGGTGTTCGCCCAGACCGACCTCAAGGTCAAGAAGGTCTTTATCCTGAACGACGGGCAGCTCTACGGAGCGGGCCTCGCCAACAACTTCCGAGACGCCGCCAAGAAGCTCAACCTCGAGGTGGCCGGTTTCCAGAAGTGGGACTCCAAGTCGACGAGCTTCGAGCCACTCGGCAACACGATCAAGGCGACCGGCGCCGACGGCGTCATGCTCGCCGGCATCGTCGACAACGCAGGCGGCAAGCTGGTCAAAGACCTGCGCGCCGTGCTCGGCGGCGGCGTCCAGATCCTCTCACCGGACGGCTTCACGCCGATTGAGTCGGTCATCAAGGACGCCGGCAAGGCGGCCGAGGGCGTCTACGTCAGCGTCGCCGGTCCGCCGGTGGACCAGCTGACCGGCAAGGGCAAGGCCTTCGTCGAGGAGTTTGGCGCCACCGTGGGCGGCCCAGACAAGGTGCAGGCGTACGCGGCGTACGCCGCGCAGGCGGCAGAAATCATGCTCGACGCGATCGCCGCGTCGGACGGCACCCGCCAGTCCGTCGTGGACAACCTGTTCAAGACCAACGTGACCGACGGCATCCTGGGCACGTTCGGCCTTGACGCAAACGGCGACACAACCGCCGGTGGCGTCACGGTGTACCAGATCAAGGGTGGTAAGCAGGTCACCATCAGGGTCGTCACACCCGACGCCGCACTGGTCGGAAAGGCCTAGGCTCCAAATGATCGTGGTGAGGGGGGCCTCGGCCCCCCTCGCGGCGTTCCCTCCAGACAATGTCGACACAGGCCCAAACGAGCAGCAACTGGTTCCTGCCCAGGCAGCGGCCGAAGGCCCTGTCGATCATCGGACTCGTGCTCGTCGCCGCAGTGGTGGCGTGGCTCGTGGTCAACCTCATCGACGCCCCGGCGCAGTTTTTGACGGTGCTCGTGCTCGGCATCACGTTCGGGTCGCTGTACGGCCTGATCGCGCTGGGCTACACGCTGGTCTACGGCATCCTCGAGCTCATCAACTTCGCGCACGGCGATCTGTTCATGCTCGGCGGTCTGCTGTCGGGCTCGTTTATCATCTCGGTGTTCGATCTGCAGGGCGGTAAGGCGTGGTATGTCCTGTGGCCATTGCTGCTCTTGACGATGGTCATCGCAGCGACGTTCTGCGCGACGCTCAACGTCGGAATCGAGGCGATCGCCTACCGCCGCCTTCGTAATGCCCCACGGCTGGCTCCGCTGATCACTGCGGTCGCCGTGTCGTTCATCCTGCAGGGCGTCGGCCTGATCTTCTGGGGCCCGCGTCCGACGACCACGAACAACCTGGTGTCGGAGTCGAAGATCTTCGACATCAACGGATTCAGCGTCACGTGGAACAAGCTCGTGATCATCCTCGTCACCGCCCCGGTGCTCGTCGGCCTGATCTACCTGGTCCAGAAGACCCGGCAGGGCAAGGCGATGCGGGCCGTGGCCCAGGACATGCAGGCGGCGAGCATGATGGGCATCAACGTCAACCGGACGATCTCGTTCACGTTCGCCGTGGGCGGCGCCCTGGCCGGCGTCGCAGGCATCCTGTGGATGATCTACCCGGGCTCGATGCGCTACGACACCGGCTTCCAGATCGGCCTGATCGCGTTCACCGCCGCCGTGCTGGGCGGCATCGGCAACCTGCAGGGCGCCGTGGCGGGCTCGATGATCATCGGTCTCGTCCAAGCCTTCAACGAGGGCCTGTCGATCGGATCGCCCGGCAGCAACTGGACGCAGTCGATCGTGTTCAGCATCCTTATCCTGATCCTGGTGTTCCGACCCGAGGGGCTGCTCGGGGAGCGCACGCCGGAAGGCCAGTGACGTGAGCCCGGCGAACGACGCCAAAGCGGGTCTCAAGCGTGCCGCGGCCGGCGCCGGCGTCGCGTGGCATGCCATTCCCACGCCCCTGCGCCGCTGGATCATCCCGATCGGCGTGTTCCTACTCGCCCTGTTATTCCCGTTCTACCGCACCGGGCTGACAGGCATCCCCTCGCTGGGCAGGTACGTCCCGGACGTGGAGTCACTGATCGTCATGCTGATCTTCACGATGATGGCGGTCGGCTTGAACGTCGTCGTCGGGTACGCGGGGCTCCTGGACCTGGGGTACGTGGCGTTCTATGCGATCGGGGCCTACACGGTCGCGGTGTTCGCCTCGACGCAGTTCGGCGGGAGCAACGAGAACCCGCGCACGGTCCGGTTCGGGGCGATCGCGCCCGAGAGCCTGCCGGGGTTCCACATCTCGATCTGGCTGCTGCTTTTGATCGCGGCCATCACGACGGCCGTGCTGGGCGTCTTGATCGGACTGCCGACGCTTCGCCTGCGCGGCGACTACCTCGCGATCGTGACCCTCGGCTTCGGCGAGATCCTGCCGCAGGTGGCGCGAAACGGCGACGACCTGTTCGGGACCGGGTTCAACCTGACCGGCGGCTCATCCGGAATCACTCCCGTCGACCCACCGGGATTCGGTGAGTCGATCAACAACGTCCTGCCATTCCTGCCCGAGAACTTCCGTACGGCTGAGAACTCCGCGCGCCTGTTCTACTGGAGCGCGCTCGCCCTGTTGATCTTGACGATCTTCTGCTGCCTACGGTTGCGGGACTCGCGTCTTGGTCGCGCGTGGGTCGCGATCCGCGAGGACGAGACCGCGGCGGCGGCGATGGGCATCCCGCTCATGCGGACGAAGACATGGGCCTACGCGGTGGGGGCCTTCTTCGGCGGCCTCGCCGGCGGGTTCTTCGCCAGCTTCAAGAGCTCGGCCTTCGACACGGACTTCTTCTTCCAGATATCGGTGTTCATCCTCTGCATGGTCATCCTCGGCGGGATGGGCAACATCTGGGGCGTCATCGTGGGGGCGCTCTTCTTGAGCTACCTGGACAGGTTCGGCCTCAACACGCTCGGGTCCCACGTCAACGAGACATTCGGGACGACCCTCGACATCCCCAAGTACACGTTCCTGATCTTCGGGGTCATCCTGCTCGTCACGATGTTGACCCGGCCGCAAGGCCTGTTCCCCGAGGCACGGCACAAGGCCGAGATCGAACAGGGCGTCCAGGACGAACCCCTCTACGACACGCAACACTCATGAGCGACGACCAGACCCCTGACATCACAACCGCGTCCGGACAGACCGACGACGACCTGCTGGCCGCGACGGGCGTCCGCAAGGAGTTCGGTGGATTGGTCGCGACAAACGACGTCGACTTTTACATCCCGCGCCAGAAGATCGTCAGCCTGATCGGACCGAACGGCGCCGGCAAGACGACGTTCTTCAACATGCTGACCGGTGTCTACACACCGACGAGTGGCGAGATCCTGTTCGACGGCGAATCGATCATCGGCAAACCACCGCACGCGATCACCAAGCGGGGCATCGGCCGGACGTTCCAGAACATCCGGCTGTTCGGCCAGATGACGTCACTCGAGAACGTGCTGGTCGGCATGCATTGCCGGTTGAAGGCCGGGGTGTTCGGAGGGATCTTCCGTCCGCCCCGTGTCAAGCGCGAGGAGCGCGAGGCGCATGACCGGGGCCGCGAACTCTTGGAGTTCGTGGGCCTGGCGGGCGTGGACGACGAGTGGGCCCGCAACCTCTCCTACGGTGATCAGCGGAGACTCGAGGTTGCGCGCGCGCTTGGAACCGACCCCAAGCTGATCCTGCTCGACGAGCCGACGGCCGGCATGAACCCCAACGAGACGCTCGCGTTCATGAAGTTCGTCCACAGGCTGCGTGACGAGCGCGGCCTGACGGTCCTTCTGATCGAGCACGACATGAAGCTCGTGATGGGCGTGTCCGAGCGCGTCACGGTCCTGGACCACGGCGAGAAGATCGCCGAGGGCCTTCCATCCGAGGTTGTGCGTGATCCCAAGGTCATCGAGGCGTACCTGGGGAAGGCGGCGGTGGGATGAGCACGGCAGCGGCCGACGACCTGGTCCTGGACGTCCAGGACATCCACACCTACTACGGCTCGGTGTACGCGCTCAAGGGCGTCAGCCTGCAGGTGCGCGCCGGCGAGGTCGTCACGCTGATCGGCTCCAACGGCGCCGGCAAGTCGACGACGCTGCGTTCGATCAACGGGATCAACAAGGCCAAGCGCGGCAAGATCTACTTTCTGGGACGAGACATCACCGACGCCCCGCCGCACCAGATCGTCGCGATGGGCGTGGCGCAGTCGCCGGAAGGGCGCCGCCTGTTCCCACGGATGACCGTGCTTGAGAACCTGGAGATGGGCGCCTTTCAGCGGACCGACAAGGAGAACTTCCAGGAGGACCTGGACCGGGTCTACACCCTGTTTCCACGCCTGCATGAGCGCATGACCCAGAAGGCCGGGACGCTCTCGGGCGGCGAACAGCAGATGGTCGCGATGGGCCGTGCCCTGATGGCCCGTCCCAAGCTGCTGATGTTGGACGAGCCGTCGATGGGCCTCGCACCGATCTTCGTCGAGCGCATCTTCGAGATCGTCAAGACGATCAACGAGCAGGGCACGGCGATCCTGCTTGTCGAGCAGAACGCCCTGATGGCCCTGGACGTCGCCCAACGCGGCTACGTCCTACAAACCGGCCAGGTCGTGCTGTCCGGGGACGCCGCCGACCTCCGCACAGATGACGAGGTCCGCAAGCGCTACCTGGGCGAGGAGTAACCGCCGGCGCATGAGCGTCGATCAATGGCGGTGCCCATCGACGTTGACAATGGGCGCCGTATCGAAGCGAGCGATGGCGCCCCATTCAGACACGGGCAGCCGGTTTCGCCGCGACGGAGCCGATCGGATCGATCGACGCCGGCAGGACATCTACGCGCGCGCGCCCCGCCTCGGTCGTCGAGCGAGGTGTCGCGGGGGCCTGCGCGCGTTGGGTCGCCGCCACGAGCCGTAGCGTGGCAGGTGTCCGGAGTCGCCTGCGCGCGACAAACCAGGTGTCACGGAGCCCGAGCAACTTCCGCACCTCGCTGCCGCGCAGCTCCTTGACGAAACCGTTTCGCGCGGTGAAGCGGATGAGCTTGACGCGGGGCGAGACCCCCCGCTCAAGCACCTTGGTCTGCAGGACGGGGCGCGGGATGCCCAGAAGACGCGCGAGCTGACCGTCCGTGAACGACTTGGGATCGCGCCACACGTGGTGCGGTGAGGCCGCGTCGAACGAGGCGTCGCGCACGCTGACCAGGTAGGAGCGCGGGGAGCCGCGAAACACGTTCTCGACGTTCTCGGTGCGCCCCCCCGAGGTCGAGAAGAAGTACGTCGTCACGATCTGCCCGCCCACCGTCACAACCTGACCCGCGGTCGCCGCCACGGCCCTGGTGGTACGGGGATCCTCCGCGCCGGCCCCGCCGTAGACCTGGCTGCGCTCGTCCGCGTACATGTCGAATTCGCCGACCGTCCGTCGCGTCGCCATCGCATACGAGCGCGCGGCAATGGCCTGGGCCTCGAGTGCCGCCGGCGCGTCGTCTCCCCACTTCGACGGCATCTCGCGCGGCACGACCCCGGGCAGGTACTGCTCCAGATCGACGTGGTTGATAACGGTCATCGTCGTGTCTTCGGGGAGAATCCGCAGCACGCCCCGGTATCGCGAACCCTTGAATCGCGTCGTCGTCTGGGCGGACGACGGGATGAACCGAATCGGGCCCTCAGCCCGCAGAAGCTCGGCGCCATCCGTGTCGCTCACCAAGACCGCCGCGCCCTCGCGTGTCACCATGACGTCAACGCCGGGTGGCAGCGACCGGACCACCTGCAATGGGTTCGACTCTGCGACGACGCCCCAGGGCCCGTCGGCATGCAGTGTGACGGCACGAACCCGTGTGCCCAGCAACACGCGGACAGGGGTGACGGGCAGCACGTCGATGGTGGTGCCCCTGTAGTAGTGGGCGATGATCTGCTGCGCGCTGCGTCCCGCGCGGGCGGCGCCGTATGCCCCGTACTGCGACATCCCCACTCCGTGTCCGAATCCGCGCCCTTCGAACGTGAACACGAAGCGCGGCAACGGCTTCTTTTTCTTCGTGGGCTTGGGCTTCGGCTTGGCAGCGGGCGCCGCGGACGCCTGCGACACGCCGCTCGGAGCAGGCGGCGCAGGCACCAGTCCCAACGCAGGCACCGCCACGCCAAGCGTGGCGGCGAGGAGGACTACGGGATGGCGTATCAACCTGATCAGCACGAGCGGACAGTCTTCCATGAGGAGTCGTCCCTGCAAATCAGCGAGGTTCGACGCTCGGCATCCGGCTCCTGCCCCACGACGGCGGTGCCTACGAGCGGAGGTCGGGTTTCACGGCATCTCACGTCACGTGGGGGGCGCAGAAGGTGGCATCAGCACCCAGAATCCACGTGCCGGCCAGCCGACGATGCACGGGGAGACGACCATTTGGTCGGCGTTCTGATGGTCAAGTGTTACATGTAATGACACAGCGTTGTGACAGAAATGGCACACATGGGTGGTGCGCTGTCACACGTTGGTCGGGCACCATGTTCGTATGGCGAAGCGTCGTACAGGCGATGCGGGGAGGGGCGCGACGGCTGGGGTGCAGGGCCCGCCCGGGGTTGCGCCGGGTGGTGGAGCAATCGGGAAGGGCCAGCCGGATGACAGGCTGCCGTGCGCGATCTGCGCGCACACGGGTGACGAATCGCGACGGCTCGTCCACCTCACCCACGGGGTCGCGGTGTGGCTCTGCGAAACACATGCGGCCGAGCGGTTCATGCGCGCCGAGGATGGCACCGTCTTCGCCGACCACCTCGCAGCGATGTGGATCGCAACCGGGGCGCTTACCGCTCTGCGCGCGGCCGCGCTTCGCACGCACGTCCGCCAAACCAGGTCGGCGGGGGTCGCGCGCGACCGGCCGGGCTCGTACTCCTGGCCAGTGCTCAGACGCGAGGCGGAGCAGCGGTTCGCTGCGGGAGACGACCCCCGTCAGGTGATTCAGGAGTTACGGGACCGCCACGCCGATTGCCCGGCCATGGCGCCGTCACCGCGCACCATGCGCCGTTGGTACACCCAAGCGCGGTGGCTCACGCCGTCCAAACGAAGCCCGCGGGAGGCGAGGAACGTCCGGAGACGCCGGGTCCCCGGCATGTTCGCCCTCATCCCGTACGCACTGACCCAACACCTGCAGTGGGACTACGACCCCGGGTGGCGCGGCACTTAATTAATTGTGAGCCCGAGTCATGACTCCGTCGCCATTCGACGGCGGCAACCGTCGCACTGCGGCACTGGCGAGATCGCCGTTACCACCACTCGCGGGGAGGCTCGCCGGCGACGTAGTGCTCGGTTTCGCTCGCCGTCCGGCACGGCCGTTTCATGACACGAATCCGAACGCTCCATGACTCGCGAACGGTTCGACATCGCAATAGATGAGGCTCCGGCGAGCGAGACCGAGCGAGGCAAGGAACGCGGCGTCCGCATCGCGGGCATGCGGGCCATCGAGCAAACGCCTCACGGCGCGTCGCGACCGTTGCGCACCAACAACATTTCGCCCTGGGACCATTACTCGGCGCGTGTGCCGTATTGGGCTTCGTAGTAGGCCCGGTAGTCGCCGCTTTTGATGGGTTCCCACCAGTCGCGCCGGTCGCGGTACCACTCGACGGTCTCTGCGAGCGCCGCCTCGAACTCCATCGTCGGGGCCCACCCCAACGCGCGGAGTTTCTGCGTGGCGACGCTGTAGCGCCGGTCGTGGCCGGGGCGGTCGGTGACGTAGCGGATCAGGCGCGCGTCGGCACCGGTCAGCGCCAAGATCCGTTGGGTGATCTCGAGATTCGGAACCTCGTTACCGCCGCCGACGTTGTAGACCTCTCCGGCGACACCGCGTTCGAGCGCGGTCCAGATGCCTTCGCAGTGATCGGTGACGTAGATCCAGTCGCGGATCTGCAACCCGTCGCCATACACCGGAAGCGGCTGGCCGTCCAACGCGTTGGTGACAAACAACGGGATGAGCTTCTCGGGGTACTGCCTGGGCCCGAACGTATTGCTGCCACGGGTGATGAGCGCATCGATGCCGTACGTGTGGTGCCACGCCAACACCTGCAGATCACCGCCCGCTTTACTCGCCGAATACGGACTCGACGGCTGCAACGGGTCGGTCTCGGTGAACGACCCCACGTCGATCGACCCGTACACCTCATCGGTCGAGACCTGCACGAACCGCCCGACACCCGCCACACACGCCGCGGCCAGGAGCGTCGCGGTGCCCTGCACATCGGTACGAATGAAATCACTCGGGTCCAGGATGCTGCGATCGACGTGACTCTCGGCCGCAAAGTTGACGACCGCGTCACACCCTGTGATCGCCTCGGCGACCACCACGGGGTCGGCGATGTCACCATGCACGAAGCTGTAGCCCGGCGCATCGGCGACCTCCGCGACGTTCGCCGGGTTACCGGCATACGTCAACTTGTCGAGGTTGACGACCTCGGCGCCGCGCCCCAACGCGATACGCACGAACGCCGACCCGATGAACCCGCACCCACCCGTCACAAGCAATCTCACGCGAACCCCTTCTGTGTGCTCAGATACTCCACCAACGCCTCCCGCCAGTGTCGCAGGCGCGGCGCCCCCGGTTTCGTGACCGCCAACACCGAACGCACCGGCCGCGGGGCCACACGCCCGAACTCCGCAGTCGAGACCGGCGTCACCTGGCAGGCGAGCCCAGCCTCCGCGAAGATCGCCTCCGCAAACGCCGCCCACGTCACAGACCCCGCCCCCGCCGTGTGGTACACCCCGGGCGGCTGATCAACGAGCGCGACGAGCGCAGGCGCCAAGTCACGCGTCCACGTCGGACACCCCTCCTGGTCTGCGACGACGCTCACCGCAGCGCGCTCGGCCCCCAACCGCCGCATCGTGTCGACGAAGTTCGGGCCATGGGCGCCATAGAGCCACGCCGTGCGGGCGATGCGGGTGCCCTTGGGGTGCTCGGCGAGCGCCGCCTCCTCACCGGCGAGCTTCGTGCGGCCATACGCCCCGATCGGCTCGACCGCCGCATCCTCGGCATACGGGGATTCCGTCCCGTCGAACACGTAGTCGGTCGACACCACGACGAGCGCCGCCCCGACCCGCTCCGCCGCGCGGGCGACGTTGGCGGTACCCACCCCATTGACCACCAACGCATCGACCTCACGCGCTTCCGCACCGTCCACATCCGTCCACGCCGCCAAGTGAAAGACCGCCTCCGGCCGGCACTGGGCCACGCAGGCGTCGACCGCCTTGGGGTCGGTGATGTCGACGTCCAAATCGACCGCCGTCACCTCATGATCGTGCGACAGAAACGGCACCAGGTCGCGCCCCAACATGCCGGACGCCCCTGTCACCAACACCCTCACGCGAACACGAACGGCAGGGAGTCTGCAATCTCACGAAGCGGCGGCGCGTCACGGTCGCGCTGCGACAGTCCCGAGGGCGGCGCCGGCCACGCGATCGCGATATCGGGATCGCCCACCGCGATCCCACGCTCCAACGCCGGGTCATAGTAGTCGGAGCACTTGTAGACGACGTCCGCAACGTCGCTGACCACGCAGTACCCGTGCGCAAACCCGACAGGGACGTACACCATCCGCATCGCACGGTCGTCCAACTCCACAGCGTCCCACTGCCCATACGTCGGCGAGCCGCGACGGATGTCGACGCACACGTCCAGGATCGCACCGCGCGCGCAGCGCACGAGTTTGGCCTGACCGGGCGGCAACGCGAAATGCATCCCACGCACGACGCCGCGCGATGAGCGCGAGTGGTTGTCCTGGACCCAGTGGTCATGAATACCGAACTCCGCCAACGCCGACTCACGGTATGACTCGACGAAGAAGCCGCGCTCATCCCCGTGAACGTCAGGCTCCAACACCATGAGCCCCGCAAGGCTGGTCTCGACACACCGCACAGCTCAGATCAACCCGATGCTCGACGAGTCGCCCACCAGAAACCGGTACGCCTTGGGCTTGGCATCCGACCGCACGATCTTGACGCCCCGGCCGATCAAGCTGGACTCCACCCGCGCATCCAGGTCACGGATCTCGCTGCCCTCCAACAGAATGCTGTGCTCCACCTCCGCACGTGCGACGACACAACCGGCCGAGATCGCCGAATACGGGCCGATGTAGGCATCCTCGATGAGCGCGCCGGCGCCGATGATCGCAGGGCCACGCACTGCCGAACGGACTAGGCGCGCGCCCTCCTCCAACACCACGCGCCCTTCGATGGAACTCGCTTCGTCGACCGCACCGCGGATCGCAGGCTCCATCACGTCCAGGATCAGGCGATTGGCCTCCAACATGTCCGCAAGCTGGCCGGTGTCCTTCCACCACCCCGTCACGATGTGCGGATCGACGCGCAACCCCCGATCGACCATGTGCTGGATCGCATCGGTGATCTCGAGCTCACCCCGCCCCGACGGTGCGATCGCCTTGGCCGAGTCCAGAATCGCCGGAGTGAACATGTACACCCCCACAAGCGCCAAGTCACTCTTGGGCTCCTTGGGCTTTTCGACCAGCCGCACCACACGGCCGTCCTCCAGCTCCGCGACACCGAAATGCTGAGGCTCGGGCACCGGCGTCAACAAGATCATCGCGTCCGGGGCATTGGCCCGGAACTCATCCACGAGCGCCGTGATCCCGTCGCGCAACAGGTTGTCGCCCAGGTACATCACAAACGGCGAATCGCCCAGGAACTCCTCGGCTGTCAACACCGCGTGCGCCAGCCCCAACGGCGCCGACTGGGGGATGATCGTGATCTCGAGCCCGAACCGCGAGCCGTCACCGACCGCCGCCTCGATCTCCGCACGCGTGTCACCCACGATGATGCCGACCTGGCGGATCCCCGCCGCGTGCAACGCCTCAAGCCCGTAGAAGAGCACCGGCTTGTTGGCGACCGGCACGAGTTGCTTGGCGCTTGTGTGCGTGATCGGACGGAGCCTGGTGCCAGCGCCACCGGAGAGTACGAGTCCTTTGAGCTCCGCCATCCGCCGGGACCCTAACAGCCTGGCCAGAGACGACGGGCACGGCGGCGGCGGGCCACCCTATGATCCGTCGCGTGACCCGTGAGGAGTGGCTGCTCAAGCGCACGTTCGACGGGTCGCCGACCGATCTGGCCGAGGTGCTTGAGGACGCTGCAGTGACACGACCCACGGTGTCGGTCGTCATCCCGGCGCTCAACGTCGCCCACACCGTCGGGGACATCTGCCGCGCGATCCGCGCGACGTGGATGGGCCCGCGCGCCCTGGTGGACGAACTGGTGGTCATCGACAGCGCAAGCAACGACGGCACCGCCGCGATCGCGACCGCCGCCGGTGCGCGGGTCGTGCAGGACGCCGACGTGCTGCCCAGCATGGGTCGGGGCCGCGGCAAGGGCGAGGCCATGTGGAAGAGCCTCGCGGCGACGTCCGGCGAGATCGTGGTGTGGATCGACGGGGACATCGCCGAATTCGACCCGACGTTTGTCCCGAAGCTCGTGGCACCGCTCATCGCCGATTCCGACATCGGGTACGTCAAGGCGTTCTACCGTCGACCGTTGGGTCACGACGGAGAGGGCGGTGGCCGGGTGACAGAGATCTGCGCCCGCCCGCTCATCAATCGGTTCTTCCCGGACCTGGCGGGGTTCGTGCAACCGCTGTCGGGCGAGGCGGCCGGCCGGCGTGAGCTCTTGGAGCGGGTGCCGTTCCTCTCCGGCTACGCGGTCGAGATCGGCTTGCTGATCGACATCCTGGCCGCTGCCGGTCTCGACGCGATGGCCCAGGTGGACCTGGGTGTGCGCCGTCATGCCAATCAGTCGACCGAGGCGCTGGGGCGGATGGCGTACGAGATCACCCATGCCGTCCTGTGCCGCAGTCAGGGCGACGGGGCGGTGACCGGAGACTTGCGCCCGTATGCTCGCCCGGTGGCGAAGGGTGGCGGCTACGTGCTGGACCGGGTCGCGGCATGGATGGCCGAGCGTCCGCCAATGGCCACGGTGCTCGCCGGGCAGCGCATCCGATGAGTCGCGTCTGTTACCTGGACCTGGACGAGACACTGCTGGGGCACGGCGGCGGAATCCTGCGCGACGGGGCCGGCGCGTTCTCGTACGAGTCGATCCGGGCGTTCGAGACACTCCACGCCGAGGGGGTTCCCGTCGTGCTGGTCAGCGGACGGCGGCTGGCCGAGCTTCGCGCGATCGCCCGGATGTTGGGCGCCGACGGCGCGTTGGGCGAGCTCGGCGCGTGTGATGCCGGCTACCCGACCGCCGACGGGCAGAACGTGCATCAGTCGATCGCCGCCACCGGCATCGTCGAGACGCTCCTGACCTTGGCCAACGGAGACCTGGAGCCCTACCTGCCGTGGGCGCTCGGCCGCGAAGGCAGCCATCTGCTTGTGGGTCGCGCCACGGAGCAGACGATGAACCTGGTCCAGACGCTGTCGCGGGGGACGCTCCGCCTGGTTGACAACGGCGGCACCAGCGACGGACGTCGCGCGTACCACCTGCTGCCGGCGGGAGCGGGCAAAGGTCCGGCCGTCGCGAGCGACATCGTGCGCCGGGGTGCCGACGCGACGGCGTGCCTCGCCGTCGGCGACAGCCGAGCAGACTTGGAACTCGTCGGCGTGGTCGGGCTTGTCGCGATCGTCGCCAACGGCGTCGACGAGGATCCGGGCCTCGCGACCCGGGCCCAATGGATCACCCAGTCCCGCCATGGGGCCGGAGTGCTCGAGGCAGTCGAGCGGTGGCTTGCCGACGATCCGCTGCTGCGACGAGTCGAGCGTGACTAATTGGTCCTCGTCGAAAACATGGGCACGTTTCCCGAGCGAAAACGGAGCCAGGGGAGGACGCAGTGTGCCGCCGCTATCGGTCGCCATAACGGTGGGACCGAGGACAATGCCTGGCGACCGTTTGCAGCCGGGAAACGCGGTCGTATTTGCGAGGAGGATCACGAACGACATCACCCTGCGGCGCCGGGCACCTACTCTTCATGGGCCGTGAAGGGATCGAACCTTCGACCTTGGGATTAAGAGTCCCCTGCTCTACCAGCTGAGCTAACGGCCCGCGGCGCGGGATGTTACCAGCCGGTCGGTTTGAGGAGCCCTACGGGGTGACTGGCGCGGAGGGTGTGACCGGACCGGTCGGCGTCGGGGTCGGGACCGTCGGCGTGGGGGCTGCGGGCGTGTTCTTGAGTCGGTCGAGCCCGGTTTGCGCGTTTTGCCTGAACGTCGATCCCTTGGGTGCGAGCTGCAACGCCCGTTGGTAGGCCAGGCGCGCGACCAGGGTCTCGCGTACCGTCTCCGCCGTCTGGCCGTATGTCAAAAACGCTTCGGCGTCTTTGGGATGGGATTTGGTGTAGGCCTGCAACACTTGGAGCCGCTGACCGACCTGTTGGGCGAGACCACCGAGCAGAAGCTGCAGCTCTTGGTTGTCCTTGGGGCCGACCGCGATGGCCTTCTGCAGGGTCACGACCTCGTCTTGCTGGCGGCCCGCCCCCCGGTACTGTCCAGCCAGGGTGACAAGCGCCTCGATGCTGTTGGGGGATGCCTTGGCGCGGCTCTCGGCGTCTTTGAGCACCTGCTCGGTCTGCGAAGCGCTTCCGCCGCCGAATACGACGAGGCCCAACACCACCGGAAGGACGCCGACGAACGCAACGGCGCAGATGATCGAGACGATCACCACCATACGCCGGGTTCTCTTTTGGTCGAGCAGCACGGACAGGAAGGTAACACAGCGGTCCCGACGGCCCGCCGCCGGTGGTCAACGTCAGGTGATCCACGCGCAGTCCCTCGGCGCGTGGAAACCGCCGCTCCCGCAGCGTCTACACGTGCTTTGTGTCGTCGCCCGGTGTGATCGTGGGTTCGGACGGGTCGTCCTTGCCCGTAATCGAGTCCTTGAACTCCCGCATCCCCGAGCCCAAGCTTCGTCCAACCTCGGGCAGTCGCCGGGCCCCGAAGATGACGAGCACGATGACGAGAACGATCACTAACTGTGGCCAGCCGATTTGCCCCATGTCTGGGTCCTTACGTTGGGGACTACAGGTTCTTCGAGGGTAGCATGGGTGGGTGAGGTTGGCTGAATTGTGAGGCGTCTCGAATGGATGGCCGTCGGGTGGGGCGGGCTGATCGCTGCGATCGGTTTGCTCGTCGGCGCCGAGCGTGGTGACGTCGCTCGCACTATCGCGGTCGCCGCCGCCTTCCTGATCGGCGGGTTCTTGGCGGGAATTCGCGCCGAGGTCCTGCGGCCGCTGCATTCGGTTGTCGCTGCGCTCACCGCGTACGCCTTCCACGCATTGTTTGTGGTGTTCGGGTCGCTCGCGAGCGTATTTGGTGGGCCCTCGGCGCCCAGCTTCGCCCCGGGACCGACGCGGACTTGGCTCCTGACGGGGCTGCTCGGCGTTGCCGCCGCCATCACCGGCGGCATCATCGCGGCGACTTGGCTCCGTCCGCAACGCGAGGACCGCCGCCGCCGCCGCGATTAGTCCTTCGGGGCGAAGTCCTTGAATATGCGGCTCGCGGTGGGGCCACGCTGACCCTGGTATTTGCCTTGATACGGCTGATCGACCGGGGTGGTGAGCTGCTGGAAGGAGAGCTGCCCGATCTTCATCCCGGCATAGATCGTGATGGGGAGGCGGGCGACGTTCGACAGCTCCAACGTGATGTGTCCGTCCCAGCCGGGATCGATGTATCCGGCGGTGGAATGGATCAAGAGACCTAGGCGGCCGAGGCTCGACTTGCCTTCGAGCCGGGCGACGAGGTCGTCGGGTATGGCCACCCGCTCCACCGTGGACCCCAGCACGAACTCTCCCGGGTGCAAGATGAACGGCTCGTCATCGCCGATCTCGACCAGGTCGGTCAGATCCTCCGACGGCCTGCGCACGTCGATGTAGGGCTGCCGGTTGTTGTGGAAGACGCGGAACTCGCGGTCGACCCGCACGTCCACTGAGGACGGCTGCACCAGGGCGTCGTCGAAGGGGTCGATCACAAGCCGCCCGGCGGCGAGCTGTTCTCGGATGGTGCGATCGGAAAGAATCATGCGGCGAGGCGAGCATACCGGGGCGACAGGTACCCTGAGGGCGTGGAGCGTGAGCGAGGATTCCGAATCGATTGCACGCCGGACCTGATCCCCGGCCTCGACCAGGCTCGCGCCGCCGGTCGCGTGCCCGACGTGGTCTTCTCCGATGGCGACGTTTCGGGAGACGCATCGGTTGAGTCGCTTGACACGGTCGCCGTCAGCGTCGTCGAGGTGCGGCAACTGGTCGACGCGACGCGACTGCCCCGCTGGGTGATCGGTAAGGGCAGCTTCGGCCCCGGGTATGTCGCCGTGCGCGCGCTGATGCGCGACAAGGCGCTGACCACGGTCTGCGAGGAGGCTGCGTGCCCCAACATCTCGCGATGCTGGTCCCGTGGCACCGCGACGTTCATGATCGCCGGCGAAAACTGCACCCGGGGGTGTCGTTTCTGCAACGTCGTCAGCGCCAAGCCGCTGGCGCCGCCCGACCCCGACGAACCGGCGCGTGTCGCCGAGGCCGCCGCGGCCATGGGTCTGCGTTTTGTCGTGGTGACGGCGGTCGCGCGCGACGACATGCCCGACGGCGGCGCGGCGCATTTCGTGTCGACCATTGCGGCCCTACGCGAGCGGCTGCCCGAGGCCAAGATCGAGGTGCTGATCCCCGACCTGCGCGGCAACTGGGACGCGCTCGACGCGATCATCGAGGCCGCGCCCGACGTGCTCAACCACAACACCGAGACGGTGCCCCGCCTGTACCGGCGCGTGCGTCCGGGCGCCCGCTACGAACGCACACTCGAACTTCTGGAGCGCGGGGCCCGGGCAGGGCTGCGGACCAAGAGCGGGATCATGGTCGGACTCGGGGAGCGGCTGCCAGAGATCGCCGAGGTCTTCTCCGATCTGGCGGCCGTCGGTTGCGAGCTGGTCACGGTCGGCCAGTACCTGCGACCCTCGGCCGATCACCTGCCGGTGGAGCGTTTCTACGCCCCAACCGAGTATCCGGCGCTCGCAGCGCTCGGGCGCTCGCTCGGCCTGGGTCACGTCGAGGCGGGGCCATTGGTGCGCTCGTCGTTCGAAGCCGATCGGGTCGCCGAGGAGCTGCCGCTCCCGACCGCACGCTGACGCGCTCGACGCAGTTCTGATGTCGGCGCAGATCCCGGATGCGGTCGCATATCAGCACGACGGGGCCTGCCAAGGACGTCTCGTAAACGAGCAGTAAGGCCTGCGTCGCGGTCACTGGGAGCGGCGCCCGCCCGACTGGCCTCTGCGCCTGCCTTCCGCCCCGTCATCGGTCCGCGACCTCTCACTCTCACGCACTGTGTGAAGAATGCGTAATGGCCGTTTCGGGGTGTTCAAGTTCCTCGAACCGCGGCCGATAACCAGGGCATCAATCAATCGGGCATTCGACAAACGGACGGCACGGATCGCCGGTCGGCCCACTTTCACAGGATGAAATCTGATGCGTAGTTACAACACGAAGCGGATCGCCCTCCCCGGCGGCAAGTTCATCGAGGTCGTCGTATTCGGTGGGGAGGCAGCAGACAACGTGGAGCCCCTCATGACCGAACAGGATTCGACTGTCGCGACTGCGACAGAGCAGCAGGACCTGCACGTGTGTCCGGAGTGCGCCGGTGAGCTCGTCTATCCCGTGGGATGGGAAGAGCGTCGCGGCGACTCCTGGGAGATCACGCTCAGGTGCCCCGACTGCGAGTGGTGGCACACGGCTGAGTACAACGACGACGTCGTCGAGCGCTTTGACGACGCCCTCAACGACGGCACGGAGGACCTCCTTGCGAGCCTCCGCACGTTCGCTCGCGCCAACATGGAAGAGGACGTCGAGCGCCTCGTCGAGGCGATTCAGGCGGACCTGATCCTGCCGATGGACTTCTAGGAGCAACCTGCACTCATTCATTCCGACGGGCGCCTTGAACAAAGGCGCCCGTCGTCATTTTCGGGCCCGCTCGGCCGCGATGATCGTCGCGTCGGCCCTCGCGACTACGCTGCGGTCACTTGGCTTCTGCGCCCGCGGTCACTTGGGTGTGCGTTCGACGGTCACTTGGCTGTGCGTCCCACGGTCATTTGGCCGTATCCCACTGCCACGCTCACTCCTTGCGCTCGTGGTCACTGAACTGTTTTGGCTGCGGTCATTTGGCTGTATCGCCCGCGGGCACCTGGTTGTCGCTGTGCCGGGGGCCTGGAGGTCGACGTCGAGGCGTCGGGGCGCTACCCTGCGGGCCGTCGATGAAATGGAGAATCCGTGAAGGTCTACTCAGCAAAGGACGCCCATGACGCGTGGCGGGCCGGCCAGGTCGCCATCGTCGATGTCAGGGAACAGAAGGAATACGACGCGACCCACATTCCGGGCATGCCGCTCATCCCGATGAGCGAGCTGATGGATCGGCTCCAGGAGTTACCGTCTGAGTTGCCGCTCGTGATCATGTGTCGCAGCGGCAATCGCAGCGGGCAGGTCACCGACCACCTCAACGACGCGGGTGACCACGGTGAGGTCGCCAACCTGGAGGGCGGAATCCTGGCATGGGCTGCGCAGGGCCTGCCGTACGAGGGTGACCCGCCCACGTAGCGTTCTCCGCGTCACGAGCCCGGCCCGGGCGGTCAGAAGCGGCGGACCACCCGGTAGGCGGTGTCGCGCTGAACTGCGCGGCGTCCGGTCGCCTCGATGGCTGCCACCATGCGCTCGGTGTCCAGGCGAAACGCGGTTCCCGCGGCTCGCACGACGTTCTCCTCGATCATGATCGAGCCCATGTCGTCACACCCGAACTCCAGTGCGAGCTGTCCGATCCGAAGGCCCTGCGTCACCCATGACGACTGGAAGTGCGGGAAGTTGTCCAGGTACAAGCGGCTGACGGCGAGCATCATCAGGTAGTCGGCTGCGGTCGTCGGGACATGGTCGTCCCCGCGGATGCTGCCGCCGCCGGACTGGTAGCTCCAGCACACGAACGCCCGGAAGCCGGGGTCTTCGTCCTGCAGCTCGCGCAGCCGGCGCAGGTGCTCGACCCGGTCCTCCCACGTGTCGACGGTGCCGTACATCATCGTGGCCGACGTCGACATCCCGGCGCGATGGGCGGCGCGCATGACGGCCAGCCACTCGTCGCTGGTGGTCTTGCGCGGGGCGATGACCTGCCGCACCCGGTCGACAAGGATCTCGGCGCCGCCGCCCGGCAGCGAATCCTGGCCCGCGGCGCGCAGGCGCGCGATCGTCTCGTCGAGCGTCAGCTTGGAGTACTGCGCGATGTGCATGATCTCTGACGGCGACAGGGCGTGCAGGTGGATGGGGTAGCGCGACTTGATGTCGGTGAACAGGTCTTCGTACCATTCGATCCGCAGGTTCGGGTGGTGGCCGCCCTGCAGCAGCAGCGCCGTGCCGCCCAGCGCAAGCGTCTCCTCGATCTTCCGGAAGATGACCTGCTTGGGCAAGATGTACGCCTCGGCGTCGCGCGGGTGGCGGTAGAACGCGCAGAAGTCGCAATCGGTGACGCAGACGTTGGTGTAGTTGACGTTGCGGTCGATGATGAACGTGACCTCGTCAGGTGCAGCATGGCGCTCACGCGCACGGCGGGCGGCCGTCCCGACCGCGATCAGGTCGCGCGACGCGAGCAGCGTGATCGCGTCATCCTCGGTCAAGCGCTCGCCGGCGCCTGCGCGCTCCAGGATCTCGAGATGGTGTGCGGGTGCGATCGTTGCCACGGCGATCGATGTTACCCGGTGTCGGGGCTCAAGCGTCCATCGGAAGGAGCGTGAAGTGCCCGCCGCCCTGCAGCGGCGTCATCGCACGGAAATGCCGCTCGTCGAACGTCGCGATCTGGGTCGTTCCCAACCTGGCGGCCAGCGCCACGAGCGACGCGTCGGTCAACCCGACGTCCGGATAGGTCTGGGCTACGGCGACGGATTCGGCTGCCGCCTCATCCCACCACCGTGCCCGAAATGCTCCTGATGCGACATTGGCCAGCAACGCCGCTCGCGCGGTCTGTCCTGCGCGATGGAGCACGAGATGGTCTGCCTCGGCAAGCACGAGTGGGGTCGTTGAGAACCTTGGCTGACGTTCCTCCAACCACACCTTGGTCGCGTGGTGCCCGCTGTCTCCCGCGTCCAGCAGCGCGAGGATCACCGACGTGTCGAGGACGATCAATCCGTACCGAACCCGGTCTCTCGAAGGTAGCGGTCGACGTTCTGTGAGAGGTCGCCCGGCCCCTTGAACACCCCGATGCCGACCACGCGGGGTCGGGCATCACCTTCGATGTCGATCTCCCGACGCAATGCGCGCCGGACGACGCTCGCCTTTGAGACACCATCACGCCGTGCGATATCGGACAACGCAACATCGAGTTCCGGCTCGAGGTAGATGCTTGTCTTCTTCATGAAGGTAGGGTACCACCTACGCCACAAGCGCCTCACACGATCACGGTCAGACCCTCGGGAGTTCCCCTGCGTCGCGTGCCAGGTCGAAGAACCGGCAGAGGCCCGCCCGTTCGGCTTCGCCGAAGCCGTAACCCAGTCGGGTGAAGTACCCGCGGATGTAGTCGGACGGGAACGGAAAACGCTCGGATGCGGCGGCAACGATGACCTCGGGATCGGCTGCGAACCGAACCTGCGCCTCGTGAAGCAACGCGGTCAGATGCGTCAACTGCTCTCGGGACGCCACGTCGTGGCGTGCCGCCCATACCGCGAACACCATCGGCAGCCCGGTCAGGTCGCGCCAACGTTCGCCGAGATCCGTGTGGACCGGGGCGAGGCCGTCGCGCAAGCCGTGCAGCGCCTCGTCGGCGATCAGGAGGACCGCGTCGTGCGCTGTGAGCGCTTGGGACGCCGGCGCAATGAGCGGCGTGAACGCCACATTCGGCCCGACGAGGATCCGCAGCAGCGCCACCGAGGTCGCGCTGTGTGGCGTGACGGCGACCGAGCGGATCTCGTCGAACGGTACCCGCGAGAACACCTGGATCGAGTCGACCGCCCCGGCGGCCGAGATCGACGCGACCGGCAGAAGCTCCAGTTGATCGGCGTTGCGGGCGTACTCGATGCTGGACATGGCCGAGACGTCCAGGTCTCCGTTCAGGACTGCCGCGTTGAGCGCCGCCGGCAGCCCGTCGGTAAACACCAGACCCGGGTCGGGTGTCTGCTCCAGGTGGTGGTAGATCGGGTACATGTTGAGCGCGACGATGCGCCCCACGCGAAGTGGCGTGCTCAACCCTCCGCGACCCTGCGCCCCGCAGCGGTCGCAAGTGCCACGACGTCAGTGCGTTCATCTGCGGGCACCATCAGCTCGTCGGCGCCGAACGCCAGAGTCACCCCACACGTTTGGGCACCCATGCGTTCCCAACTCGGCCGCACGCGCACTGACAGCTCGAACACCCGCCGTGCGGCGGCGACGACCGTCAGGTCCTCGACCCCCCACGAGCCGGGAGTATCGACGCCGCGAGCGGGGATCGGGCACACCGCGCGCAGCAAGCCGGTCTCGGCGGCAAGCGCCGCAAGCGCCAGCATCCGGTCGGCTGTGGCATGGGCGTCGATGCCCTCGCCGTAGGTGACCGTCGCCACGCTGGGGTGCCCCGCTGCGTGGGCGCGGCGGTGCTCGTCGATCGGACGCTCCTCCGCTTCGTCCGTCAACCAGTCATCGGGATCGGCGATGCGCGTGATGCTGACCGAATCGTTGACCGCCAGACCGGCGGCCGCCGATAGCGGGTCACGCTCGCGCAGCAATGCCACAAGCTCTTCGCGTGTCATGAGTATCGGTCGACGACCCCGTCGGCGATTTCGAGCAGCACACCCGACGCCACCCCGTCCAGGCCGCCCTCGACGGCCTCGCGCGCCGTTGCGACGAACGCGAGCGCACGCTCACGTGCCTCGACCACGCCGGGATGGGCGGCCAGCCGGTCGCACAACGCGTCGATCCCTGCGCCGTTGCCCAGGGCCGTGATCGCGGGCGCCAGGCCCGGCTCGTGCTGCAGCGCCAGGATCACCGGCAACGTGATCGTGCCCTCGCGAAGGTCGGTGCCGCGGCGCTTACCGGTGGCTGCGGGGCTGCCGGTCAGATCGAGGATGTCGTCAAAGATCTGGAAGGCCATGCCGACGTGTTCGCCGAACACCGCCAGACGCTCCTCGGTATCGCGGTCTGCTCCGCCGACCATTGCGCCCAAACGACACGAGACCGCAAAGAGCGACGCGGTCTTTCCGCGGCAGCGCGACAGGTAGGCATCCTCGGAGAGGTCCAGATCGTGCGCGGCGGCCTGTTGCACCATCTCTCCGCGTGAGAGTTCTAATGCCGCGGACGCGAGCGCCTGGACCGCGCGCGCGTCACCCGTACGGGTCAGCTCCGAGAACGCGCGGGCAAACAGGAAATCCCCGACGCGAAGCGCCGCGTCGGGCCCCTGGGCCTGGGCAACGGTGGGCCGGCCACGACGCAACGAGGCGCGATCGATGATGTCGTCGTGGACGAGCGTTGCCATGTGGACCAGCTCGACGGCGGTGGCAGCGGCGACCAGCGCCTCGTCGCGGCCGCGGTTTCGGGGCGCGGCGCAGAACACCAAGAGCGGGCGCAGGCGCTTACCTCCGGCGGACAGCGTCGCGCCTGCGGGCTCTGAGAGCTGCGGAACGTGGTTCGACACGACGCGGGCAAGGCGCTTCTCGGTTGCGCGAAGGAGTGGCGCGAACGGGCGCACCAGGCGCGTGCGTGGGGCGGCGGTGGCGATCAGGCCACGCGCCCGTGATGCAACGCCACGATGCCACCCATGAATCCCCGCCACGTGACGTCGGCCAATCCGGCGCGGGTCATGCGTGCGGCCAGCTCGGGCGGCGTGGGAAAGCGCTTGGCCGACGCGGGCAGGTAGCCGTAGGCGGCGCGGTCGCCGCCGATCAGGCCGCCCACTCGTGGAACCAGGCGGTCGAACCAGAGGGCGTGCAGCGCTCGGAGGTGCTGCGGTGTGGTGATCTCGAGCACGACGACCCGTCCACCCGGGCGAACGACGCGGGCCATCTCGGCCAGGCCGCCGTCCAGGTCCGCAAGGTTGCGCGCGCCGAAGGCCACGGTGGCGGCGTCGAACGCATCGTCGGCGAACGGCAGGTCCAGTGCGTCGGCCACGTCAAACGTCGCCGGGGCGCCTTTGTCCGATGCCTTGGCTCGGGCGCGGTCCAGCATCTGTTCGGAAAAGTCGACGCCCACAACTGCGCCGGACGGTCCCACGCGGTCGGCCAACGCGAATGCCAGGTCCCCCGTACCGGTACACACGTCCAGGGCGCGAGATCCCAGCGACACGTCGGCGGCCGCAGCGGCCAGACGCCGCCACCGCCCGTCCAACCCCCCACTCATCAGGCGGTTCATCAGGTCATAGCGTGGCGCGATGCGGTCGAACATCGCCCGCACCTCGGCTGCCGGGAGTCGCCCCGGTGGCGCGGCGCTCATGCCCCCGCCTCGGCGGGCCGCTCGCCCCACCTGCGGGTCAGGCCGTGATCGACGCCCAGCAGGTCCAGTGCCCGGCCGACAACGAAGTCCACCACGTCGTCGAGGGTCTGGGGCAAGTTGTAGAAGGCCGGCATTGCCGGCAACACGACGGCCCCGGCGCGCGTGACACCCAGCATGTTCTCGAGGTGGACGGCAGACAGCGGCGTCTCGCGGGCGACCAGCACCAGGCGTCGACGCTCCTTGAGTGCGACATCGGCGGCACGGTGGATCAGGTTCTGGCCTGTGCCGTGAGCGATGACGGCGAGGGTCGACATCGAACACGGCGCGATCAGCATCCCGTCGAGCTTGGAGGAGCCCGAGGCGTAGCGGCTGGTCAGGTCATGCGGGTCCACCATCTCGACGGTGCCGGGTCCCGTCGCGAAGCGATCGAGAAGTCGCGCGGTGATCTGCTCGTCGCTGACCGCCGGTCGTGGTCCCATCGCGAACAGTTCGTGGCCCATCACCTGCAGCGCCGCGTCGCTCGCGCACACGCCGACATCGCAGCCGGCACCGCAGAGCGCCTGCAGGGCGCGCGCGCCATAGATCGCGCCGCTGGCGCCGGTGATCCCGAGAAAGAACCGCATTCGACCTGGATGCTAGATGACCCCCGGAGGCCCGCCTACCGAACGTGACGAACCGGTGGGGCTACGGGGTCACTTGTACTTGGTGCCGAGCCCCTCCAGGAACGTGGCGATCTGGTCGTACTGCTCGTCGGTGAAGCCGGCGAACGCCGGCATCGGGGACCCTGGCGTTTGTGATGCAGGGTCCTTCAAGTGGGCGATCTGCCATTCCTTGCCGCGATTCTTGGACGCCTCGTTCGTCAGGTTCGGGCCGGGACCCGGGGCCCCGTTCGATCCGATCGCATGGCAGCTGAGACACCCGTTCCCTCGGAAGATCACCTCACCGGCAACCGCCGCCGCGTCGCTTGCGGGGATCGACACGACCGGCTGGGCTCCGCCGCCCTCCTGCGCGGTCGCGCCCTTGTAGGTCATGAACCCGAGGAACGCGATGACCGCGACGCCGACCATGACCGACATCGGGCGTTTTTGGATGCGCCGCTCGGGGCCGCGGTCGATGAACGGCCACGCAATGAGGAGTCCCAGGAGCACGTTGGGGACGATGAACGTCGCCATGATGATCGGCCGGAACACGTCCTGGCCCTTGAAGACCTTGAGCAGCTCGAACAGGAAGAAGAAGTACCACTCCGGCCGCGGGACGTAGTCCTCGCTCGTCGGGTCGATCTCGGGGCCGATCTCGGTGCGGGCCCAGATCGAGAGGGCGATGATGATGCCGATGACCGCCGTTGCGACGATCAGGTCCTTGAACACCGCGTACGGGAAAAACGGTTTGCCGTCGGCCTTGGCCGCGGCGTAGTCGCGCTTGTAGGCGTCCTTCTGTGCGCGGTTCACGACTTGGCCTCCACACGCACGGGGTCGGGGGCGGGTTCGCCCGCGGGAACCGGGGTGCGACCGAACGGGATCCGGTCACGCACCGCCGTACGGCGCGCGTCCTCTTCGGCGCGCTCGGCGGCCAGGCGGCGCTTGGACCACGGCGGCTCGGCGATCCCGAGTTTGGAGACCAAGAAGAGGTGGATCGCGATGAAGGTCGCGATACCCCCGGGTATCAAGAGCATATGGATGGAGTAGAACCGGGATAACGTGTCCGGCCCGAACTCGGGGCCTGCCCGCAGGATCTCGCCGACGTAGGGGCCCAGGATCGGCGCCTGAGAGGTGATG
>JANMDV010000118.1:0-30233 GCA_031376485.1 Actinomycetota bacterium
CCGCCGACCGCGACGAAGTCGCGCTCGGGGAACATCGTGAAGTCGAGGGCCGCCATGGCCGGAGCGGCGAGCGCGCCCCACGAAACGAGGCAGACAACAGCAGCGAGCGCGGCGGTCCGTTTCCTACGACGCGTCGGCCCAGATGGCCTCGTGGTTCGGATGATTCCGTCGGCACACATGATCGACCCCTTAATGACTGACGAATGCAGGACTGCCGGGGCCGAAGTTCTTGGGCCCGCAGACACCCAGTATCCATCCCGAATGGCACAATCAGTACGCACCGAACGGCTAGTTCTGCCCGACGATCGTCCAGTCGATCCACACAAACTGCCTGGACTTCCGGTGGGGTTCTGCGCAGATGCGTGAATTCAATGCGCATCCGGCACAGCAGTTACTTCTGCGCGGACCCTTACTCGGCCGCCTCAGGGCGCCGGCGCATCACTTTGACGCGTGATCGCTGCGCCTTCTGATCGAGCCTGCGTGCGACAGCGGACTTGGAGGGAGCGGTTGCGCGCCGCGTCTTGCGGGGCGCGAGTGCCACCGCGATCCGTGCGCGCAGGTTCGCCTCGACCGTCGCCCGATTGCGCTCGCGCGAGCGGTCCGCCTGCGACGCCAACCGCAGTGGTCGACGCTTGAGATGTAAACCGGCTGTCAGACGTACGCAGACGAATGACGGCAATCCATTCAGCGCGCCCGTCGACACGATCAGCTCGGCGCGGGTCTCGGTGTGGTCGCGGTGCTGACCGCCGGGACCGGATGCCCGTGAGTAGCGCCACACCGACGCGGCGAGGATGTGGTCGGTGACCTCGTCCGGTGTCACGGCGTGGCGGGCGCAGCCTCCGCCGGGGTGCCGGCAGGCTGTTGTTCGTGCGCCTCGCGCAGACGCTCGGCGGCCTCCTCAATCGTCACCTCGTGGCCCTTCTCGCGCTTCCAGATGACGAACCCGCAGCCGGGGTTCTTGCGGCTTTTCCAACTACTGCACCCGTACGCCCGGCTGTTCTCGTTGATGTCACCGCCGCAGCCCGGTGTCGGGCACTTGCCGATGGGCTCTTTGGACGGGGCGGGTGCGGCGTTGGTCTCGCCTGCGGCGACCATCTGCTTGGCGGTGTCGACGTCGACCTCACCCTTCGCGCCGCGCACGCGCTTCCAGATGACGAAGCCGCAGCCGGTCTCGGTACGGCTCTTCCAGCTGGTACAGCCGAAGCTTTTCGTGCGCTCGATGATCTCGCCGTCGCAGTCGGGGGTGGGGCAGGAGCCGATAATTTCGCGCTCGGCCACCAGATCCTTGCTGGACTTGCCTTCCTCGATGTAGAGGAGCGCCTGCTCCAACGTCAGCGTCTTGCCGTTGGCCTGCTTCCACAGCGTGTAGCCGCAGCCGGGCTCGTCCTTGCTCGTATAGCTGTTGCACCCGTAGCTCTTGGGGTACTCGACGATATGGCCTTCGCAGCCGGGAGTGGGACAGGGGGCGAGTTCCCGTCGCTCGATGCGCAGGTGCTCGCGGTCCTTGTCGGCAAACCATGCGACAACGTCGCGCGTAAACGTCTCGACATCCTTACGGAAGTCCTGATGGCGCTGCGCGCCCCGCTGGATCTCGTTGAGGCGCTGCTCCCATTGACCGGTCAGCTCGGGCTTGGTCAGCACGTGATCGCCCAGCATCAGGATCAGGCCGACGCCCTTCTCGGTCGCGCGCAGGCTCCTGCCCTCGCGCTCGACGTACTCGGCGTCGATCAGGCGCTCGATCGTGGCGGCGCGGGTGGCGGGAGTGCCCAGGCCCGCGTCCTTCATCGCTTCGGCCGCCTCGTCATCGTCGACGAGCTTGCCGGCGGTCTCCATCGCCCGAAGCAGCGTGCCTTCGCTGAACCGTGCCGGCGGCTTGGTGCGCTTGGCGGAGGATTCGACCTCGGCGCAGTCGACGGCCTCGCCCTGCTTGAGCTGCGGCAGCTTCTGCTCGCGTTCCTCGTCCTCCTTGGCGGGGCCGCGCGTCTCGTCGGCCTCCTCGCCGTAGACGGCGCGCCACCCGGCGTCGATCAGTACCTTGCCGCGGCTTCGGAACAGGTGCCCCTCGCAGCGAGTCTCGATGACCGTGTTCTCGAACCGCGCGGGCGGGTGGAAGACCGCGAGGAAGCGGCGGGCCACCAAGTCGTAGATCCGAGCTTCGTCGCGGTTGAGGGCACCCAAGTCGTGGTCGTCGTCGGTGGGGATGATCGCGTGGTGGTCGGTCACCTTGGCGTCGTTGATGACTTTGCCCAAGGGCAGCTTCTCGAGCGCCATCACGAACCGGGCGGCGTCTGCATAGACCGGAGCGGCGGACCCCACGCGGGCGGCGATCGGCTTGAGCTGGCCGACCATGTCGCCGGAGAGGTAGCGCGAGTTGGTACGCGGGTAGGTCAGCACCTTGTGCTGGTCATACAGCGCCTGGGCGGTCGAGAGGGTGCGCGACGCCGAGAAGCCGAAGCGGCGGTTGGCCTCGCGCTGCAAGGTGGTCAGGTCATAGAGGAGCGGCGACTGCTCGACCTGCGGCTTGGTCTCGAGCGACTCGACCACAGCCGGCTTGTCGCGCACGGCCGCGACGATCGCCTCGGCGGGCTCGGCGGCGGCCATCCGCGTCGTGGAGCCTTCGTGCCACAGACCCGCGTAGCGGACGCCGGCGGACGTGGCGAACGTCGCCTCGACCTCCCAGTAGTCCTCGGGGACGAACGCTTGGATGGCCAGGTCCCGGCGGGCGATCAACGCGAGCGTCGGCGTCTGGACGCGCCCGAGCGACAGCACTTTGCGGGCGGAGCCGGCCTTGGTGGTCGCAGCGCGGGTGGCGTTCATTCCGACCAGCCAGTCGGCCTCGCTTCGGGCCCGGGCGGCCTCTTCGAGAGGGATCATCTCCTCGTCGTCGCGAAGGTGCTCGAACGCGTCACGGATGGCATGTGCGGTCATCGACGAGAACCACGCCCGCTTGACCGGCTTGTCGCGGGCTTTCTTGGGAGCGGTTTCCAGGATGAGCTTGAAGATGAGCTCGCCCTCGCGTCCGGCGTCGCAGGCGTTGACGATGACGTCGATGTCGGGCGAGGCCATGTACTTGTGCAGGGCCTTGAGCTGTTTGCCCGCCTTGGCGTCACGTGCCTGGTATTTGAACTCCTCCGGCACGATCGGAAGGTCCTCGTACTTCCACTTCTTGTAGCGCTCGTCGTACTGGTCGGGGTCGACCTGCTCCACCAGATGGCCGATTGCGAACCCCACGACGGTGGTGTCGCTCTCGTAGAACTCGCCATTCTTGGCGAACGTGCCAGGTAGGGCCGTCGACACGTCGCGGGCGACGGAGGGCTTTTCGCAGATGATGAGTGAGCGAGGCATCGGCCGGCGAGGGTAGCAGCAAAGGGCCCGTACAGAAATAACGGCTGGGCCGGATGGCGAGCGAAAGCCGCGCAGGACGGTGTCGCCGAGCCTCGCTGCGACTGGTGGTAACGGCGATCTCTGCGACGCCGTCGTGCGACGGTTTGCAGCCGCCAAACGGTGCAGTCGTTTCGGCGCCGGCCAAAAGGGGTGGATTACGCCAAGTGGCCCCGTGCGAACGCCGCCGCCATGGCTCAGACGATGCGCACCCCAACCCCTGGAAGGTCGGTAAAACCCGTTCTGTCCCGGGTGACGACCGTCCGACCGGTCGCTGCGGCGGTGGCCGCGATGATCAGGTCGTGTGCGCCGCGATTCCGGCCGGTGGCCTTGGTGACCGCGAGGAGTTCCGAATGTCGCCGCGCGACGACCAGGTCGTAGTCTTCGATCTGGATGCGGCCGAGAAACGTCTCGACATGGGTCATGCGCGCCGCTCGGTTCGCGGTGCTTGATCGGAGCGCTCCAAAGAGCAACTCGGCGGCTGTGATCGCGGCGATCGCCAATTGGTCCGTGGCTTCGACGAACTCCTCAAGGTCAAGCTGATGCCGTTCGGCGGCGATGACAACCGCGCTATCGAGTATCAATCGGGCCAGTCGTGCAGCCGATCGTCGAGGAGGGCCCGGACCGCCATGATTTCCTCAAGCGCCGAATCATCTCGCGGCGCCCGTGACAGCAACTCGATGATCTCGCGTCCGTTGCCGGTTTGCGCGGGCGAGATCTTGGCGACCGTGCGCCCCCGTCGCTCGACGATAAATGTCTCCCCAGTCTGTTCGACCGCATCAAGGACATCGGCAAACTGCCGAGCGGCTTTGGACGCCGTGATCCTTTTCATTAGCCCAGATTATCAGACCTACGATGCCCGCCCAGCGCCGTGGTGAGGGCGGCGTATAGATCCAGCCGCCATCAGCGTTTGAGCCCGCAGGGGTCATAGGCCGCCCAAGAGCCGTGGTGAGGGCGGCGTATGGGTACCTCAACCGAAAAACGGCTCGGCGACAGCGAAGCGCTCGGGGGGCACTGCCTTGAGCTTGGCGACGCCGTCCGCGATGTCGATGTCGACGATATCGTCACCGCGCAGGGCGACCATCCGGCCGAACCGCCCTTGGGCGACGAGTTCCGCCGCATGGCTGCCAAAGCGCGTGGCGAGAATCCGGTCGTACGCGTTCGGCGTGCCGCCGCGCTGGATGTGGCCCAGCACCGCGACGCGGGTGTCGAACCCGGTTCGCTCGCGGACGCCCTGGGCGATCTGCTCACCGATGCCGACGTTGGCCAGCTGCTTGTGGCCGAACTCGTCGAGCTCGGCCGCGTCGTGGTCTGTGCCGAGCTCGAAACCCTCGCTGACGACGACGATCGAGAAGTTCTTGCCCCGGTCGTGGCGGGACATGATTGCGCCGCACACGTCGTCAAGCGTGCGCGGCACCTCGGGGATCAAGATCGCGTCGGCACCACCCGCAAGCCCCGCGTAGGTGGCGATCCAGCCGACGTGGCGGCCCATGACCTCGACGACGATCACGCGATCGTGGGATTCGGCGGTGCTGTGCAGGCGGTCGATCGCGTCGGTCGCGATCTGCACCGCGGTCGAAAACCCAAACGTGTAATCCGTGCCGTCCAAGTCGTTGTCGATCGTCTTGGGCACCCCCACACACGGGACGTCGTGCAGCTGCGTCAGCTTCGCCGCGACCCCGAGCGTGTCTTCGCCGCCGATCGCGATAAGCGCGTCGAGCCCGAGTGCCGTGAAGCTCTCTGCGCATCGCGCGCCCCCCTGGGGATCCTTGAACGGGTTGGTGCGCGATGTGCCCAGGATGGTGCCGCCGCGGGGCAGAAGACCGCTGACCGCGTTGGCGTCCAACGGCATCGTCTCTTGCTCCAGGAGGCCACGCCAGCCGTGACGAAGCCCCAGATGAGTGTGCCCGTGCCGCGCGGCACCGACCCGCACCACCGCGCGGATCACGGCGTTGAGCCCGGGGCAGTCACCGCCGCCTGTCAAGATTCCCACGCGCATCGTCCGGCAGGCTAGCGCGCCCGCGAGCAAGGGTTAAGGCTTGGCAAACGGTGCCAGGAATGCCGGGCGCGGCAGCCCGCCCGCGGCGGGTGAAAATAGGACTCCACCACAGGGACGTTGTCCCTTTGCGAGTCCCATTTTGCCCTGAGGCACGGTTGACCTCAGAACCGTGTGTTCAGAGTGATCACGGGGCGCGCAACGACCATTCCGTGCAGGTCCTCTCAGGTCGAAGGTGGTCCCTGACGGCGAGCTCGTGGCGCAGGACGGCGGTCGCAGCGCGGGGGTTCCTCACAGAGGCCCCTGCCTCCAAGTTCGTGTCGACCGCGCGAACCGCGTCCAGTTTGCCTGTCCCTTTCGATTCTCTCCGCAACGACGTGCGCGCCACGCGGCGACCAACCCGCCGATCCATCAGCTGCCTGGCCGAGATATGGACGCCGACGAGGTGTTCGGCGCGCCAGGCGCAAGCTGCATCAGACGACCCACGTGCCGACGTTCAGATCGCGCCGGTGCGTTCGGCATCGGAATGAACTCCACCGGTGGCACCGGACCAAGACGCGAATGGGTGCAGCGAAGCAGCGACTCCCAGTCGCTCACCATCCCTGTCGCGAGGCAGATGAAAGCTGCACGTGAAGTTCCAATGGGGTGTCACGGACCGCTCGGGACAGCCCGTCGGCGATCGCGGATTCCCGTTTGTCGGGCAAGAACAACGACATCCCTGTTGTGTCGGCCTTACGGCCCAAAGCTGCAGCGGCACTGACTTCTTCGTCAGGTGTGGCTCAGATGTGCGGTCACAGCCTCCCCGGTCCGAGCGAACGCGTCCCACATGACGGGATGGTTGCCCGGAACGTCGACGACGGTCAGCCGGTCGCCGAATGCGCCGCGAAGCAGTTCCTCCTGTCGGTCGTCGACGATCCCGTTGGCCGCGCGCACAAGCAGCGTAGGACAGCTCGCCGGTAGCGCAGGAGGCCGCGCCATCTCGCCGTAGGCGGCGACGACGGCGCTGCGTGCGACCCGGTAGCGCAGTCGCCCGTCCACGCCGGCCTGAAGCGCCTGGGCCACGTCATCTTCGACGAGTTCCCGCGGCGTGTGCGCGAGCGTCGCCAGCCGGGCCGCGACGGCTTCGCCGACATCGACAAAGGACACGTCGAAACGCGCATCGTCGGCGAACCTCAGCGCGACGTCCGGCGCGAGCTGGATCGCCGGATCCAGAAGCGCCAGCCGGCGGACGCGACCCGGATGTGCAGCCGCAAGCTCAACGGCCAGGCGTCCACCGAAGCTGAATCCGATGACGTCGGCCCGAGTGACCTGCTCGGCATCAAGGGTCTCGCACACGTCGCACACAAAGGTCGCGATGTCCCACGGTGGCTCCCATCCCGACACGCCGTGTCCCCGCAAGTCGAGCGCAACGACGTGCCGGTCGGGCAGGTACGTCTGCGCCAGCCTGGCGAAGCGCCCACCGTGGCCCATCACGCCGTGTAGGCACACGACCGGTGGCGCCTGCGGGTCTCCCCACCGATGCACATGCAGTCGCATCGGGGAACCATATCGGGGTGCCTCGGCGCAGGGGACAGTTCGCCCGGCACCGGCGCGACGTTTTGGGTCAAGCTGCCGTCGCCGAATTGTGCGCCGATTGCGACGAGCGTGACCCGGCCGGCACAACGTCCGAACTGGCCGAAGCGTCCATTCGCGTGCGACGATCACGGTGCCGGGGCGTGCGCCGGCCCGAGTCGGTCCATCGACGGCGCGTCGTGTGCCGGAATTGCGTCTGCTTCGAGAAAGTACATGCGGCCGGCGATCTCGCTGGCGAAGCCATCTGGTGTGGGTCGCGATCACAGTGATGGTAGGCGGCTGCGCCTGGCACGCACAGCTTGAGCGCACCGGTGGGAGCGGGGGCATCGACGCACGTCTCGCAGCGATCCCAACAGAACCGCCGCTCAAAACACTCACAGCCAGAACCTGACCCGCATCCCCCGCACGCTCGGCCGGATGTAGGGGGCTATTTGCCGCGGGTGGGCAATTCGCCGCTTGGTTGACACCGGGCCCGCCGAGGAGAGTTGTAGTTAAAAGCGTAAACACTTGAGGTTCTTGAATAAACGACCGTCGAGAGCTTCCTTCGATTGGGGAATTCTCCCCACGATTGGTGCCCCTGGCGCCGCCTAGGTTTCTCCTCAAGCAAGTCCACCACCTGGGGAGGCTGGAATGGCACGCACCGGAGCCTGACAAACACAAACTGAGCGCCCAAAAGATTCGTTGCGCTGAGTCATGAAATCCTAAGGGTTGGTCCTCACAGCGCCGATAGATGCTGTGAGGACCTTCTGCCCATGTCACGGACGACAATCCCCACAGCTGCGAAAATCGCGGCATACACGGCCGCTGCCATGAGCGTCGGAGTCTGCTGCGCCCTGATGCTGGCGCAGGGGCTCGACGGATGGGCGTTGGCGCTTTCGATGCTGGCCATCACGGTCGCTGCGGGACGCCTGCACGGGCGATTGTCGTTCTACGCGACCGTTTCGCCCGACGATCTCCCGCTCGCCGCCAGCATCCTCCTGCTCGAACCACGGTTTGCGATTGTGGTCGGCGTTGTGTCGGGCCTCCTTGCGAAGGCACGCTTCGGCCTCGTCTCACGGTCCGTCAACCTTGTGCTGATGGCCGTCCCTGTCGGCCTTGCATGTCTCGGATTCAACCTCGCCACAAAGGCGCTGGGTGTCTCGGGGCCCCAGGACGGAGCGCTGACCTGGTTCGCGCTGGGTGTCGTCGCTGTGCTGACGATGAGCCTCGTCCACTACCTGCTGCACACGGCGTGGTCACACGGAGCGCATGGAACCGAATTCTTTCGAACGGTCGCGATACCGTTGCTGGGGAGTGATGCCCTCGGAGCGGTGATAGTGACCTCGCTCGTTGAGATGGGCTATCTGCTTCAGGGCTCATCGCGGGTGCTGCCGGGGCTCGTCGCAGTTGTGGGCTTTAGCGGCGTCTGGCTCTTCATACGCAGTAGTCAGCGGCAAATCGAAGCCGCGAACCACCGAGACTCGCTCAACACCGCCATCTTCGTCTCGCTCGCACGGCTCCTCGAAATGCGTGATCCCGACACCGCGCTCCATTCGGCGCGGGTTGCGATCTTCTCGCGGGACATCGCCACCGCCATGGGCCTGTCGGTCGAGGAGCAGAGCCGGATCCACCTGGCCGGCTTGCTCCACGATGTCGGAAAGGTCGGCGTGCCCGACGAAGTGCTGCTCAAACCCGGACGTTTGAGCGACGACGAGCGCCTCGCGATGGAACGTCACGCCCGCCTATCGGCCGAGGCGCTCGCAGGCATTCCGGGGTTCGGTGACCTCGCCCGTATGGTCTATGCCCATCACGAACGGCTTGACGGCTCCGGCTATCCGGAAGGTGTTCAGGGTGACGAACTCCCACTCGGGGCCAGAATCCTCGGGGTCGCCGACACCTTTGAGGCGATCACCGCCGTACGACCGTATCGTGCCTCTCGATCCAGAGCGACAGCGCTGGAAATCCTGGCCGACGAGAAGCATCTCTTCGATCAAGAGGTCGTTGGTGCGCTTCAGAAGGCGCTCGCGACCGGCACTGCGTCCGAGAGCGGCAACGAGGACCTGTCTGAGTTCGCAAAGGAATGGTCGCGCGCTGGGCGTCACATGTTGGCCCACCTCGACGAGGAGCCATTCGTGGTCCCGGCCGAGCGACCTCGCGAGGCCTCAAAGGTGCCGCCTTCTGCGGAACCCGACAACTCGGACAAGCTCGCCGGACAGCCGGGGTCGCGAATCGTCGCGGTGTAGCGTCTGCGGGATGGGCTAGGTTCCGGCGCGATGGGTGGACAGAGCCGGCGAGGCTTCCCGACCTACTGGTTCGGCCAGGCGGTTTCTCAGTTCGGCGACGAGATCACGCTGTTCGCCTTGCCGTGGCTTCTCGCCGAGACTACGGCGAGCCCCTTGGCCGTTGGGGCGTTAGAAGCTGTCGCATTCATGCCGGTGCTGTTCTTCGGTCTCCTCGCCGGAGTGGTCGCCGACCGGCGATCGCGCCGCAGGTCGATGCTCGACGCCGACCTCGCGCGGTTCGCACTGTTTGCGAGCGTACCGATCGCAGCCTGGCTGACTGACACGACGCTCATCGTCCACGTCCTCGTCGTCGCCTTCCTTGCAGGGACTTCGCGCATCCTCTTCGAAGCCGCCTCGCAGTCGTTCCTCCCGGACCTGCTTCGTCACGGTGGAATCGTCCAGGCAAACGCACGCCTCTCAACGACAGAAGGCGTGGCGATCGTCGTGGGGCCAACGGTTGCCGGGCTGCTGGTGAGCGCGTTCGGGGCGGCGACCGCAGTGGCCATCGACTCGTTGACGTTCTTGGCGTCGTTTGTCGCGATCGCCAGCTTGACGAACGTTCACGAGCGTCTTGGGCACAATGCAGCCAATCTGTCGTTTGACGTTCGCGAGGGAATTCGCACGATCCGTGCGCACCCCATCGTCGCGGCTTCGACGATTGTGGGGAGCTGCGCAAATCTGGCCAGCGGGATGACTGCGGCGATGCTGGTGTTCTTCCTCCAACAGACGCTCGAGCTGAGTGGGCTGGCGGCAGGCCTGGTGATCGGAGCAAACGGCGTTGGGGTGCTGCTGGCGGGACGCTTGGCGCGCTCGGCGACCCGAGCGCTGGGATTCGGGCGCACGATCGTCGTCGGACACGGGGTTGCCGCGATCGGTGTCGTGGTGATCGCCTCTGCCACGGGGTCGGTTGCTCCGATCGTCGCGGGGACCGGTCTGGGACTTGTGGGGTTCGGAGTCGTCATGACCATCGTTGCCAGCGTGAGCGTCCGTCAGACGCTCATCGCCGGACCCTTGCTTGGGCGCGTGACGGCCACCTCCCGCACCGCGCTTCATGGCGGCATGGCCATCGGAGCATTGCTCGGCGGGGTGATCGGCCAATTCGTCGGCGTACGCGAAGCGCTGTGGACGGCTGGCAGCCTTTACCTGGTGGTGGCCGCGTCCGCGCTGCTCACGTCGCTCAACGCGCCCGATTCCGCCGAGCTCGCCGCAGCGGGTGCCTGATCGACGACCTCGGTGACGAGGCCACGCTCGAGGGCGGTGGACACGGCGGCCGTGCGGCTCAAGACGTTGAGCTTGACGAAGATCCGCTCCAGGTGGCGACCGACCGTCTTCTCGCTGATGAAGAGGCGCTCGGCGATCTGTTGGTTGGTGAGGCCGAGGGCGACCTGTTCGAGGACCTGGAACTCGCGGTCGGACAGGCCGGCGTCGTCACGGTGGCGCGAGGCCATTACGAACCTATGGCCGCGGGCACGTAGCTCGGCCTCACAGCGCGAGCGCCAGCCCGGCGCGTCCATGTCGCGGAACAGGCGGCGGGCCTCCAGCAGGTCGGCCACCGCCTGCGGGGTCTTGCCGGCAGCCTCACCGGCGAGCATCAACGTCCGCGCAGCCCACCAGGTCATGTCAGTCTGCGCGAACAGTGTCGACGCCTCACGGAATGCAGCGGCTTGAGCCGCCGCCGAGCGCGCCGCCCAGGCATTGGCGTAGGGAATGAACGCCGCCGCGATCGGGGCGCCCGCGTCTGCGGCGAGTTGGAGTTCGTCGACAATCGGCTTGGCCTCGGCGGGGGGAAGGACCTCGCACGCCGCGCCCAAGAGGCCCAGGGCGTCAACGCGATCCTCTGTTTTGCGCCATTGCTCGACGGCGGTGCGCGCGATCGACCGCGCCTCCTCCAGCTCTCCCGCCGCGTGAGCGACATGGACGTGGTAGGCCGCCAGCGATCCCATGTTCTCGATCGTGGCCTCCTTGCCGTGCTCCGCCGAGATCGCACGAAGCGTCGCGAGGGCCTGGTCGACCTTGCCCTCGGCAAAGTCGAGCCACGCCAGCACGCCGTCCAGGTGTTCGTTTGACCGGATGCCCAGCGCGACGAACGCCTCGCGGGAGCGCAAGGCCAGCCGTCGTGCTCCCTGAAGACGGCCCAACGCCGAGAGGGCTTCGGCCATATTGTGCGTGAGCGGTGCGTCGACCTCGGGGATCCGGTTGGTCTCCACGATGTCGAGGCCCTCTTGTGCGCGGTCGGCCGCCTGGCGAACCAGCCCCAACATCAACAGGCTGACGCTCTCGTTGTTGAGGGTCACCGCCGCCTGGCGAAGCAGCCCGGCGTCACGCGCCTGCTGCAATGCCTGCCGAAAGTACGCCAGGCCCGCCGGGCTCGCGGTGGACCGTATCGTCGACAGGGCCAGCGCGTTCAGGGCAAGGACCGCAGTAAGGTGGTCGCCGCATGCCATCGCCTCCGCGCGCGCGCGAGTCGCCCACTCGAGCGCCTCGGTATGGCGTCCGGCGTTCGCGGCGAACATCGCGGCCTGCGTCATCGCCTTGGCGCGCTCGGCGAGCGGGCCGTCGCCTCCCGCGACGTTCGCCTCGATCAACTCAAGCGCTTCGAGGCGATCGCCGGCGTACCAGCGCACGCGTGCCCATTCCGTCGCGGCACGAACGGCAGCGCCCTCGTTGCCTGCGCGCCGCTGGCGGCGAATGACCTGTCCCAGCACCGGCGCCACCTGATCCCACTGGCCGAGGCCCGCCAAGGCGAGGCCCTGCTCCAACATGGCTTCGAGGAACTCCGGTTCGGGTCGGTGGCGTTCACTCCAGGTGAGTGCCCGCTTGGCATGCGTCAGCGCGCTCGCGGCGTCACCCCGCTCGCGGGCGAAGGTCGCCGCCCGCAACGAGAGCGACACGACCTCGCGCGGATCCGCGCTCCCGAGCGCGTGAGGGATCAGATCGGAGGCATCGGCGCCGCGTGCCCGTCGCGCGTTCAGCACTGCGGTGTGCCGGCGCCTCAGGTCGCTGGGAGGGGCAGTCTGGCGGAGCGCCGCGGCGACCAGTGGATCGGCGAATCGCATCCGCACTGGACCGGGGTCGGGCAACTCCTGTAGCAGCCCTGACGCGATCAACGCGTCGAGAATCTGGGCGCATCCGTGCTCGGTGCGACCGGTCAGTCGTACGAGCTCCGGAGGTTCGAACACGCCGCCAAGCATGGCGGTCCAGCGCGCGATCTCCATGGGCGCTGCGTCCAACGCGTCGAGGGTCGACTGCAGATCGTGCATCAGGACGGGTGGGATCGTGATCGGGGCGTCGTCCGAGACGGTACGGCGATTGGCCCGCGCCAGGGCCACGAGGACTGCGGGACGGCCCGCGCTTGACTCCAGCACGCGGGCCAGCATCACGTCGCCGATCGTCGGGGCCGCTTCGACTGCGATCTGGCGTGACGCATCGTCACCAAGGGGCTCCAGCTCGACGAACGCGGCGGCGTTGGGAATTTCGCGCGCGCATGCGATCAGCAGGCCGGACGTGCCGGTGAGCCTGCGGCCGATGTGCAGCGCGTCGTCGAGTACGTCGTCGATATCGTCGAGGAGCGCGGCATATGGGCGAAGTTGTGCGGCGGTGACGGGATCGGGACGCAGGTCTGCTGCCATCAACCCTGCGGCCAGCCGATCGGCCAGGCTCGCACCTGGGCCCAGATCCACGCGCACGGTACCGTCCGCCGCGAGAGCCGAGACGAGCTCAGTGGCAAACCTGGTCGCGCCCAGCCCGGAGGTCGCGACGACAACCAGGAGGCCGGGCCGCGTTGAGGCGGCACCGCGTGCAGCGGCGATCTCGGTGTCCCGGCCGACGAACGTCGGTTCGCTCCCTACGTTTGCGTGTCGTGCCGTCACGGCCTCCTCCAGATCCCGTCCCGGCAAGGTGCTGCGAGGCGAACCCTAACGACAGCAGAGGGAGCGCACCACTCGACGAACGTCGAGAACGAAGGGGAGCCGCCGGTGGGCGGGACCCCTCGTTCGTATAGCGCATACGGGATTCGAACCCGTGTTACCGGCGTGAGAGGCCAGCGTCCTAGGCCCCTAGACGAATGCGCCATGGACATACTGCGATTGAGTTGACCGCTTGGGAAACGAGTTGGGGGAGGAGGATTCGAACCCCCGCTACCGGGGCCAGAACCCGGCGTCCTACCGCTAGACGATCCCCCAGCGGAGCCCCCTCACGGCCGCGCGCAGGGTAGCACACCCTGGCCGGCCAGCGCTCCTCACCGCGGCACCTGGGCACAGTTCGGGTTGGTCGACGGTGTCAGACACGAATCTCCCGAGAACCGTTTGCTGATGCGGGATCCTGAGACGCGTAAGCACCCTTCCGTACACGTCCAGCGAAGGCGTCACCCGTTGACCCTCGAGACCGTGGGCCACAACCCCCGCCGCATGTCGTCGTCCTCGACCATGCGCTGCACGGTCCTGCGGGCCGAGTCGGGATCTCGTCCGAAAATACGAAGTACCTGATGCGGCTTGAAGAAGCTCGGCGCGGGCGCGAGACCCAGCAGGGCGGGGTAGCTGCTCCACGGCCAGTCTTCCGCCCGCTCGACCAGGCCACCGCGCCGTGGGTTGCGTGCGATGTAGCGGAGGACCGCGACGAGTTGTTCGTCGGACTCGATCAACGCCGAAGCGAAGCGGCTTCGAAAGAGATGATCGGTCAACCCGTTGGCCTGGTTGTGAAGCCACGCATAGCGTCCAAGGAGATCGCGCATGCCCTCGGAAATGTTGCCTTTGGGCGTCTGCAGAGCGAGGTGGACGTGGTTGCCCATCAGGCAGTATGCAAGGCAGCGCCACTCGTAGCGCGTGCAGACCCGGTTGAGCATCGCCAGAAACATTCCCCGGTCATCGTCGTTAGCAAAGATCGATTGGCGGCGGTTACCACGTGCCATCACGTGGTAGCTGGCCCCATCGGCAACAGGTCGTGGATCGCGTCCCATCGTCCCTCCCGTGAGTAAGAATGTCTGTACTCACTTAAAGGAATCTCGCGAGATTTCCGTCCCCCCTGGCACGGTTAAGGTTTGGTAAAGCGTGTCAGACACGAATCTCCCGAGAACCGTTACCGTCAAACGGATCTCGGGGTGCGAAACGGACCTTCCGTACATGCGCGATTAGGCGGTTGTGTGCTCCCAGTCGGTGTAGAGCTGAGCGTAGCGACCGCCCGTCGCCAGGAGTTGGTCGTGGCTTCCCTGTTCGACGACACGGCCGCCCTCCACCACCACGATGCGGTCCGCGTCGCGGATCGTCGACAGGCGGTGAGCGATGACGACGGCCGTGCGGCCCGCCAAAAGCGTCGACAGCGCCTCCTCGATGCGGGCCTCCGTGCGCAGATCGACCGACGAAGTGGCCTCGTCCAGGATCAGCAGCGCCGGGTCGGCGACCAGCGCCCGTGCGAACGCCAGCAGTTGCCGCTGCCCGGCTGACAGTCGTGCGCCGCGCTCCTCGATCTGGGTGTCGAAACCCTCCGGTAGCGCAGCGACGAACTCCATCGCACCGACCGCCGCGCACGCCGCCTCAAGTTGCTCGTCAGTGGCATCGGGGCGGGCGAAACGCAGGTTCTGCGCCACGGTCCCGCTGAACAGAAACCCCTCCTGTGGGACGATTCCGAGCTGCGCACGCAGTGAGCCCTGCGTGACATCACGCAGGTCGTGGCCGTCGATCAGCACGGCTCCACGATCCGGATCGTAGAAGCGTGCGATGAGCTTGGCGAGCGTGGACTTGCCCGCGCCCGTCGGTCCGACGAGCGCCACCGTCTCGCCGGCGCGGATCTCCAGGTTGACGTCCCGCACCACCGGCTCGTCCAGGTACCCGAAGGTCACGTCACGAAGCGCGATCGAGCCCGAGATCGGCGGCAGATCAACAGCGCCCGGCCGGTCGACCATCGTCGGTTTCGTCTCAAGCACGCCCAAGGTCTTTTCGAGCGCCGCCATCGCCGACTGGAACGTCCCGTAGAGCTGCGACAACTGCTGGATCGGGTCGAAGAACACGACGACATATCCCAGGAACGCGACCAGCACACCGATCGTCAGGTTGCCGTCCAGCACGCGCCACCCGCCGAACAACAGCACCATCGCCGTGCCGATGGCCGTCAGGAACTCGACCGTCGGGAAGTAGGACGCCGACAGGCGAATGGTCTGCAGGTTGGCTTCGCGGTACTCGTCGTTGACCTGCCGGAACGCCGCGGCGGCTGGCTCCTGTCTGCCGAAGCCCTGCACGACGCGGATACCCGAGATCGTCTCCTGAAGCGCCGCCAGCACGTCGGCAACCTTCTCGCGCGTGCGCCGGTACGCCGTCGCCGACGTCACCCGGAACACCGCCGTCGCGATCGCCAGAAAGGGAAAGACCACGAACGCCACGAGCGCGAGCTTCCAGTCATAGCTGAACAGGATCGCGATGACGCCGACGAACGTCAGACCCTGCACCACCAGCGTGGTGATGCCGTCCGTCACGAGCTGGCGGAGCGCCTCGATGTCGCTGGTCAACCTGCTGACCGTGACGCCCGTCGGCACACGCTCATGGTGGCCGATCGACAGCCCCATCAGGTGCGCAAACACATCCGTGCGCAGGTCCAGGAGCATTCGCTCACCGACCCAGCTCGACAGGTAGGTCTGGCCGTAGCCGGCCACCCAGCCCACCAACCCGGCACCGACCAAAAGCAGCACCGCCACGACGAGCACCTGCTTGTCGCTCTGACCGATACCGTCGTCGATCGCGATCTGAGCGAGGGCGGGGGATGCCAGACCGGCAGCCGACAGCACGATCATGAGGAGCAGAGTAGCGGCGACCTGCCAGCGGTACGGGCGAAAGTACGGCAAGAGCTTGCGAAGCTTCTTCGTGGGCACGCGACCCGACCGGGCTTCGCGGTCGACGAGTGCGCCCAGCACTGCCGATGCGGGACCGTGTCCCGGTGGGCGGCCCAGGGTCATTGCACCAGCTCAGGGCGGGCCAGGCCGCGGTCATGGATCTCGCGGTAGAGATCACTGGTCGCATACAGCTCGTCGTGGCTCCCGCGTGCGACGATCCGCCCGGCGTCCAGCACGACGATCTCGTCCGCCAGCGCGATCGTCGACAGGCGATGGGCGATGATAAGCGTCGTGCGTCCGGCGAGCACGGACCGAAGCGCCCCCTGGATCTCGCGCTCGGTGGATGCGTCGACCGACGCCGTCGCTTCGTCCAAAATCAATACCCGCGGGTCGGTGATGGCCGCGCGTGCGATCGCGATGCGTTGCCGTTGGCCGCCCGACAGCGTGTACCCGCGTTCCCCGATGATCGTGTCAAACCCGTCAGGCAACTCGTCGATGAACTCCTCGGCTTGCGCCAAGCGCGCGGCTGCGCGGACCTGCTCGTCGGTCGCGTCGAGCACGCCGTAGGCGATGTTCTCGCGCACCGAGGTCGAAAAGAGAAAGGGCTCCTGCGAGACGACACCCACGGTGCGCCGCAACGGATCGAGCCCCACGTCACGCACGTCGACTCCGTCCAGGACCACGGTGCCTGCACCAGGGTCGTAGTAGCGCGGAATCAACTGCGTCAGCGTGGTCTTACCCGATCCGGTCGGCCCGATCAGCGCGACGACGCGACCCGCGGGTATGTCCAGATCGATGCCGGACACCACGTCGGGACCCGTGTCGGAATGCGCAAATGACACTCCAATGAACTGCACATGCCCGCCTCCTGCCGGAAGTACGCGCGGGTCGGGGCGCTCGGCGAGGTCGGGCTGGGTGTCGAGCACCTCGAAGATGCGCTCGCCGCTGGCAGCCGCTCGCTGGGCGTTGCCCACCAACGACCCGATCATCCGCAGTGGGAACACCAACGCCAGCAGGTACGTGTAGAACTGAACGAACTCCCCGAGCGACAGGTCGCCGTCGATTGCCCGGATGCCCCCGAAGATCACGACGACCGCCAGGCCGATCGTGGGCAAGAACCCCATGAGCGACAGGTAGAACGCCTGCATGCGGTTGGCGTCCATGCTGCGGTCGAACGCACTCCGTGCGATGGCGGCAAACCGCGCGCTCTGTGGACGCTCCTGCCCAAATGCTTTGATCACGCGGATGCCGACGATGCTCTCCTCGGCGCTCTGTGTCACCTCGCCGACCCGTTGCTGAACGTCGATCAGCACTGGCTGGGTGCGTTTGCTCGACCGCCACGCCACGGCTACCAGCGCGGGCGCCATGACGAGCGCGAGCGCCGTCAGCGTCGGGTCGATTGTCAACAGAAGCACCGTGTAAAGCACGAGTCCGAATGCATTCATGAACAGGAAGATCAGACCGTAACCCAAGAAGAACCGCACCGTTTGCAGGTCGCTCGTCGCACGGGACATGAGTTGGCCGACCGGCATGTGGTCGAAGTACCGAAACGACAATCGCTGCATGTGCGTGAACATGGCGCCGCGTAGGTCGTATTCGACGCCCAGGCTGACCTTGCCCGAGACCCAGCGACGCACGGCCGCGAACACCATGCGCACCAAGCCCACGCCGATGACCGCAGTGATCAACGGAACCAGCAGGCTGCGCCGCCCGTCGACCAGGGCGCCGTCGATAATGATCCGTGTCAGCCACGGGATCGTCGCGGTACACGCCATGAGCCCCGCGGCCGAGACGGCGGTGACGATCACCTGCGCCCGGTATGGTCGTAGGAATGAAAGTAGTCGAACAAGCGTCTGCATCAGGTGTCCTTCGGTGGACGATAGCGTGACCGGTCAGAGCAGAGCCCCGGCGTTGATGGACCCCGACGCGCTGCCCGTGGCGCCGTCGCGGCCCGTTGCGCTCGCCATCCCAAACGTCAGCGAGGGGCGCGACCAACCGACGATCGATGCCCTCGTCGATGCCGTCTGCCTGCCCGGCGTCCGTGTGCTGGACGTCCACTCCGATCCCGACCACAACCGCAGCGTTCTGAGTGTGGCGGGGGACCCGCTCGCGCTACAGGACGCGATGGTGGCGCTGGCGGGGGAGTGCATGGAACGTATCGATCTACGCCGCCACAAGGGTGTCCACCCGCGTATCGGGGCCCTGGACCTGGTCCCCATCGTTGCGCTCGACCCGGACGACCTGCCCATGGCATGCGAGCTTGCCACCGGCATCGCGCAGCGCATCGGTCAGGAGCTTGCGCTGCCCGTGTTTCGCTACGGGGCGATCGCCAAAGATCCGGCACGCAGCCGCCCGCACGAGTTTCGTCGCGGTGGCCTGGATGCCCTGACGGCCGCCGTCGAGGAGGGGCAAATCACGCCGGACGACGGCCCGCACCGCATTCACGCCACCGCGGGCGCGGTGATGGTCGGCGCGCGCGAGCCGCTGATCGCGTGGAACGTCTGGTTGCCCGACGCCACATTGGATCAAGCTCGAGCGATCGCAGCGCGCGTGCGCGAAGCGGGGGGAGGGCCACCCGGACTTCGCGCACTGGGCCTCTACCTGGCCGGGCCGGGTGTTGCCCAAGTGTCGATGAACCTGGAAGACTTCAGGCGTACCCCGCCCGCGGTGGCCGTCGCCGCCGTACGCAGGGAGGCCGAGCGACTGGGCATTGACGCCGGCGACAGCGAACTGGTCGGGCTCATCCCCGGCATCGCACTTCGCGGCGGCCCAAGCCCCAGCGCGCTCCGTCTCATGCGGTTCCGCCCGGGACAGGTGCTCGAAGCGCAGCTCATGTCGCTTCGTAATCAACCGCCGAGGAGGTAACCCCACCATCGCAAAGCGCCGCCGCCGGCCCACCGCCGGCCCGCCCCCTATCAAGAACCCTAGGCACCAGGCCAAGCGGTCCGACGACGGAACGACTTCGCCTGCCGCCAAGAAACTCCCGGCTGGTGCGCCCGTCGCACCGTCCTTTCGCAGCGTCGTGGTGCGCTCGGTCCTGGCATCCGCCGTGTTCCTGTTGTTCCTGTCGCTGACCGGCGGCGGCAGCGCCGGCGCCAACCTCGTGTTGGTCGCGGTGATGTTCGTGTTCCTGCTCGGCTTCGGCTGGCTGTTCGACCGCTGGTTCTACCGGGTGCGTCTGCGCCGGTGGGAGCGCAAGCGCGCGGGCGGTTAGGGTCGAGATGCCGCCCCGTGGGACACGCGACATCCTTCCGCCCGAGGCGCGCCTGCGTGATCGGGTGACCGACGCTGCGCGGTCGGTGTTCGCGTCATATGGCTACGGGCGTATTCAGACGCCGACGTTTGAGGAGACCGAGGTGTTCTCGCGCGCCGTGGGTGCCAGCACCGACGTTGTGCGCAAGGAGATGTACACGTTCGTCGATGCGAGCGGACGGTCGCTGACGCTTCGCCCCGAGGGGACGGCCCCGGTCGTGCGCGCATTCGTGGAGCACGGCATGCACAAGCTCCAACTGCCGGTCAAGCTCTGGTATCTGGCTCCGATGTTTCGCTACGAGGCACCGCAGGCCGGGCGTTACCGCGAGCACACGCAGCTGGGCATCGAGGCGATCGGAAGCGACGATCCGCTGCTCGATGCCGAAGTCATCGCCGTGTTGTCCGATCTGTACGAGCGGTTGGCGGTCCCCGGGGTGACGCTCAAGCTCGCCAGCATGGGCGACCCCGAGACGCACGACGCCTACCGACCCGTCCTGAGGCAGTACCTCGACGCGCATGCGGAGGGCTTCGGCCAGGAGGAGCGCGACCGGATACGCGACAACCCGTTGCGACTCTTCGACTCCAAGAACGCACGGGTGCGCGCGGTGATGGAGGCTGCTCCCAAGGTGCTGGAGCACCTGAGCCCCACAGCACTCGCCCATCACCAAAGGGTGCGCGCCGCGCTCGATGTGCTGGGCATCGCATATGTGGAAGACCCCATGCTCGTGCGCGGGTTCGACTACTACACCAAGACGGTGTTCGAGTTCTCGTGCGATCGGCTGGGCGCGCAATCCGGTATCGGCGGCGGTGGCCGTTATGACGGCCTGGTCGAGGAGTTGGGCGGCCCGCCGACCCCCGGCATCGGGTTCGGCAGCGGTCTCGAGCGCATTGCTCTGGCGCTCGAGGGGGCGGGCCCCGTCGACGAGGAGCCCGTGCTCGACTGCTACCTGGCGATCCCCGACGAGGCGTTGCGTCTGGCGTTGATGCCGCTGATCCGCCGGCTTCGGGCGGCCGGCGTGCGCTGTGACAGCGATCTTCGTGGCAGGGGTCTCAAAGCGATGATGCGCCAGGCAAGCTCCCTGGGTGCGCGCACGGTCGCCATCATCGGTCCCCGCGAGCACGCCGCCGGTATCGCGACCCTGCGCGACATGACCAGTGGCGACCAGCGCGAAGTCCCCCTCGACAAGCTCACGGAGGCACTCCTTTGATCGGATCCGACCGGTATCGCACCCACACCTGCGTCGGCGCCGCCGACGCGAACGGCGTCACGGTACGCGTGGCGGGATGGGTGCATCGCCGGCGCGACCACGGTGGGCTCATTTTCATCGATCTGCGTGACCGAAGCGGTCTGATCCAGTTGGTGTTCGACCCCGAGGCCGCACCCCAGGCACACGCCGCCGCGCACCGCTTTCACAACGAGGACGTGGTCAGTGTCGACGGGACGGTGGCCGCCCGCGAGGCGAAGAACGTCAACCCCAACATCCCGACCGGTGGGATGGAGCTGCGCGTGACCGGTGTCGAGGTGCTGGCGTCTGCCGACCCGCTGCCGTTCTCGGTCGAGGACGAGACCCAGGAGGCCAGCGAAGAGGTCCGCCTGGCCTACCGCTACATCGAAACCCGCCGTCCGCGTCGCCTGCGGGCGTTGGAGCTTCGCGCCAAAATCGCACGGGCGACCCGCCGCGTGCTCGAGGACGAGGGATTTCTGGAGGTCGAGACCCCGATCCTGATTCGCTCCACACCCGAGGGCGCGCGCGACTTCATCGTCCCCAGCCGCCTGCAGCAGGGCAAGTGGTATGCCTTGCCGCAGAGCCCGCAGTTGTTCAAGCAGCTTCTGATGGTCGGCGGGTTCGAGCGCTACTACCAGATCGTCCGGTGCTTCCGAGACGAGGATCTGCGCGCCGACCGCCAACCAGAGTTCACGCAGATCGACATCGAGGCGTCGTTCGTCGAGCCCGACGACATCTTTGACCTCGTCGAAACGCTTTTGGTCACCCAGGCGGCAGAGGTGGGGGTCAGCATTGACGCGCCCTTCCCGCGCCTGGCGTTTGCCGAGGCCATGTCGCGGTACGGCACAGACCGGCCCGACACCAGGTTCGCCGTCGAGATCCAGGATTGGACCGCGCAGGCCGCAGCCTCGGGGCTCGGCATCTTCGCAACGGCCGTCGAGCATGGCGCGGTCGTGCGGGGCATCTGCCTGCCGGGCGTTGGGGAGGGGTTGTCACGAAAGGACCTGGACGCCGTCGTGACCGACGCCAAGGAGTTGGGGGCCAAGGGCCTGGTATGGGCCACCGTCGGGACCGACGGACTCCGTGCGTCGGTCAAGGCGGAGTTCCTGGCAGGTTTGGCAGATGCGTTTGCCGCGGTTCAGGGCGATCTGATTTGCCTGGTCGCCGACGACGAGGAAGCGGCCCTGGGCGTCCTGGGGTCACTTCGGGTGCGGCTAGCGGAGCGCTACGGCCTGATCCCGGAGGGGACGTGGGCGCCGCTGTGGGTCACCGACTTCCCGCTGGTCGAGTGGAACGCCGACGAGATGCGCTGGGACGCGCGCCATCACCCGTTTACCTCACCGCGCCCCGAGCACATCCCGCTCCTGACAACGGATCCCGGCGCGGTCATCGCCCAAGCGTATGACGTCGTACTGAACGGCCTTGAGATCGGTGGGGGAAGCATCCGCATCCACGATCGTGACGTGCAGCAAGCTGCGTTCGCTGTGATCGGCGTGGACGCGGACGAAGCCGAGGAGAAGTTCGGCTTCCTGTTGCGCGCGCTTCGCCTGGGGGCACCACCGCACGGCGGCATCGCACTCGGATTCGACCGGCTCGTCATGCTGCTCCTCGGCGAGAAGTCGATCCGCGACGTCATCGCGTTCCCCAAGACCGCCACCGGCCAGGACCCGTTGACCGGCGCCCCGTCCGAGGTCGACGATACGCAGTTGCGCGATCTGGCCGTGCGTAACGTCCCGCCCAAGGGCGACTAAACGCCGCATTCACCACGGCACTTGGGCGGCCTATGGCGAACTATTCGCCCCGCTCGACACGGCTCTTGGGCGGCCTATGAGCCGCCTTCGGCGTCTCAAGCGTCGATCGGGGCTGGAGACCCTGCGGGCCACTCAAACGCTGACTGCGGCTGAATTACAAACCGAAGCGCTGCCTAACAGGCGTTAAGGACGCGGGAGTTCCTGCCGACAAGGTTGTAGGTCATCGAACGTGGAGGTGTTCGACGGTGTCCGCACTCGGCACTCAGGTACATGAAACGTCGCGCGCCCGGGTCGGGAAGACCCGTCGTCGCGCGCTTGCTGCGGTCGCCGGTTTCGGCGTGCTGGCAGCGGTTCCGCTCACGATGGGGGCAGCCGGCGACGGCGTAGGCCTCAGTCGTGGCGACCAGGTCACGCCCGGCAAGACAACCCCGGCGATCATCAAAACCGCGCTTCGCGGCAACGGCCCCGTCGTGGTCGCATTCCTGCTTCCGGGGATCACCGAGGACGAGATCGTCCAGAAGCGCCTGACTCGCTTGCAGCGTCAGGGACAGTTCCGCGATACCAAGTTCGTGGTCTACCGGATCACCGGCACGACGAAGCTTGGTGACCTTCCGGGGATGTTCGACCTCAAGTACACGCCGGCGGTCGCGGTCATCCAGGGTGACAACAAGTTGTCCAACGTCTGGCGCGGGCTGGTCGACGAGGACATCATCGCCCAGTCACTCATCGACGCGCGCGGTGCGGTCCCGCAGCCGCTCAAGGTGACTGCTCGCAAGGGCGGCCTCAGTGGAGCCCCGGCGGGAATTGCGCTTGCACGAAAGGTCAACGCGTCATACGCCAAGGTCCCGGGAGTCTCCGCGACGTTCACCGGCGCGGTCGGCGGCGTCGCCGATGCCCAGGGCGCCGGCCTGATCCGTCTGGTTGACGGCAAACAGCGTCTGTTCAGTGTCACGATCCAACGCGCCGGCGGCGCGGCCGAGGTGGTCGCAAACCCGACCGGTCTCTACACCAAGGTCACCGGTGCGCTCTGTTGGACGCGCACGACCAACCCCAAGTCGATCGCGTCGCTTGGAGATCCGGCGATCCCGCTGGCCGGGATGCGGTTCGAGAGGCCCGTCAAGGCGAAGAACGGCGCCACCGTGACGATGGTCGCTCACGACACGCTCCGCCAGTACGGCGGGGCGAACAAGATCACCTACACGATCGACGCAAAGACGTCACAGGTTGTATCCGCAGCACAGGGCGCGAACTCCACGACGTACGCGGCGCTGGCCAAAGCCCCGGTCCTGCCGAAGCCCGACAAGCTCTGCTGAAAGTCACGTCTGATATGGACGTCGGACGTTCGGGGCTCCCTTCGGGGGGCCCCGACGCGTTAAGGAATCGTCCCGGCGGTTGCGCTCGAACCTGGTCGGCAGTAACGTGGTGGTACCCGACCGTGTTCGTGGTGGATCAGAGTGACCTGAGCCAACATGTTCGACTTGGGAGGCGGAGTTCGCGCGTCGCCTGGTGCGCCGCGTTGCACGCCACCCACCTGTTTAGGCAGGCCCAGTCACTCGCCGCTCACGGCACGGTGGGGTACTCCACCAACGGCGCACCTTTGGTGCCCCAAACGGCTCGTTGAGCGCGGCGGGATGAGATGCAGTCGCGGCAGCGCGTGGGTTTGCGTCACGCCGCGCAGGCGGGTTCTGACCGTCGAATCTCGGCCGTGCGAACTGCGGGCGGCCGACCGCGGTGATGGGCGGTCCGGGACCCTCTGTACGGAAGGGTCGTTACGCATCCTGAGAACCGTTTGCCGGTAACGGTTCTCGATACATTCGTGTCTGACACTGGAGCCACCCCGTTCCGGTGACACGGAGGGCCGGCATGGTACCCTCGACGGGTGCCTCCGTACCCTCGGCAGACGATGCGCCACTTGACCGCGCCGGCGATGGCGGGGCAGATGGAGCATCCCGACGCGGTGGGGGAGTCCGGCAGCGCAGGTTGCGGAGACATGGTCCGTATCCAGCTTCGGGTCGCCGGTGGCAACGTGACCGACGCGCGATTCCTGGCGTTCGGGTGTGGAGCTGCGACGGCAGCCGCCAACGTCGCGTGTGAGCGGCTGCAGGGAGGGACGCTCCTCGAAGCGCTCCGCCTGTCGGCCGATTGGCTCGATAGTGCGCTCGGCGGAGTCGGTCCCGATCGGCGCCACGGCCCCGTGTTGGTCGCGGACGCCGTCGCGCGCGCTCTCGAGGACTGGTGTTCGACCCGGCTCGGGGCGATGGGCCTTCCGCTCGATGGACGCCGGGTCGCGGTCGCGATGAGCGGCGGGGTCGACAGCGCCGTCGCGGCAAAGCTCCTCGTCGATGCCGGCTACGACGTCGTCGGCGTGACGATGCGCCTGTGGCACGACCCCGGCGCCGCTGCGGCCGAACGTTCGTGTTGCTCGCCCGAGACGGTGCAGCTTGCCCGTCGCACCGCCCACTCTTTGGGTATCCCGCACCTGACAATCGACGCCGCCGAGGTGTTTCGTCGCGGCGTCGTGGAGGGTTTCATACGTGGGTACGCAGCGGGCCGGACGCCGAATCCATGTGTCACGTGTAACGGCGAGGTCCGGTTCGCCGTGCTGGCCCAAGCCGCGGCCCTTCTGGGGGCCAGGCGGCTCGCCACCGGCCACTACGCGCGCGTCGTCGACGGCGCCATCGCCCGCGCCGCAGACACTGACAAGGACCAGAGCTACATGCTCGCCATGCTCAACCGGGCCACCATCGCTCGCCTGGAGTTCCCGCTGGGCGAGCTGACCAAGCAGCAGGTGCGCGAACTGGCCCGTGACACCGAGCTTCCGGCTGCCGACGCGGTCGAAAGCCAAGAGGTCTGCTTCGTCGGCGTCGGCGGGTACGTGCCGTTCCTGGAGCGGGTGGCGGGCATGAGCCCTGCGCCAGGCCCCATCCTGGATCAGGACGGCGCCACGATCGGGACGCACGACGGCTACTGGCGCTACACCGTGGGTCAGCGGCGCGGTGTCGGCGTCTCGGCCGATGGCCCCCGCTACGTCCTCGGGACGGACGCCGCGACGAACACCGTGCGGGTCGGCCCACGTGACCTTCTGGCGACCACCGAGTTCGAGCTTCGCCCGTTCACGCTCAACGAATCTGTTGACGGCGCCCACTTGGAGGTGCGCGTGCGATACCGTGGCAGGGCCCTGCGCGGCCAGGCCCACCCGGTGGCCGACGGTCTTCGGGTCACCCTCCTGGATCCTGCGGACGGCGTCGCCCCGGGACAGACCGCTGCCCTGTATCGGGACGGCAGGCTCGTCGGCGCGGGAGTCATCATCGAAAGGGACCTGTAGTGGACATTGCGTGGGCAGACGTGCTGCGGGGCGCGCTTTCATTTTTTCTCGTCATCGTCGGGGTCGGTATCGCCTACGTCTGCTTCCGACTTGGCGGGGTGCTGAGTCGAATGTCGACGACGGTCGTTCGGGTCACCGACGAGGTCGTTCCGATCCTGACCCGTGCCCAGACCACTGTCGACGGCATCAACCTGGAGCTGCAACGCGTCGACGAGATCATGGTCAGCGCCGTCAACGCCACCAAGGGCGCCGAGAAGACCGTGACATCGATCTCGAACGTGGTGACGGCTCCCGTCAGAAAGGCCTCAGGCTGGGCGGCAGCCGCCAAAGAGGCGATGGCTACGTTCCGCGCCAGGCGCGCGGACGGCGTGGCGCCCGATGCCGTGCCCGAGAGCCAGCCCGACCAACCGGCACCTGCCGACGGGCCGGCGACCGCCTCGACGAACGGTGTCGTCGTGGACCTCCCGCCGGAGGTGCTGACACGTGATCGCGGTCCGAGCCTGTCGCAGATCTCGTGGGCACTTCCGAAACGACGATCGTGAAACGTTTCGTCCTCACGCTCCTCACCCTCGTCGGCGTATGGATGTGGTCACGTGGCGCTCGGGACCCGCGTACGTGGCCCAAGCGCCTACCTCAGGAGCTCGCTCGGCTGTGGGACGACTTGGACAAAGCGTTTGCCGCAGGGCGCAGGGCATCCGCGAATCAGCGACTCGAGTTCGACGATGATCTTCGTCGGGCGAAGGCCCAGACCGAGGGTACGTGATACGCGGACCCAGGTAAGGACGCTGGTAGACTTACGGCCCCGATGACGACCCACGACATCCGCCGGCGCTTCCGGGAGTTTTTCGAGGAGCGCGGACACCTGGCAGTGCCGTCCGCGCCGCTCATCCCATACGAGGACGACCCCACGGTCCTCCTGACGATTGCCGGGATGCAGCCGCTCAAGCAGTATTTCCTCGGGACGGCCAAGCCGCCCGCGCCGCGCGCGACGAGCTGCCAGAAGTGCTTTCGCACACTTGACATCGACCAGGTCGGGCGGACCGCCCGCCACCTGACGTTCTTCGAGATGCTCGGCAACTTCTCGTTCGGCGACTACTTCAAGCGCGATGCCGTGCGGTTCGGCTACGAGCTGTCCACCGAGGTGTTCGGGTTCGATCCCGAGCAGATCTGGATCACCGTGTTCGAAGGCATGCCCGGTGTCCCTGCCGACGACGAGGCCATCGAGTACTGGATGGACATGGGCATCCCGCGCGAGCGCATCCAGGCGCTCGGCGAATCCGAGAACTTCTGGAAGCTTGGCGCGAGCGGGCCTTGCGGTCCCAACACCGAACTCTACCTCGACCGCGGGCCCGAGTTTGGCCCCGACGGGGGGCCCGCCACCGGCACCGACCGCTTTCTGGAGTACTGGAACCTGGTGTTCATGCAGTACGACCGCTCTGCGGACGGGACGCTGACGGACCTTCCCGCGCAGAACGTCGATACCGGTGCCGGCCTCGAGCGCATCGCCGCGCTTTTGCAGGACAAGCAGTCGGTGTTCGACACCGATGCGTTCTCGCCGCTGATCGAATGGGCCGGTCGGACGAGCGGGCGCACATACGGGCAGTCGGCCCGAGATGACAGGGCGCTACGCGTACTGGCAGATCACGGTCGCGGAATGACGTTCCTGGCGACAGACGGGGTACGTCCCGGCAACGAGGGTCGCGACTACATCCTGCGGCGCATCATCCGTCGTGCCATGGCAGAGGGCTCAAGCATCGGCCTGACGCCCGAGGCCATGCCCCAACTGGCCGGCCAGGTGGCCGACCTGTGGGGGGACGCATACCCCGAGCTTCGCGAGCGAGCAAGCGAGGTCGCCGACATCATCGGCGCCGAAGCCGAGCAGTTTGCCCGCACGCTGACGCAGGGAAAGCGCCTGCTGGACGACGTCATCGGGCGCTCGTCGGGGCAGGTCTCGGGCGACGACGCGTTCCGACTGCACGACACATACGGGTTTCCGCTCGACTTGACGCTCGACGCGGCCGAGGGCGCCGGGCTCGGTGTGGATGTCGAGGGATTCCACCGGCTCATGAATGACCAGCGCGGACGTGCCCGTGACGCCCAAGTACGCGAACACGACAGTGCAGCATCCAGGGCCGAGGCACTCGCAGTGGCCGGCGAGCCGACCCAGTTCGTCGGCTACGACGAATGGTCGACGGCCACGACCGTGACGGCTGCCGAGGAGTTGGGCGGCGGCGAGGTTGTGTTGAAGCTCGCGCGCTCGCCCTTCTATGCCCAGGGCGGCGGCCAGGTTTCGGATCGTGGCACGGTGACCGGACCCGGCGGCGCCGGCGAGGTCGTCGAGATCTACCGGATCGGCGATGATCAGATCATCCGGCTTCGTGTGCAGGGCACGATCGCGTCAGGCGACCAGGTCCAAGCGGTCGTCCACGCCCCGACGCGCCGGGCGACTCAGGCCAATCACACAGCCACACACGTGTTGCACTGGGCGCTTCGCGAGGTGTTTGGCATCACCACCCGCCAGGCCGGCTCGTACGTCGGTCCCGACAAGCTGCGGTTCGACTTCACGCTGCGCGAACGGATGGACGAGGGGCAGCGCGCGCAGATCGAGCAGATGGTCAACGCCCGCGTCGGCGACGACATGCCCGTCGGCTGGCAAGTCATGCCCCGCGCCGACGCGGACGCGCTCGGGGCAATCGGCTTGTTCGGGGAGAAGTACGGCGACCAGGTGCGGGTGGTGTCTGCCGGTGACTTCTCCAAGGAGCTCTGCGGTGGCACCCACGTGTCGCGTACGGGCGAGATCGGAATGTTCAAGATCGTCGCCGAGGGCGGCATCGGATCGGGGACCCGCCGCATCGAGGCGCTGACCGGCGACGGTGTCGTGGCGTGGTACCGCGACCGCGAACGCGAACTTGAGCAGCGGCTCGCCGATCGCGACGACAGGATCCGCCAGCTCGAGTCAGAGCTCAAGCGGGCGCGAAGCGGCCGGGTGGACGCGGGCGCCGTCGCGGCACACGCCACGGACGTCGGCGGGTTGGCCGTGTTGGTACACGAGGTCGAAGCCGACGAGATGGACGATCTGCTGGCCGTCAGCGATCAGATCAAGGCGCGGCTGGGCGACACGGCGACGATTGTCTTGGGCGCCCGAAGCGACAAAAAGGCCATGCTGGTGGCCAATTTGGCTCCCGCTGCCATCGCGGCGGGGCTCAACGCCGGCGCCATCATCAAACAGATCGCCCCGCTCGTCGACGGTGGCGGTGGCGGGCGCGAAGGCATGGCGCGCGCAGGGGGCAAGAACCCGCAGGGCCTCGACGCGGCGCTGGCGACGGCGCGAACGCTCATCATGGAGCGGGGCGCCTGAAGGTCCTGGCCCTCGATCACGGCCGCGCACGAACCGGCGTGGCGGTCAGTGATCCCACGGGCACCATCGCGCGCCCGCTGCCGCCGATCCGCAAGGTCGAGAGCCGCGAGGGGCGCATCGCGCTCGATCGGGTCATCGCCGAGACCGCCCCCCAGGTCATCGTCGTGGGTGAGCCGCGCCACCTGTCTGGTGAGCGGGGTCAGCAGGCCAAGGCCGCGTCGGCGTTCGCGGACACCTTGCGACGGCGCGTGTCGGTGCCCGTGGAGCTCGTCGACGAGCGACTGACGACGGTCGAGGCGGGTCGGCGGGCGAGCGAGTCCGGTAGCGCCACCAGCGTCGACAGCCTGGCGGCCTGTGTGCTGCTCGAAGCGTTCTTGGCACGCCGGTGACCGGCCGTGGGGAGTGGGAGCGCAGCGACGTCGTTCGGCGCGAAGGGCGGGCGCGCGGTCGGCTGCGCCTGGTGGTCGTGCTGGCCCTCCTCGTAGGCACCGTGACCGCTGTCGCGATCGCCCTTGACAGGCGTGGTGACTCGGCCGCAGTGCCGACACCGGCTGTGGTCGCGCCGCCGCCGATTCGCGTGACCTTCCCGGAGGGGCTCCGTCGTGAGGACATGGCGCGGATCTTGGACGAGAAGACGGACCTGTCCGGCCAGGAGTATCTGGACGCGACCGCGGCGGGGCCGTCGGGCGCCGAACGCGCCGGCGTCACACGCCCAACGTCACTGGAGGGGTTCCTGTTTCCCGCGACCTACGACATCGGGACCGAGACGACGGTGCCCGACCTGGTCGAGCAGCAACTCGCAGCGTACGACGGAGCGGTCGGCGCGGTTGACATGCGGTTCGCCAAATCACGCAACCTGACGCCGTACGACGTGCTCATCATTGCATCGATGGTGGAGCGCGAGGTCGCCGAGGGCTCGGAGCGGCCAACTGTGGCCGGGGTCATCTACAACCGCCTCAACCGCAAGATGCGCCTGGATATCGATGCGACGGTGCAATATGCGGTGGGGGAGTGGCGCGCGTTGACTGCCAAGGACCTGGCGAGCGACTCGCCGTACAACACGCGGATGTTTTCGGGACTCCCGCCCGGCCCGATCGCAAGCCCCGGCCTTGCCAGCATCGAGGCGGCCGCACGCCCACGGCGGAGCGCATTCCTCTACTACGTCGCCCGCGAGGACGGCACCAACCGTCATTACTTCGCGAAGTCGATCGAGGAATTCGAGACACTCAAGACGCGGGCGCGCGCCAACGCGGCCGCGACTCCGTAGCGGGCATCCACCACTGGGCCCGCTGAG
>JANMDV010000136.1:0-6725 GCA_031376485.1 Actinomycetota bacterium
GCGGCGACCTTGTGGCTGACGCGGTTGGCGATCAGGCGTGCCGACGCCTCCAGGATCGCTTCGCGCTCGACCAGGCCGTTCTCGATCAGCGTGCGCCCGGTGGCGGTCAGGTCGACGATACCGTGGGCCAGCCCCACCAGCGGGGCAAGTTCGACGGACCCGTTGACTTTGACGACCTCGACCGCTCGGCCGGTGGCCGCAAAGTGACGGCGCGCGATCGCCGGATATTTCGTCGCGACCCGCACCGCGCCCAGGTGAGCGAGCGCACCGGGCGTAGGATCCTCACCGGCCAGCGTCGCGTAGACCATGCGGCAGTGACCGAAATCCAGATCCAAGAGTTCGTACACGTCCGGCGCAGACTCCCGCAGCACGTCCTTACCGACGATGCCAAGATCGGCCGCGCCCGCCTCGACGTAGATGGGCACGTCACTGGGTCGGGTGGTGATGTATCGCGTGCCATCCGGCGCATCGACCACCAGACGTCGTCCCGCATCCTCAAGGGGTGACACGTCGAGTCCCGCCGCGCGCAGCCGAGTGACGGAGCCGGCAAACAGGGCCCCGAGCGGGACACAGATCACGAGCGCAGCGATTGCAGGCCCTCCCTGAGGTCGGTGCATGTCACCGTTGTTCCAACAACCCTGTCGGTGATCTCGAAGCCGGCGCCCGCACGGCGGGCGACGAAGCGCCAACCCTCGACTGCGGCCAACGCGTCCGCCATGCCGGGATCGTCGGACACGCCGATTACGATGATGCCCGCATCACGCAGTGCCCGTGCTGTGACGACATCGGCTTCGATACCGCCTGCCAGCACCACGCCGTCTGCCGAATCGGCCCGACCATTGCGCGCTGCGATGGCCTCGTGTACCCGGTCCAGAAGCACAGCCGCACCGACGGCCGGCCGCGCTGCGCCGAACCGACCGATCAATCCGTCGTAGCGACCGCCGACGGCCACCGGGCGTCCGACACCAGGGGCATATGCCTCGACGACGATGCCCGAGTAGTAGCCCCAGTCGCGGAGCACCCCCAGGTCGGTCATGACGTGGTCTGCGGCCCCGTGCGCGTCGAGTAGATCGAGCGTCGAAAGCAGGGCCTCGCACTGCGGCGCCGCAGCCGGCACAGCGGCGGCGAGCCTGCGAAGCACATCGGCCCCACCACGCACCGCCGGCAGATCGGCGACCACGCGCCGCGCCGCGCCGTCCAGGTCGAGCGATTCGGCGATGCGCCGCCATGCGACGAGGTTGCGGGCGCGGACCGCGTCGCGCAGCCGCGCTTGATCGTCTGCGGTGACACCGACGCCGTCCAGCACCGCCCTTGTCAGGGACACGTCGCCGAGCGCGACTCGCAGATCCGTGATGCCGAGCGCCGTCAACGCACCGACGACCAGTGCCACGACCTCGGCGTCGGCTGCCGGCCCAGACAGCCCCACCAGCTCGATGCCGGCCTGGCGCTCCTCGACGCGTTGCGCGCGACCTGGTGGGGCGGGGCGCAGCAGCTCCGCAACGTATGCGACGCGGAGCGGCCCGGGGTGGTCGGCCAGGCGCCCCGCGACGAGTCGCGCCACGGGGATCGTCAGGTCGGGACGCACGACGAGCACTTGGCCGTGGTCGTCGAACAGGCGGAATGCCCGCCCCACCCCGCCGTCCTGCGCGCGGTCCATCGCATCGGCGAACTCGAGCAGCGGTGTGCGCACCTCTCGGTACCCAAACGCCGCGAACGTCGCTCGCAGCGACGACTCGATGGTCGCAAGCTCCGCCGACTCGATCGGCAACACGTCACGCGCGCCGTCGGGCAGGGGGGCTGTTTCCGCCAGCTCGTTCTCGGGCAGCCCGCTCAATCCGGCACCCGTTCGATCGCGGCGCCCAGGTCCCGCAGGCGCTCGTCGATGCGCTCGTACCCACGGTCGATCTGACCGATGTTGCCGATCGTGCTGACGCCCTTGGCGCACAGGGACGCGATCAACATGGCCATCCCAGCGCGGATGTCGGGACTTTCGAGCCGCGCTCCGTGCAGCTGGGCCGGCCCGCTGACGACCGCCCGGTGCGGGTCGCACAACACGATGCGCGCACCCATGGCGACGAGTTTGTCGACGAAGAACAAGCGGTTCTCGAACATCTTCTCGAAGATCATCACCGTGCCGTGCGCCTGCGTCGCGACCGCAGTCGCGATGCTGGTCAGGTCGGCGGGGAACGCCGGCCAGATGCCGTCGTCGACTTTGGGGATCGCGTCACCTTCGTCGGCCTCGATGCGCAGCTCTTGATCCGGCGGCACCCGCAGTGAGTCACCGTTCATCTCGACGCGCACGCCGAGGCGCTCGAACGTCAGGTTGATCATCCTCAGATCGGAAGCCCGGACGTCGTTGATGGTGATGTCCGACCCGGTGACGGCCGCCAAGCCGATGAACGACGCAACCTCGATGTAGTCCGACGGGATGCGGAACCTGCCCCCGTGCAATCGCTCCACGCCCTGGATGTGCAGAACGTTGGTTCCGATCCCGTCGATCCGCGCCCCGAGCTCGACGAGGAACCTGGCGGTGTCCTGGACGTGCGGCTCGCATGCCGCGTTCATGATTGTGGTCTCACCGGTGGCGAGCGCAGCCGCCATCAACGCGTTCTCGGTGGCCGTGACCGACGCCTCGTCAAGAAAGATCTCGGCCCCCGTCAGCCCGGAATGACGCATCCTGAAGTCCCGGTCCGACTCGATCCTGGCGCCGAGCGCCTTGAACGCCAGCAGGTGCGTGTCGACGCGCCGGCGACCGATGAAGTCGCCGCCCGGAAGCGGCAGGTCCACCGCGCCGAAACGGGCGAGCAAGGGCCCCGCGATCAGAAACGACGCGCGAATGCGCGTGGAGAGACCGGGGTCGAGCGACGTCGTTCGGATGTCGCGGGCGGTCAGCGACAACACGTGCGGGCCGAGTTCGCGGATACTGACCCCGAGATCGTCGAGAAGCGCCAGCATCGAGTGTACGTCGCGGATATCGGGGACGTTCTCGAGGATGACTTCGTCCTCGGTCAGCAGACAGGCAGCGAGGATCGGCAGGGCAGCGTTCTTGTTGCCGCTGGGCGTGACTGTTCCGGACAGCGGTTTGCCGCCCTCGATGACGAAGCGCTCGGACACCACCTGTGACGGTATCAGCCGGTCAGGGGGTCCACGGCGGGACGTTCGACGACACGCGTAGCGCCCGCACTGCTCGCACGGACGGTCGACACGGTCACGCATCCGGCGCGCGTCCAGTCCCCGCACGTACTGCCCCGACTTCCCCCCCGAGAGCGTCCGAGGAGCACTGCAATGAGCGACGTCACCGTCACCGCCAAGGACTCAGGGCCGTACCTCGTGGCCGGTCCGATGAAGCTCCTGGATGCCGACGGGAATGCCTACGCCGTCGACCGTGACGTGATCGCCTCGTGCCGCTGCGGGCATTCCGCCACCAGCCGTTCTGCGATGGCTCCCACAAAGCGCAGGGTTTCATCGCCGAAGAGCGCGCCTCGGAGACGTCAGCGACCGTCCGCGCGTTTGTATCCGGGCGCAGGCCGCGGTATAACCGGTTTGCGCCTTGACGTGTCCCGGCGCGAAATGTCCGCAGGAGTGCTCATGAGGTTGCTTCGCATGATGCCGGGGTACGGCGAGACGTTGATCGCCGAAGGCGACCCTGCGCTCGACGCCGATCGCGAGCACCTCGTCCGCGAGTTCCGCCGCCAGCTCGACGAGGGCATGTGGGCGGGCGTCCCGACCACCGATGCCAGGACGGGACGCCGCGAGGCACTCCTGATCACCAGCTTCGAGCAGGTACCGGCCGAGGCCGACCGCATCCTGTTCTGGCCGCGGGCCGCCGGCGGCGCACGCGACACCCGAATGTTGTGACGCAGCTCGCCACCGCGATCGTCCTTGCTCCGATCCTCCTGGCCGCAGGATGGCTCGTGGTGTCACCCGCGGCGACCCGACGCAGACCGCTCAGGCGACGGCTTCCAGAATGGGCGCATGAGGCGCCAGTCGGCGAGGCCGAGGCCGACCGCCGCTCCCTCGAACTCCTGCGGAGCGTCATCAACGAGGACGAATGGGCCATGTTCACCAGCCTTGGCTTTCTGTGCGTGACCGGACGCCGGTTTCGCCGAGACGGCCGTGAGGCGCTTCCGCGCTACAGGTACCTGATCTACCCCCACCTGCCCCTCGTCGCACTGCTGCCTCGATCGATGGCCCCGGTACGCGAGTACTGCATTCAGTTTCCCGACCTGATCATGGAGGGTCCTGACGGACTGCTGCCGATTGGGGACGACATGCTGGCCAAATGGATGACCGTCCGCGCCGATGAGGACAGGCTCCTGGCCTTCGCCAACGTCTCGAACGCCGGCTGCCAGATCCCGCTCAACCAGATCGAACGCGACCTGCGCCGCCTCGCCCGCTGGCATGCGCTGCACCACTCCACCGAGGACATCGGCCCCACCATCACCGCCCGGTACTGATTGCACGAAACCGTCTGTCGTTGCTGAACGGGCCTGCGGGGGCAAATGTTTCAGAAGGGTTGCGACGGCTCGGCGGCGGGTGGCGCCGGCAGTTCGGCGGCGGTGAGTTCGTCAATTCGGGCTTGCGCGGCGTCCAGGCGTTCGCGGCAGGTGACGAGGTAGAGCTGACCTTGCTCGAAGAGGCCGACGGCCTCTTCCAAGCCGATCTCGCCACCCTCAAGGCGCGCGACGATGTCGTCGAGCCCGCCGAGCGCCTGCTCGAAGCTCAGTGGTGTTGGCACGTCCGCACCGCTCATCCGCTTACCTCCACCTGAATGTGTCCGTCACGAAGTTGGATCGACAGTTCGTCACCCGCGTGCGTGGTAGCCGCTTCGGTGACGACACGTGTGCCGTCGACGGACCGCACGATGGCATACCCGCGGCTGACGGTCCGCGCCGGCGACAGAACCTCATGGAGCGCCGCCAGGTGCTCAACCCGTGCCCGCGTGTCGGCCAGGTACACCTGCGTCGAGCGCTCCAGGGCCAGCCGGCGGCGTTGCAGTTCGCTCGGTGCACGCAGTTGCATTCCCCGCACTGCGGCAACCAGCCGCCCGGACAACCCCGTGACATGAGTACGTGCCACGGACCCGCGCGCGCGCAATCCGCCGCCCAGGCGGGTCGACAGCTCCTGAACGTGCCGACGACGGCGCGCAGTCGACTCGCGCAACGCACGTGCCAGCGCACGTTCTGCGCGCGTCAATCGCGCCGCGACGTCGGCTGCGTCGGGCACGACCGCCTCGGCCGCCTTAGTCGGGGTCGAGACCCGAAGATCGGCGACCAAGTCGCAGACAGTCACATCCGTTTCGTGCCCGACTGCCGAAACGATCGGCGTGTCGGCATGAGCCACTGCGCGGCAGACCCGTTCGCTGTTGAACGCCATCAGGTCCTCCAGCGAGCCGCCCCCACGAGCGATGACGATGACGTCCACATCCGGGACACCGTCGAGGTACACGATCGCACGGACGAGTTCCGCGGGCGCCGCTTCACCCTGGACCAGGCTGTGGACGACGAGCACCTGGGCGGCCGGAAACCTGCCGGTGACGTTGGTCAGGAAGTCCATTCGTGCTGCGCCCTCGCCGCTCGTGACCAGTCCGATCCGCCGCGGCAGGTACGGGAGCCCGCGCTTTCGGTCATCCGAGGTCAGCCCCTCTGCCGCGAGCCGGAGCTTGAGTTCCTCGATCCGCGCACGCAGCAAACCGTCTCCGGTCAGTTCGAGGCGCGCGACGGTGAACCGCACTTGGCTGCGCTGCAACCAGTACTCGACCCGCCCGTAGGCGTGGACGAGCGCGCCGTCGCCGGGTTTTGTCACGAGCCGGTCAAACACGGCAGTGTTCATCGACGCATCGATCTGGTGTCTGCGCTCTCCGGAATCGTCGATGAGTGTGAAGTAGACGCGTTGTCCACGCCGCGCCAGATTCGTGATCTCGGCTTCCAACCACACCGACGGGACGTCTTCGAGTCGCCGCAGAACCGCCGCGCCGATTTCGCTGAGCGACCACACCTTGCGCCCGCCGAGTTCCCTCACCTCAGGATTTCGTGGACGATCCGTGCTGCGCGGTGGCCGCTCGACACGGCGCCTTCGATCGAGGGGTGGGTCACCGCGTCCCCTGCCAGGATGACGTTGGTCAGCGCGGTGCGCGGCCCAGGCAGGTCGCGACGCACTCCGGGTCGCGGGACGTACTGCGCCCAGGCGTGGGTACACGTCCCGATGGGCTTCGCAATGCGTGCCCACGGGAATCCGGGTGCCCACCGCGCAATCTGACGCCCGACGGCGTCGCTGTAGCTGTCCGGGTCGACGGACCTCCAGCCACGTGTCGCGCTCTGGGCGATGACGATGTGCGGACCGGGTGAGCCCGGACGCGTGACGTTCGTCGTCTGGCACAGCAGATCCACGCGGTTGTCACCATCGGGGCTGGCGGCATCCAGCAGGACCGTTCGCCCTGAGTACAGCGGCTGGTCGAGCGCGAACGCCGCGCTGACGACACTTGCGGCCTCATTCGGAAGCCGCTGGGCACTGGCCGCGTCGTGCTCGGCGAGCAAAATGCGCGCGTTCTCACTGTCGAGCGCGAGAATGACGTTGCGTGCAGAGACGGTTCGACCATCGTCCAGGAGCACGCCGCGCACCCGACGGTCATCACCAACGTCAAGGCGCGCAACCCGGACCCCCGTCCAGATCATCCCCCCGCTGCTCGTGATCGCCGACGCCGCCCGCTCGGCGATCATCCCCAT
>JANMDV010000145.1:0-11613 GCA_031376485.1 Actinomycetota bacterium
GAGCGTCTGCGCCTGCGCTGCGCGCGGCGCACCGAATCCGACGAGCAGTTCGTGCAGCGGCGCCGAGATCACCACCCGCCAGTCCGAACTCTCCGTCGCGCGCCGTCGTGGCGCGGCTCGCAACCGAGCGGAAATGCCGACATCGGAGAACGCCATCGACTGCGCCAGCGTCTCGTCCGGCGTCGCCGGGTATTCCAGGATGACCTTCACGCGGCTCCGTTCTTCGACGCCCACCGATCCGTCCCTCCGCGCCCGACTGGCGGCCATACAACCATCGACCGCGCACGGACGCTACGCCTGAACGCCGCGCAGCGTCACCAAACGCGTGCAACGGACCCCGGCCAGGGGAGGCTTCGCAGTCGACGATCCATGTATGCGATGTGTGGAGTCTCTGCAGGGGCACCTGAGCTTTTGGTGGTGCAGGCCGCGATGGGCGGCGTGCAACCCCTGTAAATCAAGGAACTCCTCGGGCAGGACTCGAACCTGCAACCCTCCGGTTAACAGCCGGATGCTCTACCATTGAGCTACCGAGGATCGGTCTCGTGGAGTGTATCGGACGCACCCGGGATCGACTCAAGGGCGACCGTCACAGGAGACCTGGGACCTCTCACAGGGCGCGTTCGATGTTGTGGAGGTGGACGATCGGGCCGGATTCGTCGAGTGGGGACTCGTGCGCGACCTCGTCGGTTTGGATGGACCACCCGGTCGAGTTGAGTGACTCGAGGAACGGCTGTGCGTCGGGACGCCGCGGGTCGGCGATGATCGCCTCGCCGTCGTCTGCGATCAGCCGGGGCAGAAGCTCGGCAAGGGGTTGTGCGTTACGCGGCTCGTAGAGCACGTCCGCTGCGACGACCAGATCGAACGGGGCTTCATCGAGCAGGGCCTGCGGCGGGTCGCGCCAGTCGACGAACATCGTGTCGACGGTCAGCCCCGCTCGCTTGGCGTTGATCACGACGAACCTGAGCGACGTTTCGTACCAATCGGTCGCGAGCACCGTCGCGCCACCGGCTGCGGCCACGAGCGACGGAATACCCAAGCCGGCGCCCAACTCCACGACACGAAGTCCGCGGAGCGCGCGCTGCGCCAACCGGTTTGCCAGCGCAAGTCCGCTGGGCCACAGCTCCGCCCAATACGGCAAACGTTCGTCGACCTCGTACTCCGTTTCGCTGATCAAGTCGTCCGCAGTCCGGGGTTTGATGACCCGAAACCGGTGGGGACCTGCGATGACGACCTCGTCGATCAGGTCGAACCCCGAAAGCGCGTCATGGTTCATCGGGCGGCTTCGCCGATCGGCCGGAAGGTCGCTATCCTGTCGCGACCCGAACGACGAGGAGCATGATGAGCGAGGACGCGCAGGACGCGACAACAGAGGAGACCGCGGCGGACGTCGCCGCTGAGGAAATGGTCGCCGAAGGTGCCCCGATCGAGGAGCCCGTCGCCGAAGAGGCGTCCACGGATGTCGCGGACGAGCCGGTCGCCGAGGACGTTCCCGTTGCGGAGGCCGCCCCCGATGAGCCTGTGGCCGACGACGCGCCGGTCGCTGAACCCGTCGCCGAGGAAGCTCCGGCCGAGGAGCCTGCCGTTGACGAGGCGCCCACCGACGCCGCGACCGAGGATGAGCCGGTGGCAGACGAGGCCCCCGCGACGGTCAGCGAGGCGTTCGGGCCGGTCCGCGTCGCTCGCGTTTTCGTGTGCGAGCGCGGTCACCGCACGACGACGCTGTGGGGCGAGCCGGACATCTGCCACGCGCAGCCCCTTCGTAGCGGCCCGACGTGCGGGATGAAGCTCTACCACATCACCGAGCTTCCGGAACAGGTCCAGAAGGCGCTCAACCCGTTGAAGGCATCGAAGAAGGCGTCGAAGAAGAAGTAGCTGTCCGAATCGTGGCTCAGCTCGCCTGGGCCTCGTCGATCATGCGTTCGAGTTCGGCGAACCCGTCATCCCACACCGACGGGTCGCCGAGGTCGAGCCCAAGGGGTGCCAAAAGATCGGCCGGGGCACCCGAGCCGCCGGCGGCGAGCAGGTCCAGGTACGGGCCGACGAAGGCGTCGCCGTCGCGCCGGTAGCGCGCGTACAAGGCAAGGCTGACCAGCAGCGCGAAAGTGTACGAGTAGGTGTAGAAGCGTGTGTGGATGAAGTGGGGGATGTATGACCATCCCAGTCGGTAGCCCTGCGGCATGTCGACGGCGTCGCCGTAGTAGGCGTCGTTGGCCGTGAGCCACGCCTCGCCCAATCGCTCGGCCGTGAGCGTCGCACCCGCGGCGCGCAGGTCATACGCCGCCTGCTCGAAGCGGGTCAGCACGGCCTGGCGGAAGATCGTGGCGAACGCGCCCTCGACGCGTTCACATGCAAGCAGGTGCCGACTGTCCGGGTCGCTCTCGTTGGCGAGCAGGTAGTCATAGGTGATGTGCTCGGCGAACGTCGAGGCCACCTCGCACATCGCGATTCCCGCGCCGGACGACAACGGTGTCTGACGTTCGTTCGCAAGTTGAAAATGCATGCCGTGGCCGAACTCATGCGCCATCGTCATGACGTCGTTCATCTGATCGGTCCAGTTCATTAGGACGTACGGCTCGGCGTCCTGGGCGACCGGAGAGCAGAACGCGCCGCCACGCTTGCCATTTCGCACCTCGGCGTCGACGCGACGGTCGTCGATGAACGACTGGGCCATCTGCGCCACACGCGGCGAAAACCCGTTGAACGAGGTCGTGACGATCCCGACGGCTTCGTCGAATCGCACCGCCCGGCCTTCGCCGATGGGTGCGTACTGGTCTGCGAGCCCCAACTTGTCGAGGCCCAGGATCGCGGCCTTGGCGGTGAACCAGCGCTGCGCAAGCGGATAATTGCGCGCGACGCCATCCAGCATTCCCTCCACGATCGGTGCGGTGAGCTCGTTTCGCAGGTGCGTCTGGTGCATCGGGCCGCTGTAGCCGCGGAGCTTGTCCATGGCGAGGCGGTCCCCGACAAGGGTGTCGTAGCAGTGGGCAAGCACCGGGGCGTTCGGCTCAAGCATCGCATACAGCGTGTCGAGCGCGCCACGGCGAACCTCGCGTCGCGGATGGCGCATGTACGACAGCAACCGATCGATGCCGTGTGGCTCCTGGCCGTCGCCGTTGTCGAACGACGTCTCGAGGGTCGATGTGACACGGGAAAACAGCGTGTGCCAGGCACCGATCGCCGCCGGCGCCCGCTCGGACAGCATGCGCTCCTCAGGCTCACTCAGGGTGTGGGGGCCAAAACGGCGCATCGCCACCAGGTAGTGGCGGTCGGCTGCGACCAACGGGTCATCGACGAGTTGCTTGGCGCGGTCCTGGGGCAGCGCAAGCCATTCGAGTTCGAAGAACCGCAGCGCATTGCCCACCTCGACGAAGGCGCGGTCGACCGCGCCGGACAGGTCCAGGTTCTCCTCGTCAGTGACGTCGGCGGACTCCCGCAGGCTCGCGTACGAGCCAACGCGGGAGAGCGCGTTGTCCAGCAACGCCAGCTCCGCGAGCAGCTCTGCGAGCGTGGGCGCATCGATTGCGGCGATGGTGCCCCGATAGGCCATCCCGAACGCCTGGGACCGGGCCAGGAGAGTCGTCAGATCGGCCCTGGCGGCGTCGGCGTCAGCGAAGAGGGGGGACAGGTCCCAGCGAATTCCCGCTGCCTGCGGTTCGGAAGTCTCAGTGGCCACGGGCCCGCGATTCTAGCGGATGCGCTCCATGAGACGGTCGGCGGTGTCGTTCGCCAGACCTGGCACCCCGGTGTCGCCCAGGGTGAACGGTCCGTCGGGACGGTGGAAGTCCGACCCGCCCGACGGTACGAGCTTGAGCTGCCGCGCGATCGTGCGGTAGGTGTCGCGCTGGTCGGGCGTGTGCTCGGGGCGGTGTACCTCGATACCTGCGAGCCCGGCGGCCGCCAGTCGCTGCACGAACGACGACAGATGCCGGGGGTTGAGGCCAAGAGATCCCGGGTGGGCCAGCACGGCTGCCCCGCCCGAGTCACCGACGAGTCGCACGGCTTCGATGGGGTCGAGGCCTCGGGAGGGGACATGTGCGCTTTGGCCGTCGGCCAACCATCGGTCGAACGCATGGTTGAGGCTGTCGGCGTGGCCTGCGGCCACGAGCGCTGCGGCGACGTGGGGTCGCCCCAACTGCCCGGCCGCGCGGGCACGAACGTCGTCCCATTCGATTGCGACGCCCAGCTCCCCCAGTCGCTCGACGATTCTGCGGATCCGTGCCTCGCGAAACACGGTCAGCTCCACCAGCGTGTCCACGAGCGGCGCCGGAGCACCCTGGGTGAAGTACCCGAGCAGATGCATCGAGCCCCGTGGCACCTGTGCAGTCAGTTCCACACCCGGGATCACGCGGATGCCGTGATCGAGGCCGGCGGCAAGCGCCTCAGGGATGCCGTCGACTGTGTCGTGGTCTGTCACCGCCAGCGTGTGCAGGCCTGCGGCCACGGCGTCCGTCACCAGGCGCGTGGGCGTCAGGTCGCCGTCCGAGGCCGTGGTGTGGGCATGCAGATCGATCATCACGCGCGACCGCGGTGCCCGGCGAGAAGGTTTCGCACGACGGTAGAGTACGGACCAGCGATGACGCCGAACCACATGCCCGATCGTGCGACCCGCGTGTACTCGAGCGATTCCGGGCGGATCACGCGTTCGACGCCTCCGCGCACACCCGGCGCGTCTCAGCCACAAGGTGATGGCGTGGTGCGGGTGAGCCGCACCACGTCGGGGCGCGCCGGCAAGACCGTCACCCTTGTGACGGGATTGCCGTCAGGGGCGTTGGATGCGACGGCGAAGGAACTCAAGCGCCTGTGCGGGACGGGTGGGACGGCCAAGGACGGCGTCGTCGAGATCCAGGGCGATCATCGCCAACGCATCGTGGCGCACCTCTCCGAGCGCTACCAGACCAAACTCGCCGGCGGATGAGATCCGTCGGCCGAGTCGCCGTGTGACGACCGAAGGAACCCACGTGTCGAACACCCTCGTTGCCCCGCAAATGGTCATCAACAGCAGGATGCTGCACTTCGGTTGGATCCCCGAGGATCCCGACGCGCTCGCGGCGGTGCTGCCACCGAAGCTGCGCGCGATCGAGAACGCGCAGGTCTTCGTGAACCAGTACGTGGTGGATTCGGCGGAGCAGACGTCGGGACTCGGCGCATATTCCTTGACGTACGCAGGGCTCGATCTGTCGCGCACCGCGCCGGATGGCGCCACGCCCAGCCGGTGGTGGACGCATTACTTCAATTCGTCTGCGGAAATGCGCGACTACGTCAGCGCGCGTGGAGTTCCGGCGTCACCCGGCAGGACGACGATCGAACTGTCCCAAGGCCAGGTGGTTGCGACGACGTACTCCGACGACACCCCCGTCATCCGGTCGACCGCCACGGTCGGGACACCCGCCGCCACGGCCAGGGGCCAACGCTCGTACATCACGGATATCGACGGCAGCCTCGTGGACGGCATCTACCCCTGGATCGCGACGCTCGTGGATCCGTGGGAGGTCACCAGCCTGGAGTTCCTCGACCCGGACAGTTCGGTGTACGCGCTGCGTCCCAAGTCCCCGCTCGAGGTCACGTGGGGCTTCTACTCACCCAATGCGTCGTTTTGCTACCCGGGCGGTGAGATCCCCGTGTCGTAGGCGGCATCACCGGGGCGGGCCGTGCCATCGGTCCGTCCCAGGGCTTCGCTGACGATCATCAGCTTCCGACCGAAGGCCCGTTCGAACACCGGCCCCTCCTGGCTGGCAGACCATAATGAGACTGACGGCTCTGTCTGTCCCAAGAGGGTCAGCGTGACCGCTTTGGCGCGTGCATCGACCTGGACGGAGCGCACCAGGCGCGCTCGGTCGCGATCGAGCTGCTCGGCCAGACGTAAGCATGACGCCAGGCGCAGCAAACGCTCGTCGTCGCCCTCGTCAAAGAGCGGTTGCAGCCAATCGCCACTTGGTGGCGCCTTGCGATGCGCGCGCACGAGTAGGGCGATCACGGCGAGTTCACGGTGCGAGAAGCCCGGCAATCCGGCGTTGAGCACCAGGTAGAAGCCATGTTTGTGGTGGTCGTGATAATCGACGACCACACCGATGTCGTGCAGCATCGCCGCCGACCACAGAAGTTCCCGCTCGAGCCCGTCGCCCCGATGCAAGCCGGCCCGCGCGGTTCCGTCGAAGATCTCGAGCGCCAGGAACGCGACGTGGTCGGTGTGCGGACGGTCCGCGTTGTACCGCGCCGCGACGTTCATGACGCTCGAACGTCGCACATTAGTGAACAGGGGCGGGTCTCCGGGACGCAAGAACCGTTCGTAGAACAGGCCCTCACGCAGACCTTGGGAACACACCTGGATGGCCTCGGCGCCGGCACGCTCAATCACGGTGTCGATGGTGACGGCCCCCGCCAGGATGATGTCGGCGCGATCGCCCTTGAGGCCGGAGATCCGGCTGCGTTGCGTGACCGGCCTGCGGATCAGCTCTTCGATCAGTTCCGTCAGCGCTTCCCGGCGAAGGGAGTAGCCGTGGATCTCGGCGAGCGGATAGTCCAATGCGCGTTGTGCCATCGCCGCCAGCGTGCGGACCGTGCCCCCCGTGCCGATCAGCGTCAGGCCGTCGGCGGCAAACCAGCGGGCGGTGTCGAGCGCTTCGAAGACATGGCGACGAAGCGCCTTGACCTCGCTGCGTGTCGTCCGCGCGGATGGCAGGAATGCCTCGGTCATGCGCACGGCGCCGATCGGTGCGCTCATCGTCCGTTCCAGTCCACGCCGCGTGATGCGACCCACCTGCGCACTCCCGCCGCCCACGTCGACGAACAACCCGTCGTCAACCGTCATGCTGTTGACGATCCCGAGGTAGCCGTAGTAGGCCTCCTCGTCGGTGGTCAGCACGCGCGCGGGCATGCCGTCGGCGGCGAACGCGGCAAGGACTTCGGATTGGTTGGTTGCGTCGCGGATGGCGCTCGTCGCCGCCACGATCACGTCTGTGACACCCGTGGCACGGCAGAACGCCGCATACGCCCGCACGGCCGCGGTCGCTCGCGCGAGTGCATCCGGTTGGATCTCGCCGTCACGCATCCCCGCCGAGAGACGCACCGGTTCGCGGATCTCATCGGTCAGCGCAAACGTGCTGCCCGCGCGATAACCGAACACCACCAGTCGGAAGCTGTTGGATCCCAGGTCGACGATCGCGACCCGGCGCTCGCTGCGCTCGTCGGGTTCGGGCGCTACCCTAGACACCGTGACCCCGTCGCCGTTGCAGCCCCCGACCCTGGCCGAAGCGAGCGCCGCGCTCATGCCGATCGGGCCGATCGAGCTGGCGTGGCCCACCGTCTTCGACACGCCTGCTGCGGTTGAGCGCGCCTGGGTGGATTTTGCGGCGAACCACCCGCAAGACGAGCGGATCGCGCTTCGCCGCGCCCTGGCGTTCGCCAAGGCCAGGCACGACGATCAATGCCGCCGCGGCTCGGAGACGCCGTACTGGATCCACCTGGTCCGCGTCGCCCTGGAGTTGGCCCGGTGGGGACATGATTCGCCGGCGCTGGGCAAAGCGGCGCTGCTGCACGATGTGGTCGAGGACACGCCGACAACCGTGGCCGAGGTGCTCGAGGGCTTCGGCCCGGATGTGGCGGACCTCGTCGCGTGGCTGACCGCGCCCCCAAGCGACGATCAGGAGGCCGTGACGGCTTACTACGCCCGTCTCGCGGCGGATGGGCCCCCCGACGCACACGTCTTGAAGCTCGCCGATCGCACGGACAACCTGCGCAGCATCCAAGCTCTTGTGATGCGCACGGGAGATCGTCACAGGGGCTGGGCGGGGCGGTACGTGGAGCAGACGCAACGCCAGGTCGTGCCGTTGACCGCGTCCGCGCCATCGATCGCCCGCGTCGCGCTCTTTACGGCGATGGCGGACCTCGCGCCGCTCGTGGGGAACGGTTAGGGCCTGTGGAAGATTAGCTCTCGCGAAGGGTGGCGAGCGAAAACTCACGTCAGCGGTGCCGGCGAGCCTCGCTGCGACGGGTCGTAACAACGATCTCGGTGCCGTATCGCGACGGTTTGCAGCCGCAAACCGAGCGATCGTTCTGGCACGGGCCGTCAGCACCGGCGTCCCCGGGCGGCGCGGCGTCACGTCGCGCGGTCGATCTCAACGAGATAGGGGGGGTCGGGTGAGGGGGCGACTGCGAGGCGGCCGTCGGCGAGCGCCGCCAGAGCGTCACCCGCAAGCTCCTTGCGCCACCCACTGCCGAGAGGGTGCTCAGCGCCGTCGCCGGTGAGCCGCGCAGCCACAAACGACTCCACGTCGTCACGGGTGGCGATCAGTGGGGCAGCGAGCGCTGCAGCCTCCGCGCGGACCGCGACGAGCAGCTGACCGATCGCTCCGAGCACCGTCAGGCGTTGGGCGAGGTCGGGACGAAACGGGCGCGGCAGTTCGATCTCCGGTGCTGCGATACCGCGTGCGACGGCGTCAAGAAGTTCGTGGGCTTCCCGGTCGCGTACCTTCTCGTCGAGGCCCCGGACGCGGCCGAGTGCCTCCCGGTTGGTCGGCGCGCGTTTGGCGATATCGAGTGCAAGTCGATCCTGGAGAAGCCACGCCGGCGGCCGGTCGCGTCGCAAGGCTTCACGCTCACGCCAGGCGGCGACTTCGCGCAGCACCGCCCGCTCGCGCGACGAGAGCCGCCCGTGGCCTTTGACCTTGCGCCATGCCTCGTCCGGGTCGGTGGTGAACCGGGCATCCGGGCCGTAGCGCAGCCGGTGCTCCTCGCAAACCCACTCCCAGCGGCCCAGGTCCGTGGCGTGGTCCTCAAGGCGATCGCGCAGCGCCAACAGATGGCGCACGTCATCGGCGGCATAGTCGAGTTGGGCGGCGGTCAGGGGTCGTCGGGACCAGTCACTGTAGCTCTCGGCCTTGGCAAGGTGCAGGCCCAACCCGCGTTCCAGAAGCGTCCCCAGACTCTGGCCCGCGCCAATCCCCACGAAGCCCGCGACGAGTTGCACGTCGACGATATTTCGGGGGACCACACCGAAGTGCAACGCCAACAGGGTCAGATCCGCAGACGGCGCGTGCATGACCGTCTCGACGGCGTCATCTTCGACGACCGCGACCAAGGGCTCAAGCGGGGCCCCTGCGATCGGGTCGATAAGGGCCACAAAGTCCTCTGTCGCGATCTGTGCCAGGCAGGCGATCGGCTTGTACGTCCGCTCCCAGAGAAACTCAAAATCCAGGGCAAAACGCCCCGCATTTCGGCAGCGCCGGACGACGTCTTCGACGCCTGCCAGGTCGGTGATGAGGGCTTCGGTGGACATCGACGCTACCCTACCCCGTCGTGCAAGCGGTCGGACTCACCAAATCATTCGGCGCGCGAACGCTCTTCGAGGGCGTTTCGTTTCGCCTCGGACCCGGGGACCGCCTTGCGCTCGTCGGGCGAAACGGCGTGGGCAAGACGACGCTGTTGCGCTGCATCGCCGGTCGGATCGCCCCGGATTCAGGTGAGGTCGTGCTGCCACGCGGGGCGGTCGTCGCCCTGCACGATCAGCGTCCGCCTTTGGGCCGTGACATCAGCCTGGGTGATTACGTGGCCGAAGGGCTGGCGCAGGTCAGGGTGATCGAGGCAACGATGCGCGAGCTCGAACAGCGCATGGGCAGCGGGGATCACGGCGCCGATGTGATGGGCGCCTACGATCGGGCCCAGAACCAGTTCGAGCGCATCGGAGGATACGAGTGGGAATCGTGGCTCGAGCGGGTCCAGCGGGGGCTTGGGATCGAGGCCGATTGGGTGGACCGCCCGCTCGGATCGTTCTCGGGGGGTGAGCTGACGCGTGCGTCGCTCGCGCGCGCGCTGGTGTCGCGCCCGGACGTGCTGCTGCTGGACGAGCCGACCAACCATCTGGACCTGCAGTCGGTCGAGTGGCTCGAAACGGCGTTGTCGGAGGTGAATGCGACGATCGTGTTGGTCTCGCACGATCGCTGGTTCCTGGAGTCGGTCACGACCAAAGTGCTCGACCTGGACGGCGAAAAGAGCCGCGTGTGGCCGATGGGATATTCGGCATTCCGGCGGGCCAAAGCCGAGGCCCTCGCCACCCAGGCGACCCTGGCGGCGGCTCAAGCGCGCGAGATCGCGCGTCTCGAGCGTTTTGTCGAGCGATGGTCAGCGGGGACGAAAGCGCGGCAGGCCCAATCGCGTCAGAAGCAGCTCGACCGCATCGATCGGGTCGCGCCGCCGCCGACCAGGGAACGGTCGCTCGCGTTCGGGTTTCCCAAGACCGAGCGGCCGGGACGGATCGTCGTCGAAGCCGATGGGCTCGATGTCGGTGCGGGAGACGCGCTCTTGCTCCACGACCTCGGGTTTGCCATCGAACGCGGACAGCGGGTCGCCGTCGTGGGCCCGAACGGCGCAGGCAAGACGACCCTGGTCGAGACGCTCGTCGGGATCCGCCGGCCGACCGACGGGCGCGTCAGCCTGGGCCACAAGGTCGCGGTGGGGTACTTCTCCCAACACGCGGAGGAGCTCGCTCCGCAGCGAACGATCATCGAGACCGTCCTGGCCGGGACAGCGCTGACCAACACGCAAGCGCGAACCCTGCTGGGGCGATTCTTGTTTTCGGGAGATGTCGTCGAACGTAAGGTCGAGATGCTCTCCGGTGGCGAGCGACGGCGCCTGTCGCTGGTGCAGCTCATCGCGCACGGGGGCAACTTCCTGGTCCTCGACGAGCCCACCAACCACCTGGACATCGAAAGCCGCGAGGCGCTCGAGGACGCGCTCGAGGCCTATGACGGCACCGTGATCATGGTGTCGCACGATCGGGCGCTCATCGACCTCGTCGCCACGCACACGCTCGCAATCGAAGATGGCGGCATTGTCATCCGCCCCGGCGGATACAGCGACCTGGTGCGCCATCGCGATGAGGAACGCTTGCAGCCGGCCATCACGCCTGCGTCGACGCCCAGGCGCGCAGCCACGCCCAAACAGACCGCCTCACCGAAACGGACCGCATCACCGAAGGAGACCGCTACGACGAAACAGGCGCTCCCGTCCGAGCGACCTCCGCGCCGCCGCCTTCGCGAGATCGAAAAGCTCGAGGTGCGGATAGCAGCCGTAGAAGACGAGTTGCGCGAGGTCGCCGCCCGGCTCGCCGACCCCGAGGTGCTGGGCGACCGGGATGCAGTCGGTGTCGCAGGAGAGCGACACGTCACACTCGAACGGGAACTCGCGTGGCTCATGCATACCTGGGAAGAGGCGTCCGAGGCGGACTGACCGGCGTCGGGGCGACCGCGGGGCGCGATACGATGAGTCGAAGATGGAGCCACCACCGCCGAACCCCGACTCGCCGCCCACCTGTTACCGGCATCGGGATCGCGAGACGCTCGTATCGTGTTCCAACTGCGAGCGGCCCATCTGCCCCTCATGCATGGTTCAGGCGGCCGTGGGAATACGCTGCCCGGAGTGCGCGGGCAGGCCCACCGGCGCCGCGCGCCTGAAGCCCCGAGCCGTCATGCGCGGCACCGCGTACATCACGGTCGCGCTGATCGCGATCAACATCGTCGTGTTCGGTCTGCAGATGGCGACCGACCCGGGAGGCGTTGGCAGGGGGCTCGGCGGGGACGTGTCCCTCGGAGGATCCCTCAACGGGCCCCAGGTCGCCGC
>JANMDV010000160.1:0-3223 GCA_031376485.1 Actinomycetota bacterium
GGATGAGCGCGGCAACGTCACCCCCGGCCCCGTCGGGCTGATCGTCCGAGACACGCGTCACCTGTCGCGGTACGAGCTTTTGGTCAACGGACTCATCGTCGAACAGCTCGGAGCGGCACTCGTCTCGTCGGACGAAGCCCGGTTCCACGGCTTTGTGGCCTACTCCGGCCACCCCGATGCGCCGCTCGAAGTGGAACGGCGCAGGCGCGTCGTGGACGGTGGCTTTGACGAGGACATCTGGCTGCGATGGTGGGGTGATGCCCCGGCAGAAACCACACTCTCGCTTCGCGTCGAAAGCGACTTCGCCGACATCTTCGAGGTGCGGCGACCGGGCCCTGGACGCTCCTCCGCCGTGCCGTCACGCACGGACGATTCACACCTGTTCGTGCTGAGTTCCGGCGACGCGACGCAGACCACCGAAGTCACGGTATCCCACGCGCCCGATGCGCCCGCAGGCCTTCACGACGGATGGAACGCCATCCTCGACCGCCGGCGCGCCTGGCATCTGCGCGTGTGCGTACGGGCGGGCTCGGTAGACGAGCACGATCTTCCCCCCGTGAAGCTGGGTCGTGCCGCCGACCCGCCGAGCGTGATCGTCAGCACCAGTCCACCCGCGTTCGGTGTGGCGTGCCGGCTGGCGATGAACGACATCGAGCGGCTGACCTTGGCCGACCCGCTCAAACCGCAACGTCGTCTCCTTGCAGCCGGCATTCCATGGTTTGTCGCCCTGTTCGGTCGCGACAGCCTGATCGCGTCCTATCAGCAGCGGGCGTTCGATGCGCACCGCTTGGTCGAAACATTGACCGCCCTCGCGGCCCGGCAGGGCACGATCGTCGATCCGGCCAACGACGAGGAGCCGGGTAAAATCCTGCACGAGGTACGGTTTACGAACCGGCCGTGGCTTGGGGCAGGCACAACGGGAGGCCGGCGACCGTACTACGGCAGCATCGACGCGACGCCCCTCTTCTTGGTCATGATGGGAGTGGCGCACCGGTGGGGTGCGTCGCGTTCAGCCATGCGTCAGCTTCTGCCGGCAGCCCGAGCGGCCATGGATTGGATGCATCGCCACGGCGATCGCGACGGCGACGGCCTGATCGAGTACGCGGCAGGCGGAAGCACGTCCCTCCGCAATCAGGGGTGGAAAGACTCTGAGAACGCGATCCAGTTCCACGACGGCCGGCTCGCGTCGGGACCGATCGCGCTGGTCGAGGTGCAGGGCTATGCGTATCGGGCCCGTCGCGAGATGGCCGAGGTGTTCGCATGGCTGGGCGACGACGCGGACGCTATCGACGCCAACGACGCGGCGGATCGGCTGAGGGAGCGCATCCGGGACAGATTTTGGATCGCGGCCAGCGAGGACCGGCCGGGGTACTACGCGCTGGCCCTCGACGGCGACAAACGCCACGTCGATGCGATTGCGTCGAACATGGCGCATCTGCTGTGGTGCGGCGTGCCGTCCAACGACGAGGCGCAGGATGTCGCCAAGCATCTGCTCGGCGCCGATCTGGCGAGTGGTTGGGGTCTTCGCACGCTGTCGGGAGCGATGGCCGGCTTTAATCCCATCTCCTACCACGCGGGTTCGGTCTGGCCACATGACACGGCGATCGCGTGCGAGGGACTGCGCCGGTACGGACTCGACGACGACGCCATGCAGCTCGCCGGCGGGGTGTTGGACGCGCTCTCGTGTTTCGATGGGAGGTTGCCAGAACTCTTCGGTGGGCACGACCGCGCCGACTCTCCGCTTCCGGTGCCCTACCCCGCGGCGTGCCGACCACAGGCGTGGTCGTCGGGCGTTCCGCTGACGTTCGTCCCGATGTTCCTGGGACTCGAGCCGGCGATCCATCGCGGCACCGTCTCGCTGTGCCCCCGACTCCCCGCACAAATTGAACATCTCAAGGTCACAGGCCTGCCCTTCCCCGGCGGCAGCCTCTCGCTCGAAATCGACGGTCAGGGCACCCGCCTGATCGAGGTTCCGGTCGGCTTTAAGGTCGAGATCCGTTCGTGAGAGACCGTCAACCGCCATGCGCCTGATTCACGAAAGGTTTCAACAGCTCGTCGATCGGGGATAATGAAGGTGTGGGACTCACGATCAGCGAGAGCGATTGCCGAGGGATACCGCTGTTTGCGCTCAACGGTGAGATCGACATCTATACGGTCCCCCAGTTTCTCCAAGCCGTCGAACAGGTGTCGCGCGACGCGCCCGGCATCGCCGTGGACCTGCGCGACGTCTCGTTGGTCGACTCATCCGGCCTCGGCGCGCTGCTCCGCCTTGCCCAGACCGACGGCAATTGGCGCCCGGTCGTGCTCGTCTGCACGGGCCCGTCGATGCCTCGATTGCTCGAGCTGACGAAGCTCGCGGACCGATTCATCGTCGTCGACACCATCGACGACATCGAAACTGCTCTGGAGACCGCATCACGGGAGCGTATGAATGTCAGCGACGGCCCGCCGACCGGCATCCCCAGGTGAGCACGCCCTGCTGGGTGAAAGCAGTTCTTAGTTAGGGTCCGCGCAAAAACGACTGAACCGTTTGGCGGCTGCAAACCGTCGCGATACGGCGTCGCCGAGATCGCCGTTACCACCAGTCGCGACGAGGCTCGGCGACACCGTCTCGCTCGATTTTCGCTCGCCATCCGGCCCAGCAGTTACTTTTGCGCGAACCCTTACAGGTAGTGTTCCCTCTCGTAAGTACGGCCGCGTATCCCGAGCCAAAACCGAGCCAGGCAAGGACGCAGTGTCTTGCCGTTATCGGTACCCATAACGGCGAGACCGAGGACACCGCCCTGGCGAAGGTTTGCAGCCGGGATACGTGGTCGTAATTGCGAGAGGGAGCACTTAGGCGCCAACACTTTCACGGAGGGTCGTCAGAGCCTTCGTGAGCAAGCGAGAAACATGCATCTGAGAGATGCCGACGATCTCTGCAATCTCGGATTGGGTCTTGCCGCCCTGGAAACGCAGTTCTAAGATGCGCTGCTCGCGGGCGGGGAGCTCGGCGAGTCGATTGCCGACAGACGCGCGCCCCTCGGCCCACTCGAACCCTTCCTCCTCGACGCTCACATCGATGGGGTCGTCCTCATCAAGCCCGCTCATCGGCCGCGACAGCGACAGGGGTTGGTAGGCGGCTCCCGCGGCAATGGCGTCCAGAACCTCGTCCTGACTCAAACCGAGTTCCTCTGCGACCTCGTGGACAGACGGGCTGTGGCGGAGCCGCGACGTCATGTCG
>JANMDV010000176.1:0-18303 GCA_031376485.1 Actinomycetota bacterium
AGACGAATCTCACCGCGCTCCATCAGCTCGACGACAGGCCGTCGGCTGCGGTCACATCCCAAGCCGCGGCGTCCTCTGCGTCCCACGTCGCCCACGCGTCCGCGTACGCAGGCCCGAGCTGCGCGACCCGCAGCAGGTCGATAGCCCGCTGCACGACAGCCGAACGAGAAGCCATCCCATGACGAGACGCATAGGCATCAAGGAACTCGACGTCATTGTTCGGGAGACTCACGCTGAGCTTCATCGAACAGATGCTACCTTGATTGCTACCACGGTGGCACCCCGCCTCAGCGATCGGCTCCCGATATCACGATGCGGGACGTTTCAACTTCAACTTGAATCGCGCGAGGTGTATTGGCCAAGCCCTGTTTCTCTACTCCGCACGACTCAGGTTGAAACACATCTACGGTCCGAGTGCCCCGATGGGGATGACTTGGACCCCGTCTGCCCGTACGAAGCCGTAGCCGGTGCCGACGATTACGGCAAGAACAGCAGGTTCGCCCCGAACAGACGTGTCGACGCGTGCTGCGAACTGAAGTAGGTTTTCGGCGGCCGTGTCCATCTGCCCAACGCCGAGCTTGATCTCGAACGCACCCCAGGCCGATCCCGCATCGACGATCGCATCGACCTCGAGGCCGCTCTCATCTCGGTAGTGGTAGACCCCGCCCCCGAGCGGCTGAGCGTAAACGCGCAGGTCTCGCACAACGAGGGATTCGAACAGCAAGCCGAGAGCCCCCAGGTCGGCTTTCAACTGCGCACGAGTTGCGCCGAGGGCCGCCACCGCCAGCGAGGGATCGACGAAATGCCGTGTGGGACTCGTCCGGAGCCTGTGGCGGGACCGCAAGTGGGTATTCCACGCAGGGGAATCCTCGACAACCATGAGGCGACGAAGCGCGGCGATGTATTCGCCGGTTGTATCGTCACTCACGGCCACACCGTGGCCGGACACGTCCGCAGCGATGCTGGCAAGCGAAGCCTGGGTGCCGACATTTCTCGCGAGGCTTGCCATGACCGCCGTGACCTGCTCGGGATTGCGTCGGACTCCGTCAACGCTGGTGATGTCGGTGCGCGAGATGCGATCCAGGTAGGTCGTGGTGAGACGTGTGGCACGCTCCGGCGTGAGTTCCCTGAGGCCGGGCCATCCGCCACGGATGATTTCGTCGATCAGCGCGTCGAGCGACGTGGACGTATCGGCGCTACGGCCGGCGGCACCGTCGAGTAGCGCCTTGAGCGAGATTGCGTTCGTGCTACTGCCGAGCTCGCTGAGCGTCATCGGGCGCATCTGCACGGTCGCGAACCGACCTGCACCACTATGGCGGGTGCGGTCATCGATCGGCGTGGCCGATCCGGTGAGGAGGAACTGCCCGGGTCGCTGACGCGAATCAACTTCGCGACGGACGTGATTCCAGAGGACTGGGTAGGTCTGCCATTCATCGAGGAGCCGAGGAGCCAACCCCTCAAGCAGGATGTTGGGGTCGATCGCAATGGCCGTCGCAGCAGCCGGATCGGTGTCCAGGAGGATCTCGCTCGCGGCGTGCTGACGAGCTGTTTCCGTTTTCCCGCAGGCCTTCGGTCCATCGATGACCACGGCGCCTGCCGAGGCCAGAAGCTCCTGCACTTCCTGATCGACAATTCTCAAGACGTAGTCCACGGGCACAGAGTATCGACCAACCGGGAAAAAGCGAAGTTTTCAGCCGGGAGTTTGCGGACTTCGCAACCGGGAGATTGCGGGCAGGCCAGCCGAACAGCAAGAACCCGTTCACGATGCGGGACAGTTTTTTAACTTCAACTTGAATCGCGCGAGGTGTACTCACCGAGAACCGTTCAGGTAGGTAGGGCGGCCTGAGCGGGCTCGCTCGGCCTTCGTAGTACCAGTCGGTCGAGGGCGAGCGTTCCCGCGGCTGCCACCCAGCCACCCGAGGTGAAGGCCCGCACGCTCAACCACAAGTCTCACGCGTGATACAATTGTGCTCATGGCGAACGTGACGATCCGTGACCTGCGTAACCACGGGGGCGACGTCGTCGATCGGGTGCTGCGTGGCGAATCCCTCACTGTCACGCGTTTAGGGCAGCCGGTCGCGGAGCTTCGTCCGGTACGTGGGCGTGGCCTTGATCCGGTGACGCTGCTCGCCCGTTGGCGGCACCTGCCCCGGGTCGACCCCGCAGCACTTCGCGCCGACATCGACGCCGTGCTGGACCCGCGCCTGTGAGCGAAGCGGGCCGGGCAGTCGGGCTGCTCGACACCAGCACGGTGATCTTGCTGGCTCGGCTGACCGACCCAAACGTCCTCCCCGACGAGCCGGCGATCAGCTCGATCACGCTCGTCGAACTCTCAGTCGGCCCACTGGTGGCATCGACCGACTCCGAGCGTGCAAACCGCCAGGCGCACCTGCAGCAGGCCGAAGCCGATTTCGACCCGCTGCCGTTCGACGCCGCCGCAGCACGGAGCTTCGGACAGGTCGCAGCAAGCTTGCGACGGCACGGCCGCAAGCCCGCCGCTCGCGCCTACGACGCCCTGATCGCCGCTGTCGCCATCGCACGCGACATCCCGCTCTACACGGTCAACCCGGCGGACTTCACCGGCATCGATGCGCTGGACGTCGTCGTCGTCCCCCACCCAGACGGGGGTGTCGCCCAGTCGTAGCTTTGGCCCCTGTCCACCCGCCGGACGGTCCCGCCGTCAACCGCCGGAAATTGCCTGGAGGATGACGATCTCGTCCCCGTCGCTGACGGGGGTCTCGAGCCGGCGGCGGTTGACGCCCTGATGGAGGCAGGCCACGTGGGAGCGCAGCGCGCCTCCGTCCATGACATGCACCCGGAGCGTCGGCACCTGGCGGAACAGGTCGTCGAGCGCCTGGCCGAGCGTCGTGCCCGTGACCGCGACCCGTCGCACGCCGCCTGTCGCGGGGTCGAGCACCGCCGGCAACCGGACGGTCGCCATCAACCGTCGAGCACGGCGACCGTCGCGATCCGCGGGAACCGCGCGGGCACCTCGTTCCAGTTGTCCCCCGCGTCGTGGCTGGCCCAAACGGACCCGCCCGTGGTCCCCAAGTACACGCCGCCGCAACCGTCTGTACACATCGCCCGGCGAAGGACACTCGTGAACGTCGGTCCCTCGGGCCACCCCGACCCCGCCTGGTGCCAACTGTCGCCCCCGTTCGTGGAGCGGTAGGCGCAGAACCGTCCGTCCACCGGGAGCCGGTTGACGTCCGCCGCCAGCGGCACGACGAACAACGCGCCGCTCGCATCGTCGCGGGCGATCGGGAAGCCGAACGCCGCCGGCAGCCCATCCTGGATCGTCTGCCAGGTGTCACCACCGTCTTCGGTGCGGTACACGCCTGAGTGGTCCTGACGCCAGATGCGGCTCGGATCGGCGGGGTCGGCGACCAGCCCGTGGACGCAGGAGCCGTCGAACGACTCGTCTTCAGGGCCCGCCAGCGAGACGATCCCCTGGTCGCGCCGCGTGAACGTCGCGCCGCCGTCGTCGCTTCGCATCACCCCGACCGCCGAGATGCCGACCCAGACGCGATCCCCGTCGGTCATCATGTGGTGGGCACACATACCGCCGGCGCCGGGGCTCCACCCCGGGCGCGTCGGGTGCTCATTGAGCCCCGGCACCGACTGCCAGCTGACCCCGTGGTCGTCGCTGCGGAAGATGCCCGCATCGTCGACGCCGCACCACAACGTCGCGCCATCACGGTGGAAGAACCAGATCTTGTTGAGCTTGCGACCCGTGCCCTCGGGCCATGCCGGCCCATCGGCCACCTGCTCCCAGGTCGCCAGGTCAGGGCTGCGGTGAACCGCCGGCCCGAACCAGTCGGACGCAACCCCGGCCAGGACCGTGCCGTCCTCGGCCCGACCGAACGCGGTGACTTCCCACCCCGGGAACACTGGCCCCTCGACGCCCCACCCGCCATCGCGATGCGAGCGCAGCAGAAACGCCCCTTTGACCGTGCCAACCGCAAGCATCGTCACCGCGATCTCCTCCCCTCAACTCGTCAGCGTGTCAAGCATGCCACTGGAACGACCTTCGGGCTCGCTGCTCACGACTCACCCGAGTTCAGGCAGGTGCGTCCGGAGGTCCTCGTCGAGGGCTGTGCGTGTGGGGCCGGACCCCGCGACGGCGGATCCATCTGCTCGGTATCGACGACGGGGAGGAGAGTGGCCACGGCAAGCTTCTGCGAGCAGGCGAGCCTCATCTCAACGACGCATGAACACCGCGCGCTCCAGGAGCGAGACGGCCGGTTGGCGCGAACCGCCGCACCACTGGATCAGCGCCCCCGGACAGCGCCGACATTCGGCCGCGCACCAAGCGATGCGCGCGCGATCGCCATTCGGCAGACTCCGTCGATGTCGTGCGCCCAGCTGCCACCGCGTGATGCACTCGTCCTGCGGTCGGCACACTCGACACAGGTCATTCCCACGACCGAGCGAGCGCGCTGAAATGAGCCTTTGGCTGGCCGCGCTCGTCATCGTCGGGAGTTCGGCCGCGGCGATCGGTGCGGTGTTCCTGGTGCGGTTACGCGCTCCCCACGGGGGCTACTTCGTCGAGGTGGGTCGGGCCTCGGGAGTCTTCGGCGTGCTCGGTACCGCATTCGCGGTGATCCTCGGCTTTGTGATCTTGCTCGCGCTGCAGAGCTATGGGAACGGCAAGCAGAAAGCCGGGCAGGAGGCCGTCGCCATCACCCAACTCCACCGGACGACCGCGTTTCTGTCAGACCCGACCGGGGCGCAGCTGCGCGACCAGCTGGTCTGTTACGGGCGCGCCGTCATCAGCGACGAATGGCGAACCATGAACAACGGTGACGAGAGCCGACTGGTGGAAGGCTGGCTCGACGCGATGGCAGCCACCGTCGCCTCCCTGTCGCCACGGGAGGGACGGGAGTCCATCGCCTATGGTCACTGGTTCGACCAGGATGCCGAACGGCGGGAGGGACGACGAGGCCGGCTTGCCGAGGCCCAGCCGTTCGTGCCACCGCTCCTGTGGCTGGTACTCGCCCTCGGTGCAGCGTTGGTCGTTGGTTACGTGCTCGTGTTCGCCGACCCACGGGAGCGCTTCGCCGTCCAAGCGCTGATGACGGGGGCTGTGACGGCCATGGTCATCTCGGGGTTGCTGATAGTCGCCTTCCTGGACACCCCCTTCGACGATCGCAGCGGAAGCATCAGACCCACCGAGATGGGACGCACGCTCCAACTGATCGAGCGCAGTCAGCCGTCGGCCGCTGCACCGCAGCTCGTATGTGATGGCGGCGGTCGCCCGATTTAAGGGTCCGCGCAGAAGTAACTGCTGTGCCGGACGGCGAGCGTAAACTCAGGTCAGGCGGCGTCGTCGGCCCCGCGCAGTTCGTCACATCCGGGTCCCTGCGCTAGTCTGACGCGCGCACGGAGTCACCGTGCCATTCGGTCCCGCGACCGGATGAGACGAGAGTCGCTCAGCCCAAGCACCCGGCGGCGCCTCACACGAAGGCGGATGCAGCTTGAGCAATGTGGCGGCAGGACATCACGGCGCGATCATGCGCGCGCGCAGGAGCGACCTCGCGACCAGGCGCTCGGCATGAGCACCGACACGATCGGCTTCAACGGCGGCGGCGCGTTCTACGTCGAGCTGAAAGCCCTGGTCAAGGAGCACGTCTCCGACCCAGATCGCGAACGGCGTGCCCGCCGACGACTGTACGTCAAGACCGGTGTGATCCTTGCCTGGGCAGCCGTCTCGTGGACGCTGCTGGTGTTCTTCGCTTCCACGTGGTGGCAAGCGGGCATTCTCGCGCTGTCGCTCGGCTTGGCCGTCGCGGGCATCGGCTTCAACGTCACCCACGACGCGAATCACGGGTCATATACCACCGTGCGCTGGCTCAACCACTGGATGCGCTGGTCGCTTGACGTCATCGGCGCCAGCTCCTACGTCTGGCGGATCAAGCACAACGTCGTCCATCACACCTACACCAACATCGCGGGCGCCGACAGCGACATCGAGCAGCTCCCGTTCCTGCGACTCGCGCCCGATCAGAGGCGGCGACGGTTCCACAGGTTCCAGCACATCTATGCGTGGCCGCTCTACGGGTTCTTCGCAGTTAAATGGCAGATCATCGGTGACCTCATGCAGCTCAAGATCGGGCGCATCGAGCACACGCCACTCCCGTGGCCCCGTGGACGCGAGCTCGCCGGCTTCTGGATCGGCAAGTTCATCTTCCTATCGTGGACGATCGGCATCCCGTTGTTCTTCCATCCGGTCTGGCAAGTCGCGCTGACGTTCTTCGTCACGTCGTTCATCCTCGCATTCGTCCTGGCACTGACGTTCCAGCTCGCACACTGCGTCGAGGAGGCCGAGTTCTCGAGCGTCGCCGAGATGGCGGACGCCGGCAAGGTCGAGTGGGCGCGCCACCAGGTCGAGACGACCGTGGACTTCGCACCGGGAAACCGGCTTGTGGCGTGGTACATGGGCGGCCTGAACTTCCAGATCGAGCACCACCTGTTCACAAAGGTCTGCCACACGCACTACCCGAGCCTCGCACCAATCGTGCAGAAGGTCTGCGAGCGACACGGCGTCCGGTACCAGGTCCACCGCACCCTGACCGGCGCGATGAACTCCCACGTCAGATGGCTGCGACGGATGGGTCGACCGATCGTTGCTCCGGAACCCGCGGTCGCAGTGCCGGTGTCAACCTGACCGTCGTCGTGGCCTGAGGGACTGGCCGTCGACAACTGAAGAGATTCGGCGGTTGCGGCAAGGTTCCACGTCCCCGGAACAGCGCTCCCCGGAGTCGCGCTCGTCCAGGGACGGCTGCCGACTCCCGCCGGCACCGCTGCCACCCATCTCACAAAGGAACACTCGGACCGGCACGCGCTCGTTTGATCTTCCTCACGGCGACGCTGACCGCGAGGAAGGTAAGAAACGGATCAGGCCCCAGGCACGCGGCCCTGAACTGGCTGCGCGGAAGCCTCTGTCACCGTCAACGCGGCGGCCGCAGTCCACTCGGGGGGCGCGGGCCGGGGTCCAGGAGCCGTGCCGACAGTCGCTCGGCGTCGCGATGCGACAGACGCAGGTTGATGCGGCTGTTCGCCCCGATGCGCACGCGTTTCGGAACACGACCCGCGATGTCCTTGGGGCCGCGCAGGGCGATCATGCCACCCGGGATGCGCGGGCGGATCTCGCCCTGCACTCCGGTGGCCGTCGACCGGAAGACGATCCGGGGGCGCAGGATGACGCCGAACACCGAACGTCCGATCTGCTCGCCGAATGTCGGCTTGGCGGGCGAACCGAACGCCGGCCACACCGACCACATGTAGTACCGACCCTGGTCGACCGCGCGCGACGGGACGACGAGCAATGGTCGTTTGGTCCAGGCGCTCGCCACGCGACGCGGCCCCAGGTAGATCTGCACGTTGTAATGCGTGGCCCCGGGCGTCGGCGTCCAGCTGAGACGCGGCGTCTGGCTTGCCATCCACGAACCGATCGCCGGGCGCAACGGGCGCGCCACCGCGAGCGTTGCCTCGAGCGGTCCCGCGGCTGGCGACTCCTGGGTAGTCGCACCTGACACCGGGGTGAGCCCAGCCGCATCGTCCCCCAACACACCGCAGGACCCGGGCTGCGCGTCCTCGTCGCATGAGATCACCTCATCCGGCGTCGCGATGGCCCCCGCGGCGCTCGGCCACACCAGACGCCAAAAGTCGGGGTCGGTCAGATCGATCTCACCCGCATCCAAGTCGTTCGGTCCGACGGGGTCCTCGCCGGGCGGAAGAATGTTGGCGGGCGCGACACGCCCACCTAAAAGCGACGGCGGCACGGCGATCCTGACATCAGCGGCGGCAACCGCAGGGAGCGCGAGCGAAGCGACCAGGGCGAGGGACACACGCAACATTGGGAGACCTCCACATGGGGTGATGCAGCAGCCTTCGAACGAATGGCTCAAATGGATCACAAACCGGCGCCTTTTATTCGCGCCGTCTCCCGCTGGATCGAGCCGCTTCCTCACGGGGCTCTCACGTTGCCGTCCTACGTTGCCGCCACAACGCGAAAAGGGAGGTATCGAGATGTTTTTGCAACGCCTTTACAGGATGCCGACCGGAGCGCTCGGCCTGGGCGCAGCGGCCCTCGTCATCGCCGCCAGCCTGGGGGCGTCAGCGCTGTTTGGCGCAGGTGAACGGGCCGCCGTGACGGGCCCGCGCCCGTGTAACGACACGGCGGCGACCACGATCATTCAGCCGTCGGCTGGTCAATTGGCCGCCGCCGGACTCGACAAACTGCCGGTTTCGCCCCTGACGGCGCGAGTGGACCTGATCGCCCCGAAGTTCTCCAACTCGACCACCGTCACCAATCCATTGTTTCCGATCAGCCGACTCCAGTCGGTCGTGCTGAACGGCCGGGTCGACGGCAAGCCGTTTCGTACCGAGACAACCCTGCTGCCCGACACCCGGGTCATCGAATGGAGCGACGGCCAGTGCGTCAAGGTCGTCGTCTCGCAGTACACCGCGTATCTGGATGGGAGGATCGACGAGGTGGCCCTGGACTTCTACGCGCAGGCCGACGACGGGTCAGTGTGGTACTTCGGTGAGGAAGTCTTCAACTACGTCGATGGCGTCATTATGGACACCGGCGGAACATGGCTCGCCGGCAAAGAAGGCCCTGCGGCAATGATCATGCCCGGCGCCCCACAGGTCGGTCAGGTACACCGTCCCGAGAACATCCCCGGCCTGGTCTTCGAAGAGGTCGCGGTGGCCCGGGTCGGCCAGACGGTCGCCGGCCCGCGCGGCCAGACCGCAGGCGCACTGGTCGGCCGGGAGCTTCATGACGACGGAAGCTTCTCGGACAAAGTGTTCGCCCCCGGCTACGGGGAGTTCTCATCCGCACACGACGGCGATCTCGAAGCCCTGGCACTGGCTGTGCCGATCGACGCCGTTCCGGGTCCACCACCGATCGAGTTGTGGCGTCTGACACGTGGGGTCGACGACGTGATGCGGGCGGTACAGACCGCGAGCTGGACACGGGCCGCTGCGATCGCCGCCACCATGGATGTCGCCTGGGAGGCCCATCGCGCGAGCGGTGTGCCGCCGCGCCTCGTCGCACCGACCGACGCGGCGATCGCGGCCCTGACTCGCGCGATCGCGAAGCAAGGGAGCGTGGCAACCCGACACGCCACATTGGACGTGCTGCAAGCAAGCCTGGACCTTCAGTTGCGCTACCGACCCCAGGTCGAGGTCGACCGCGCCCGGTTCGACCTGTGGGTGCGCCAGTTGATCCTCGATGCATCGGCCCGCGACGCGGCAGGCGCACGCGGGGACGTCGCGACCCTGGAATGGATTCGCGACCGCATCGCACGCGCGATGGACCCGGTTCGCCTGTCCGGCATCGATCACCTGCTCAAGAACGCGCGAACGTCTGCCAACGACGCGCAGTTTCGCGCGGTGATCCGCACTGCGGTCCTGCTGAGGCGGGCCTTGGCGGCGTAGGCCTCGATTGCCCGGGAGGTCGCCAATCGATCGGCGACCTCCCGGGACCCATCACGCCCGCCCGACGTGCTAGACCGCGCCCAGGATGTCGACGACGAACACCAACGTGTCGGTGCCTTTGATCCCGGCCTGCGCGTTGCCCCCGGTGCCGTAGCCATCGGCCGGGGGAATGACCAGGAGCATCCGTGAGCCGATCTTGGTGCCGACGAGGCTCTTGTCCCAGCCGGGGATGACCTTGCCGACCCCGATCGGAAACTGTGCCGGCTGCCCGCGATCCCACGACGCATCGAACTGCTTACCCGTGCCGTAGACCACGCCGACGTACTGCGCGATCAGCGTCTGGCCTTTCTTGACGGCTGCGCCAGTCCCCTGCAGCAGAGGTTGCGAAACCAGCTTCGCCGGAGGCGCAACGTCCTTGGGCACCGCGATCACGGGCTTCTTGGCGGCCTTCGCCGTGACGGTCGGAAGACCCGCAACCGGTGCGACGGGCGTGCCGTCCGCGCTCGAGGCCGCGCCGAACGAGCCGACGAGATCGACGACGAACACCAACGTGTCCGTTCCCGTGATGCCGGCCTGCGCATTGCCGGAGGCGCCGTAGCCCTTGTCGGGCGGGAGGATCAGCAGCACTCGGCTGCCGACGTTCTGACCGACGAGCTTTTCGTCCCAGCCGGGGATGACCTGGCCGATACCGATCGGGAACTGCGCGGGCCGGCCGCGCTCGTAGGATTGGTCGAACACCTTGCCGGCGCGCCACGTCTGGCCCAGGTAATGCGCAACCAGCAGATCACCCTTGACGACCTTGGCACCCTTGCCCGCTCTCAGGACATTGGCGCTGTAGCCGCTCGGATCCGGACCCGGGAGCGCGATCTTTGCGGCTTTTCCGAACGCCCCGCTCACCGTCGGGAGACCGATCGCAGAGGTGGTCTCAGACGAGCCGGATGGCTGCGCCGGGCCCGACGAATCGCTCGAACCACACCCGGCCACGAGAACTGCGGCAACAACGATGAGGATGCGCAGAGGTCTCGCCACGGCCGTAACCGTAGCGAACTTGGGCGAAGTCACGGCCGCCGGCGGGCGGGCTGTCAAGAAAACTCGGATACAGCCGATCTGAGAGGTATGCAGATGACCACGCGGCGGGCGGTGTTCGCCTGGCTTTGGTTCGTCGCTCCCGTGGTTGCGATCGCGGTATCGCTCACGGGGGGCCCGCTCGCGCACGCTTCCTGGGAATCTCCTATAGCGGCTTTCGTGATCATCGTGACGGTGACCGGGTTGTGCCTGGTCGGTGCCATCGCCGTGTTGATCGTCGGATGGCGCCACCAACTCGCCGAGATCTCCATCCTCGGCGCAGCCCTCGCAACCGCCTCTGTGCTGCCCCTGGCCCATGGCCTGACTCTGCCTGGACTGCTCTACGGGGCCAACAGCGCGGTCATGGTGACTGCGTTCGTCGCGGTACCGTTGGCGGTGCTGGCCGCCGCGCCGCTACTCGTACCGGCAACCCGCGTGTCGCGGATGTTGGCACGGTCATGGCGGGTCTGGTCGGTCGGCGCGACGATCACCGGCTGCGCCATCGCCGTTGCTTTCCTGATCGACCCGAACATCGTGCCGGCACCGACACCCCGTTCGCCCCTCGCGCTTGCGGCGATTGCGGTCTCACTCGCGGGAACCCTTGTCTTGGCATCTCGCCAGATCCGCCTCTACCGCATCGGCCGACATCCAGCCTCGCTCGTCGCAGCAGTCGGACTGACGTACCTGGGACTGTCGTCGCTGGTGTGGCTCGGAACGGCTCCGTACACCCTGGCGTGGTGGCTGGCACACGCCGCGGATGCAATCGGAGTCCTGGGGGCGGTTGCAGGATTGTTGATCGCCCATCGGCGCGATGGTCGGATCGTCCCCACGCTCGCACCGGTCGTCAATCGCGACCCGCTGGTGGCTTTGGAACTGGGACTGACGCCTGTGGTCCGCCATTTCGTCGCGGCACTTTCTCAGAAGGACCGCGTCACCCGGGACCATGTCGTCCGTGTGGCTGAACTTGCGATGCGCGCAGGTGTGCGCCACGGGCTGGGCGCCAACCGATTGCGGGCCCTGGGTATCGGCGCCCTGCTCCACGATGTGGGCAAGCTCACCGTCCCTGACGAAGTCTTGACCAAACCGGGGGCGCTGACCGACGACGAGTTCGAACTGATGAAGCAGCACACCGTTTGGGGCGAGGCGCTGCTCGCGCCGTGGCAGATGCTCGCTCCCGCAGCGCCATTCGTACGATGGCATCACGAGCGCGCCGACGGTCGCGGGTACCCCGACGGCATCACGGCGTCGCAGATGCCGACCGAGGCCGCGTTGATCAGCGTGTGCGACGCCTGGGATGCGATGACCTCGGACCGCCCCTACCGCGCAGGCATGGACGATGCCACCGCCCTCGCGATCCTGCGGGACGGCGCCGGCACGCAGTGGCTTCCGCACGCAGTCGCACTGGTGATGACCGAGCTGCGCGAGAACGGCCGCGTCGCGGTGTCCGCGTTCGACCACGTCGGAGACGACGAGTTGGCGGACGCAGGCCGGCTCGGCAACGACCTCGTGTGCGTCTGCATCGACGCGTTGCCCGAAGCCGCCTTGCTGCGTCGCTGACCCGAGACCGATCTGACCTACGTTCGTGCCGACTACGATGGCGCTCCGATGCGCCTCTTGCTCCCGCCATCCGAAACCAAGGCAGACCATGGCGACGGGCCACCCCTCGCCCTCGACCGGTTGGGCTTCCCCGAACTCACACACGTGCGCCAGACGCTCCTGGCGGCGCTCGGCGAGCTTGCGACGGACCCCGAGCGCTGCCGGGCGACGCTCGGGCTGTCAGTTCGCCAGGACGCCGAGATCCTCCGTAACGCGGAGCTCTTGACATCACCGACGCTGCCGGCGATCACGCGCTACACGGGGGTGCTGTACGACGCGCTCGACGCGTCGCGTCTTTCGACGGCGGCGCGGCGGCGCGCGGCGACGACCGTGGTGCTGTGCTCGGCGTTGTTCGGAGCCCTGAGACCCGACGACCTCATTCCCGCCTACCGCCTGTCGGCCGGCAACACGCTTGCCGTACTCGGCGCCCCCGCCGCGGTTTGGCGCCCATGGCTGGTGCAGACGCTCACGCAGGACGGACCCGTGATCGACCTGCGCTCGGGCGCCTACACGGCGCTCGCGCCTGTTCCCGGCGCCATCGCGGTCCGGGTCATCGGCACAGACGGCCGCTCGGCCAGCCACACCAACAAATCCGTCAAGGGACGCTTGGTCCGCGCGTTTTTGACCGCGCCGCGCCAGCCCAGAACGGTGCGCGCCCTGATCGCCGCTGCCACGGCTGCCGGTCTGACCGTGCGCCTCGCCGATCGGCGCACGCTCGAACTGGTGAGCTGACGCTCCAGGGCAACCGCTATGAGAGGCTGTGATCAGGATGCCGAAAACGTTGATCGTCATGGAGGGGGACGAAACCGGACAGGAGCTTCTGCAAGAAGCCCTTCGGGTGCTCGACCCTGCCGTGATCGGCGTCGAGTTGACGTTCGAACGCTACGACCTGTCGCTCGAGAACCGCCGTGCAACCGCCAACGAGGTCGTCCACGAAGCCGCGCGCGCGATGTGTCAGCACGGGTTTGGCCTGAAAGCCGCGACGATCACGCCCGAGATCTCGGGCGATGTCGGGAGTCCCAACGCGATCCTGCGCGAAGAGGTCGACGGCAAGGTCATCATCCGCACGGGACGCCGCCTGCCGGGTGTACGGCCCGTCGGGGGCATCCATGCGCCGATCTCGATCGTGCGGATGGCGGTCGACGACGCATACGGGGCCGAGGAACATCGCGAGGGCACAGGTGACGACGAGGTTGCGTGGCGCACCGAGCACATCAGCCGACGGGTGTGCCGCCAGGTCGCCGAGGTCGCGTTCCTGCAGGCGGTGCGGATGAACGCGACCGTCAGCGGTGGGCCCAAGTGGACTGTCTCGCCGGTGTACGAGGGCATGCTCAAAGAGGAACTCGATGCGGCCGCAGCGCGCCACCCCGAGGTGCGCTACCGGCCGATGCTGATCGACGCGACGTACGCGATGCTGATCTCGCACACCGGTGAATCGCTTGTCGTCCCTGCGCTGAACCGTGACGGCGACCTGCTGTCGGACATGGTGCTGCAGTTGTTCGGATCGATAGCGGGCGCGGAGTCGCTGCTGTTCGCCGTGGACGACAACTACCACCCGACGGTGGTCATGGCGGAGGCCCCGCACGGAACCGCACCGGCGCTCGAAGGCAAGAACGTGGCCAACCCGCTCGCGATGATCCTGGCAGGTGCTGCCGTGTTGTCCTACATGGGCGAGGATACGGCCTCGCGCGCCATCTACGAGGCCGCGCTCGAGACCATCGGCGACGACATCCGCACGATGGACCTGGGGGGGCACGCCCACACCGACGAGTTCACCGATGCCGTCATCCGGGGGATCACGACGAAGCTCGACGTGTGGGAGTCCCTTGGCGAGAGCGGCATGCGCCGCCGCTCCGCCGACGACGCCTGGTAGTTCGGACCCGCAGGTCCCGGCGGGGGCATCCGGACCAGCCCAACACCAGGGCGTGGCAGACTGCTGAACATGCAGGGTTCGGAGCGCACCTTTGTGACGACGGACCGGCGCGATCCGCTCGAACTCGCCTGGCAGCAGGCCGTCGCCACGCTGGGCCACGGCCCAACCGACGAACGCGCCGACCGCATCGCAGCGGACGCATCCCTGAGCGCAGTCCAGGCACTCGATCTGTTGGACGCCCAGCTCGAGAGCCGTCACATCGACTTGGCCGCACGGTGGCTTCGCGCGCAGGGGCACGGCTTCTACACAATCGGATCCGCCGGACATGAGAGCAACGCTGCGGTCGCCGCCGCACTTCGACCCACCGACCCGGCGCTCCTTCATTACCGCTCGGGCGGGTTCTACTGCGCGCGCGCCCGCCAGGTCGAGGGCATCGATCCGGTCAGGGACATCCTGCAAGGGATGTTCGCCTCGGTCGACGAACCCATCGCAGGCGGACGGCACAAGGTGTTCGGCAGGCATGAGCTTGCGATCATCCCGCAGACCTCGACGATCGCCAGCCACCTGCCCCGCGCCGTCGGGATCGCGTTGACGATCGGACGCGCACCCAAGCTCCCGGTACCGATCGACTGGCCGCTCGACGCGCTCACAGTTTGCAGCTTCGGTGACGCGTCGGCCAACCACTCCACCGCAGTCGGAGCGATCAACACCGCGTGCCACTGCGCTCACAGCCGACTGCCCCTGCCGCTGCTCCTCGTCTGCGAGGACAACGGCATCGGCATCAGCGTGCGCACGCCGGGCGGGTGGATCGAGGCCGCATACGCACACAGGTCCGGGCTGCGTTACGTGAGCGCCGACGGCGCCGACCCGGCCCGGGTCTATGAGACTGCCCGAGATCTTGCCGAGTGGGTACGCACCGAACGGCGGCCCGCGTTCCTGCATCTTACGACCGTCCGATTCCTGGGCCATGCGGGGAGCGATGTCGAGGCCGGCTACCGTGCGCCCGACGAGGTGCGTCGCGACTACACGCGCGATCCGATCGTGGCCACGGCACGCCTACTCGTCGCTGGCGGCTTTGCGACGACTGAGGACATCCTCTCCCGCTCAGAACAGATCCGCTCCCGGGTGCGCGATGCTGCGCGCGCCATGGTTGGCGCCCCACAGCTTGCGAGTGCCGAACACGTGATGGTGCCGCTCTCGCCGCGCACGCCCGAGCTGGTCGCCCAGGCAGCGTCACGATCGGCACCGACCGACGCACGATCGGAGTGGTTTGGCCGGGCCCTGCCCGAAGACGAGGGGCCGTTGACCCTGGCGCAGTCGATCGACCGTTCGCTCGGCGATCTGCTGATGGCAGAACCGCGACTCCTGCTGTTCGGTCAGGACGTCGCGGTCAAAGGCGGCGTTTACGGCGTGACGCGGGGGCTTGCCGCGAAAGCCGGTATCGCACGTGTGTTCGACACGCTGCTGGACGAGCAGGCGATCCTGGGACTTGCGCTCGGCGCGGCCGTATCGGGCCTCGTCCCCGTTCCCGAGATCCAGTACCTGGCCTATCTGCACAACGCCGAGGATCAGCTACGCGGCGAGGCGGCGAGCCTGTCGTTCTTCTCGCAGGGCCAGTACCGCAACGGCATGGTGATCCGCGTCCAGGGCTATGGCTATCAGAAGGGCTTCGGCGGCCACTTCCACAACGACAACGCCGTCGGCGTGCTTCGCGACATCCCAGGCATCGTCGTCGCATCGCCGGCACGCGGGGCGGACGCGGCGGCGATGCTGCGGACCTGCGTGGGCGCCGCGGCGGTGGACGGAACGGTGTGCGTCTTCCTGGAACCGATCGCCCTGTACGCGACGGCCGACCTGCATGAACCTGGAGACGGCCTGTGGCTCGACCCGTACACCGCGCCGGCGGCATGGGACCAGACCCACGTGCCGCTTGGGGAGCCGCGCGTCTACGGGGCCGGCGGTGACCTGCTGATCGTCTCGTGGGCCAACGGGCTGCACATGTCCCTGCGGGTGGCGCGCCGGCTCGCCGAGGATGGCATCGACTGCCGCGTGCTGGACCTGCGTTGGCTGTCGCCCCTCCCCATCGATGCGATCGCGCACCACGCCGACAGCATCGGGCGGGTCCTGGTCGTGGACGAGACCCGCGCGAGCGGCGGGGTGGGCGAGGGAATCCTGGCAGGCCTGGTCGACGCCGGCTACGACGGACAAATGGCCCGCGTGGCGTCGGCCGACACGTTTATCCCGCTCGGTGATGCGGCGCTCCACGTCCTGCTCGACGAGGGCACGGTCGAGGGTGCCGCGCGGCGGCTGGTCGGACGATGACCGAGCTCCTGCGCTACTCCGCTTTCAGCGACGACCCGCGCGGCGGCAACCCCGCCGGGGTCGTCTTGGACGCCCACGACCTGGACGCCGCCGCGATGCAGTCCATCGCGACGCACGTCGGCTACTCGGAGACGGCTTTTCTGGTGCAGACCGGCGCGGGTACATACGACGTGCGGTACTTCAGCCCGCTGGCGGAAGTCCCATTCTGCGGACACGCAACGATCGCGGCCGCGGTCGCTCACGCCGACCGGCATGGACCCGGGATGCTGACCCTGGCCACGTCGAGCGGCGAGGTGACGGTCGCAACCACGAATCGCGCGGGCACCATCACCGCGACATTGACGAGCGTACCTCCTCGCTCCGCGGCGCTTCGCGACGACGATCTGTCCCTGCTGCTCGCCACGCTCGACTGGGACCGCACGGACCTGAATCCGTCGATGCCGCCGCGCGTGGCCTACGCCGGCGCGTGGCATCCGATCATCTCGGCCGACACCCGCGGGCGCCTTGCGGATCTGCACTACAACACCGCAGCGTTGGGCGCGCTGATGGCCCACCACGACTGGACGACGGTCGACCTGGTCTGGCGGGAGTCCGCAACGGTCTTTCATGCGCGTAACCCGTTCCCCCCGGGAGGGGTGTTCGAAGACCCCGCGACCGGCGCTGCTGCCGCCGCATTCGGCGGGTACCTACGCGAACTGGACCTGGTCGCCTTGCCCGCCACGATCACGATCCACCAAGGTGACGACATGGGCCTGCCGAGTCTCTTGACGGTGGACATCCCGGCCGAGCTGGGAACGGGCATCAGCGTGAGCGGAGCCGCAGTGGCGCTTCTGGACCACGAGAGCAAGGATCGCTGAGCGCCAACTGACCGACGCTGCGCGCGCGGAGCGCTGCGACGCGGTACCCAGCCGGGTCGCTCCCGCCTCGAATCCGTGTGACGCAGCGCACGTGCCGGGCACTTCTTGCACCGTCCGGCCTCGCCGGCGATGTACGAACGCCGCGACACATGGCTCTTGACTGATGCAAACCCAGCGGCGAGCCTGCCGACAGCGACAGAGGAGCACAGCATGCGCGTCCTGACCTTGACGAACCCACGGATGAAGGGCCCCGATGTCACGGCCGTCCAAAAGGCGCTTCGTATCCGCGCCGACGGGACTTTCGGAACGCCCACCGCGCAGGCCATTCTGGCGTGGAAGCGACGGGTGGGCTACCCCGAGAACGAGATCAACGCGGGTATCGGCGTTCGCGGGCAGGGCTACCTACTGGGCAAGACCCCGTTCCCGGCCGACTACCTGATCCGCGCCGCGACGCGCGGGCTGCAGCAACACGCACACGAGCTGATCCGCGACGCGCCCGCGTTCGGCGTCGGAACCGCTCCGATCCGGCAACTTCGCTGGCCGGTCAAGCCGTTCGACGGACCCCACGGGGTCCGCGGGACGTTCGGTGAGGTCCGTGGCCTTGTCGGCGTCGCCGGCGCCAAAGGCTTGACGGGTGCCCGCCTGCACGAATTTCTGGATGGGCTCAACCCCGTGCTGGCGGCAGGCCGGCGCATCATCCACCATGGGATCGACATCATCGCGCCCGACCTGACTCCGGTCTACGCGTTGACCGACGGGGTCGCGCAGTGGGGCGGCGGCGACAACTATTCGCGCTTCGTCCGCGTCGGGGACTTCGAGTACGTACACCTCAAAGACCCGGTCCGCGAAGGTGCCCGCGTCAAAGCGTTCTCAACCGTGATCGGCAAGGTGTTCCCCGGACAGCAGCACGTGCATTTCACGCGCTGGGCGGGTGGGCGCCCGGTCAACCCGTTGGGCTTCGGCGGGATGATGGGCTACGTCGATACGGCGCCTCCCGAGATCCACGAGCTGATTGCCTACCGCAACGACGGCTCCAGGGTGGACCTGCAGGCCATCAGCGGCGGCATCTCACTGTTTGTCAATGCGACCGACGTCCAGAGTAAGGACGCCAACCACACCGGCGTCTACAAGCTCGGATACACC